>NZ_CP091786.1:2488933-2800050 GCF_022024015.1 Prevotella sp. E9-3
TCATATGTCATTTCACCATCCCTGATGACTATCACCTTATGCTCAATAAAGTTGCGTATCCGCTGCAAATCCTTAGTCTGTTCGTCTATCACATAATCAAAAGACCTACTTCCATAAACATCAAGTTTAATATTATACAAAGCCAACAATGATAAATTTTGAGGATGGGCCAGAAATTCCTGTCTGATACGATTACTCTTTTTTTCCGTCCATATCGTTGCAAAATCCACTTGATGAACCTGCAGCGGCAGTTCCAGATACGCTTGAAGAAAAACAGCTATCTTATCAAGTATAGAATAGAAGTTTTTGTAGGTCATTTTTATCAGCTCCACATTCAATTCTCCGCTACCATATATCGCTAAGAAAGTAAGCCGTCGCGTTTCTATAAAGGTGTTCTTTATTTCTGAAAAAGAAGTCTCGAAAAGCTCTCGTTTCTCTTGTGTGTCACAAATATGCTGAAGTTTTACATTATCTGCAACTGACAACATTGACGCTGGTTCCAAATCGCAGTATCTATTTATACGCAAAAGATTTTGGTTTACCCAGCACTGATAGTCACCATCTTTCATTTTTGAGAAATCAGCCATAGGTGCATCTAACGATGGAACTGGGCACCCACAGACCTTATTCATAAGCGCTGGTGCAGTCCTTACGAATTCTTTGGGGTGTTTCCACATCAGTATCTGAGCTTTTCTTACTATCCATGGTTCCTCTTCTGTCCAAAAAGCGTGCATATTTGCATACGAATAACCTTGGTTTATCTCAACCATTTTTTTATTCTCTTCATCCATAGCAGCCAACCTGTAATACTGTTGCGCCTCGCAGAAGCGCCCCACATGATCGTATGCATTGGCCAAATTCAAATATGCTTTACACCAATGTTTAAATGCAGTCCAATACAATGCTGCCCATTGCTCCTTCTTAACGCGAGAAACCACACAATGCAAATTGTGATAATAGCTTATCTCTTTGTATATGTACTCGTTGTCGTAGTAAGCCTTAGTGGAGTCTAGATTCTTATACTTTAAGTTTCCGTATGCCGCCCCCAATGCATTATATGCCAGCAACTGGTTGAACATATTCTCTTTCGTCCAATCAATACTCTCAAAACGGGATAGTTCTGACATGAATATATCCTTGTCTGCCCTACCATCGTTATACAAATCCACAAGAGCAGAGAACTTCTCCAGTTGTTCTGACATCTCGTTGATTTCTGATTGTTCTGTTGATAAATTCATATAAGTCCCGCCTTAATAAAAGAAACTCCAGCCTGTTTCAACGCTCTCCATTCGCCTTTAAGATTACCAAATGACAATGCTTCATAACAGAACAACCAGTAGCGATCCATATCTACATCTTTCAACCTTAAAGCCTCTTTCTTTAATGGCTTCAATTGTGTTGCTTTAGCATTCCCCTGGCCCCACAAAGCTCATGTTGCCAATGAGCACATCCCACAAACCAGGAAGTTCATCCAGCTTGTAGTGGCGCAATTTAGCGCCAAACGGAGTTATACGGCTATCCCCGCCACAGACACTGTGCTGCCATTATGCTTCACGGTCATAGTCCTAAATTTGTGGCAATTGAACAACTTCCCGTCCTTTCCCACACGTTTCTGCACAAAGAACGCTGGGCCACCTGGCATTTTTATTTTCACCAGTACCGCCACAATCAGCAATACTGGCCACAGTATCAGCAGTCCAAGCAACGAGACTACTCTATCAAATAAACATTTAACTATCATACTCATTCGTTTATTACGCCATCATTGAGTGCAGCTCTGAAAGCTTGTCCAAAATCCATTTCATACACTCTGTAGATGTTATCAAGGCATCAAGATATACAGCCACAAAGTCATTGACATCTTTTCCTGTAATCTCATCTCTCAGCCACGATACTACCTCTTCCTCGCTATAGATTTCGTGACTTGCTAACACCTTTAAATAATAATATGCTTTCCCACTACTTGAACTATTGTAGTGTTCAAGAATATGCATTCGCTCAAAAGTACGCTCAATACGAGAATATACCTGCTTGTCAACACCATTTCTGTTATCAATATAAAAACTTGCCCTAGGCATGTCTTCTATCATAGCAACGTCACAAAACAGAAACTGTCTATTAGGACTTTCATCCAAATAGTTATTCCACAATGCCCTTTCGTTCGTGTCGGTCTTAAGCAATGTCCTCTTGGGGCCATTACAATCATTACATAGTGGTATCAGATTTCTTGGATGTACACAATATTCAGGATAGTCACCTTCTGGCACAAAATGATCAATGGTATTCGCTGGACCTATGCCGCATATGGGGCAAACGTCATCATAGATTCCAATTTCATTCCTTAATACCTGAAATTTCAGTTTTTGTATAGCCTCACAGTCTGCTTTGTACAGTTTCCCGTATCGGTTAAGTTCACCAGAGCTTAAACCTGACTTATTTACATTCTGCAAGTTGTCATGCAGAAACTTATCATCATAGTCATCGTGCAGATTCTTCAGTTTTCCTTGAATCGCTGTATATACTGGCTGAAGCCGCTCTGCTGTATCTGAGATAATTTCCTTTGCAAACTCTTCGCAACTTGTATCAATAGCCTTAAGCTTCCTCATCCCTTTCTCTTCTTTGTTTTATGAGTGCCTCTCGTATATATAGCTTGGCGTTTAAGCTCAGTGGTATACCATTGTTTTCTATTTTTTCTGCAATCGTCTCAAACGTTGCATTTCTTTCTTTCGCCCACTGGTCGATAAAGTTTGCAAATTTCTTCTGTTGGCTGTAGTTATCAAAAATCCTGTCTATCAGTACAGACACATCTTCTCCAAAACTTTCAATGGGGATTTTTGATATGTCCAGAGTCTTGCCGCTTCTGCGCATAACATACACCCTGTCTCCAACCAGTTCCCTTATAACCAGCGGCGAATGAGTTGTTATAATAGCGTATGAATTAAATTTTCTCACCAAAAAGAACAAACTTCTCATAATGGCTGTTATTCCATTGGGATGCATATGTTGCTCTGGCTCGTCTATCAACAGCAGGCTGTGAGGTCCGATATTCGATATAATGGACGACATAGACAGAAGCATGTTTCGTTGCCCCGAACTGAACTTCATCAGAATGTCAACAGTGAAGTCATTTTTTAGAACAACCTTCATATCGTCATCTACTTCTGAAAGAAGGCATAGTTCTTCATTGTCCATCACTTCTTCCATGGTCTCTTTCCAGTCATTCCCTAATGATTGTTCATTGATACGCGCAAACTGTTCTATCAATGCCTTTCTCAACTCCGAAACACCTTTTACCTTGCCCGTCTCGTCCATCAAGCCACAATATACATAGTTGAACCATGGTGAGGGTTTTAGGTCTGCAAAGATGTCAAAAGGAGAAAAAGATACCGCTATAATCTTACTGTATAAGGGCAGTTGTCCCTCAAAGTCCTCTTGATTTCTCCTTGATAACGCTTTAGGTAACTTTCGCAGAAAAGTAGTCTTACCCACTCCATTCTCACCTATTATACCATATATTTTGAGGTAGTCATTCTTGCGGCCTGGGGTAAAATCAAACGTAATAGGGTAACGTTGCTCAGAATACTCTGGCTTGAATCTATACTGAAAACCGAAGCTATCCTGAAGACTTCGCCCCATAGCATAATAGATGCCATATTCCAACATGTCGCGCCCTTCGTCACGCAATAGTGATGTGTAGTAGATCTCATTGTTCTCAAACTGACTTCTCAACAGCGGGTAGCATGCCACATCCCTCATAGCTTTCAGTATGGGCCATTTCTGCTCGCCCAGACAGTTGTGCATGTTTACATAGTAATCTTTGTCAAACCCTAAAGAACAACTGTCTTGACCTAATGTCGTGAAAGTTTTCTCTATTGCATCAAACGTATCTGAATTTTCACCTTTTAATATTCGGACATCACCAATGAAAGCATAGTCGCCTTGAGCCCTGTAATAATACATCACAAAGCGAGTATAATAACCATAGTCATTCCATCCGTCATCATAAACGAGCTGTACACTGGGAAAAACAGATGGTGAAGTTTGAAAACTACCATATTGTGTATGTCCCCTAGCCTTTACTACAAATATTGGAATGTCATTCTCTTTTATATCAGAGTACGCCTCACTAAGGGTAATAAACTCCAGGAATATTCTCTTCCCATTCTCCTCGACAGTAGAAATATCCAATTTCTGCTCATGCAGGTATGCTAACAACTCATTGATTGCATTCTGAATACTCAGTTCAGCATTACCACATTCGTTCAGTATTCCGATTACGAACTGTTCAAATTTAGCATCATCGTCATATATCTTTAAATCCGATACAAATATCCTGTCTGTATTCCAGTCATTATTATTGATAAAATGCTGCTGTACCTCATCTCCATAATGCACATAACGATGATCCTCTTTCCTTGGTATGGAATAAACATCCCAAATTGAAGAAAGTATATCCATAAAGCGGCCATAGCCAACAACATAATCAATGATTTTCAAATCTTTAAGTTGCTGATATACCTTCTGCTTAATTTCTTTTGTAAGAGATATTTGTCCCATAGTGAACGTATGTTATACTCTTTTACTTACGCCTTATACTTATTATTTCATATGTATGTCTTTGTTTGGGAGCCTATTTTTCAGTCTATCACGGAAGTCCCCATAAAGTTGACTTGTGGAATAAAGGCCCGATGAGCCATAGTTTTCAGCAGTAACAACTCCGTCTAAATCTTTTATTGGTTTTAACAACTCAAAAAAGAAATCGTAAGAAAACTTATGCTCTTGTAATCCTATTGGTACAATATCCTTAAATAAACGCATCATAGCATTATATCCTGTCGTCTTATTCAGTATTGATTCGGAATTAAGCCAGTCAATCTCAAAAATATTTTTTAAAGCTGTAAAATAATTCCATAGGATTTTATAAACAGACGCAGAATCTCTATTCTTGTAAAAACCCCAGAATATGTAGCGATGCTCATCATACATAAAATCATCAAATAAAGGGAAACTCTCTTTGCATGATTGCAGCTCATTCTTGATAAGATACCAATCCTTTTCTGCATATGTTAAATCGAATAACGGTCTTGAAAAAGAGGCCAAAGATATCATTCCATCATTCCTGGCACTTAATAGCTTTATTTGTTTGTGCCATGGTGATTCTGTATCATAATTAAAAGATTGAGCTATCTCCACCACCATCTTTCTTGGTGTAAATAACTTATCATTCAAGACAAGGTTTATGTTTAAGGATGGATCAACTTTAGTTTGTTCTGAATTGATCGTGGAAAAAATTTCTGCTTGTAGAGGGATTTCCAAATCCACAAAAATAGTCAAAATAAGCTCAAACTCGTTCCTATCATAATCTTTAAATCCGGCAAGACGATGTTGGCCGTCAATGATAGTAAACGTATCTTCTGAGGCCCTTAGCACCAGTTCTTCATCATTCCGACTTACAATATGCTTACTTGACACATTTACTATAATAGAATTGGGAAATGTGGCGTATTTTGTCGTCAGATATTTCTGAATCTGCTTAACCTTTTCTGTTTTCAGTTCTCGCTGAATACCCAACACCTCATCGTCATTGGTTATGTGACGTCTATCAACTTTCGACATTGACCATAGATCTGCATAACCTATCTTGGCTATATATAGCGAAGAGATCGGCTGCTTAACTTGAATTACTTTCAATTTGATGGTATTCATATATCTATTTTTTGTCCATTAATACTAGTCTCCGATTTTCGCATTCCACTATTAGCCAGTTCTACACTATTTGCCTTCACCTCATCATATTTACTTATCAGACCAAAGACCAAGGCCAAAGAGAATGTTGCAATAGTTCCATATTGATAAACCGCTAGTGAGAAGATGCTCATATTCTTTGTTATCTCAACCATTGCAATGGCAAACAATACTATTGTAAAAATGTAAGTAAGTATAGTTAAAATGTTCACCACCCGCTTATCTTTTCTCTGGTTATTCACTACCATCAATATAGATGTGTACAGTGATGCATTCGTAACAAGCACAATTTTCATAATCTCAAGCGACCACTCAAAATTATCTTGCTTTATTCCCCAAATAATAAAAATTTGAACAAGTGGAAAAGCATAAGTCATTAAAAACCATATAAATGATTCTTTAATTGTCGCCGGAAGATTCTTTAGAAACAATAAGAACCTTATCCAGTACTCTTTCATTTGTATACCTCTTTCATTCGCCATGAATAACTCTTTTTGATTCTTGTTTCAAATTTATGTTCTACATTACATCCCTCTATCTCACTCTCCACCATCTTCGTCAACTTCGGCATCATCAACTCAATCTTCCTACTCTTGACCTCATTGTACCTCTTAATCCAACGTTCCTCCTACCTCATTCAAATTTTTCTCCAAACTGTTTTGCCTTTTTATCCAACAGTTCATGTATCTTTGAACAATACTTTCGGGTTCCTGATGCCTCTATAGATTTATCAGATAGATAATCACTTAATATGCTCCAAAGATTATCAATAAACTCTCTATCTAAATCAAAACAATCCCTACTATCATATCTCTTATCGAAGAAATTCCAGTAGTCACGTTTGCGATAGTTATGGTATGAAATAAACAATCTAAAGAAACGTTCTGCTTCAATGTTCTTAAACAAATACGTAAGTACATGTTCGTAATTATCCAGACTTTCTGAAGAACTTGTGTTCAATACGATTCTCTCAAATTCTGCAGTGAGATTCTTTTGGTTGTTATGTGCATTAATCGCCCTTACTTTGTTGACTAACAACTCAAATTCTGGGGTGCTCACATCATCACTTTGATAGTAATATGCATCAAGCCCTTCAATAAAATGACTATTCTTACTCTTTGAGATAGCAGAATCAAATAACTCTTGCAACTCTGGCACAGACATCTTCAATTCTATAAAACCTAATTTATGAAGGCGTTGCAAGATTAGAAAAAAAAGAGGATAGTCTTGTAGCAAGAAACTCCCTTCTTTAACCTTTTCCAGAGTTTTTTTCACCGCATTCGCCATCACATCATCATCTGTATCCCAAAACTGTGTCAGATTCTGATACAATTGTTTCTCTTCTGATGTCTCATATCGTTTAATCTCAGCAGCTATACTCAGGATATTTGCTCTCATTGAGCCCTCATCGCAATATCCTGTCAATAGAAAATCAATCATCGGCATACTACTGCCGTAAATATAACTGTTAGTAAAATAGCACTTCCTTATGTTTCGTTGATAGTCGAGAATCTTTTCTTTTTCACTTTTATTTTCCTGTGGTTTCTGTTCGTCAGAATATTTTTCTGATTGTTTTCTCAAACTATCCAAGGTATCTAGCTGATAACTCCAGTTCTTACTTATCTCAGCCAAGCTCTTCAGTTTGATTTCATCATTATCCCTTCTATACTCAATCGAATAAACAATACTCAGTAGCAACATGTAATCTGCAATTGCATTCACTTGTTGTTCCTTGTATGGTCGCATTGTTTCCACAATCATACTATAGACTTGCTCATAGATATCAAGGTTGAACTTCAGTGTACGAAGGTTGCTACAGTTACCCTTTTGAAATACATAGGCAATAAAGTCTTTCTTCTCAATCAGGTATTTGGAATAATCATCATTTCTTTCCTTCGCAAATTCCACTACCATCTTCGCAATATCAGATTTAATGGTATGTGTGAAGCGAACTATCTTCTCTTTGTATTTACGATAGTCTATCTGTTCCAATTCGCTATCATTACAGATAAAGACCACCTTCACTTTGTTTTGCTCTACCAATGTGTTGATATACCCTAACAATTCTAAGAGCAATGAAGGCTTAATTCGTTCAAGATCATCAAAGCATAAAACATAATGATCCAGATTTACAGAAAACACCTCCAACAAGTTCGATAGGTCCTTCGCATTTGTTTCACTGACATTAAATATGCCGGCAACTTTATTAACGAATAGTCCCGTAAGTTTAGCACCTGCCTTAACTTTCTTGTTAGCAAAGAAGCTGTTGGTCTCTTCAAATATCTTTATTCGCAAATCGTCAACAGAACTAATTCCAAACAAAGAAATCTTTGCTACTTTATAATATGATGGTTTTTCTGCAGAATTGTCTTTTGTTGGTAGTTTCTTTATTTGCTCAGTTAGCACATTCTCCCAATACCAAGATTTTCCTGCTCCCCATTCTCCATCTATCATAATGGCATAATCGGTATCTTTGGCAGACAAGTAGTCTGTTATGATCTTATCAATTTGCATATCTGGCCACTCCTTTCGTCCCTTATCCAGCGATTCTATAGCGTTTTCTACTTTCGGTCTTCTTTGCGACCGGAAGAAGGAACTACAGTATTGCCAAATCGCCTTCAACACTTTCTTCATTTCTTTGGAAATTCTAAGATTCCATCTTCTTCGTGCTCCACGAACGGCCCCTCCTTGCACTCAAAGATTACAGAATTCTCCTCAAGGCAATCTATCGTATGCCACACGCCTTTCGGAATATTCACGCCATATCGACCTTCTTCTGCACAGAGTATAACATCCTCAATAATCGTCCCATCACCATTAACAGTGAACCATGAACCATCAGTACGTCTCATCCTTCGTTGGATGACGATGTATCTCAACCTTAGTTGCCATGAACCGTTAATCAATCATGAACCATGAACCTTGAACCATTAACCATAATTGTGGCACTTATCCTCAAGGCTCTGATGACGCTCGAGCTCTGCCGCTTATTCGAACATCGCGAGTCTTAAGAAGGTCTTAAGAAGTTATAATTCTTTGCAAGCAAAGCGGTAAACCGAGCGCATCCTCAGCCTTGGTGACTCCTTCGCTTCTGCAGAAACCTTATCTAACAATGTAGTATCAATTATTTTCATTACTTAGTTATCGTTAAGGTCAAGGTTAACGTGCGGCTTGCCGCCTATTCCCCTTTTACGGCAGATATAATTCCATTGAACATAATCCTTGGGAAGAACCTTAGGGAGTCCAGCGGGAAGATCCTTGCATGATTTATCAAGTCACCAATTCGCCTGCCCATGGAGACACACTTTCTTATGAGATATGGATACTTGCTGAAATGACTCATATCTCGATTGTGCCCCATATTGCCAGACTTCAGTATAAACTCCATTATCCGGTCTGCCTTCTTGTCATACCGTGAATCACAAACCATGAAGTCTGCGATTGAGTCATGAGCAGAGCCAAACTTGTTTGAGCTATGTCGTGACGTAGCAGACTCGACGCCAGTCAACCTTACGCTCGACCTCTGGTCGCTCATTCGAGCTTGCGAGTCTTGAGAACCCAAATCTGGCATACCAAGGTATCTGCTTGCCAGATTATAGAATGCTTTCCATTCGCTCATCAGTCCTGCTCGTCTTATTCGTTTCTTCAATAATCCGTAGTTCAATGAGTCCCTATACGTCCACATCAGTCTGCACCAATCACAAATCTGCCTCAGTCCAACGCCCTCTTTATAAAAATGCTGCAGAATATGAGTAAATACATAGAAAGCATCATTTTCTGCTTTCAGTAAGAATATCTGCGTTTGTCCGTTCGTCCACAAACGCACCTGACCATCATAGAAAGTATCCTCTTGTAATCTAACTAATACTTTGTCTACTCTAGACGACAATCCACTTTTTAGAGTTCCATGAAGTTCCACAGCCCAACCTTCGATGTCCATTGCGAAATGTTTTTTCGCAACTTCTTCTGGTTCTGTTATTTTACCTAATGGAAGCAGAAGTTCTTTCGCTTTTTGGTAATTTTCATCACTCAAGAACAAATCAACATCACCAAAAGATCTCCATAATGTTTTCTCATAACATTGTGCTATTCCTTGCCCTTTTACGAGAATAGCATAGATATCATTCCTTCGCAGTTTTTCTATAAGATTAGTCACAAAGGCATTCATCTTCTTATTCCGCTGCTCTATCATCAGCACCTTACGAATCCACTGCAGTAGCAAAACCCGAGGAGGCTTTACGTCAGAACGCTCTAACCCAGCGAGTACAAGTCCTAGAACTGATTGTTCGGTAGCAAGTCGATATACCTCCTGCCAGTCTGTGGTTCCGTCAATCAGCAAGTCCAGATTTCCGTTCCCCCACAGCCCTACTCGTAATAAAGCAAAGAAAGCCTGTATGTTATGATCGTTAATCATTGCACCAAGGTCAACGTCAAGGTATCACTATCTCAAGATACAGTTCGTTATTCTCCATTTCTTTCTCCACCCAGCAGCAGCAGTATTAGTCTTTACTTGGTAGAAGTCTATATATTGCGGATATTCGTCAGAATCTAAAACCAGAATATCATCTTGATAATCGAATATGACAGTATATGGTTTGCCATCCTCCTCTAATTCAAGGAGGCGCTTTAACCCCCAGTCAAGCTGGTAGGCAAATCAGTTGCCTGCCATCGCGCCAGCGTTTTCACGGGGTTTCTTAGCAACTATACTATCAAATGCATTCATAAATCTGAAATATCCGTTTAATCCGTGCCACTCGAAGTGAGCTCTATCGAACTATCCGTGTTCGAAAAAGAACATCTGCGATCTCCGTGATTTCTGTGTGACCTCTCCGTTAAGGTTATCGTTAAGGTTAAGGTTATCGTCAAGGTTATCGTTAGCGTTTTAGTACGCCTTCCTCCTCATGCGGTACACGCTCGACCTTGTCGCTCATTCGAGCTTGCGAGTCTTGAGAACGGCCCCTCCTTGCACTCAAATATCACGCTATTGGGCTCCAAGGCCTCAATCGTATGCCACACCCCTTTCGGAATATTCACGCCATACCGACCTTCATCCGTACATAGCACCACATCCTCGATAATCGAGCCATCATCCCTACGCGTAGTCACCCGCACCTTCCCTCGTAGAATCACGAATGTCTCATCCTTTGTTGGATGCTTGTGGATAGGCACTTCCGTTCCAGGCTCAACAGCATTCAAAAAGCGATGACATTTATCATCAAGGCTCTGATGAAAATTATAGTTCTTTGCAAGCAAAGCGGTAAACCGAGCGCATTCTTAACCTTGGTGAAGCTTGCGCTTCCACAGAAACTTTATCTAACAATGTAGCATCAATTATCTTCATTATTTAGTTATCGTCTAGGTGCAAAGTTTGCTTTTTCTGCTCAGAGAGCAGGTTTTTTCCATAACAGTATTAAAATACTCTGAAAGAGGATTAAGATATAAGATAGGTATTTTTATCTAAAAGCTTGTTTTTAAGAAAAAATAGATAGATTATATCAATAGTGCTGCATAGCACTTTAATCCTGGCATGGGGTTTTCGATGTTTTTGTTCTTTTCGATGTTTACGGAATAGCTAACTGTCAATTATCAATTGTCAATTGTCATAAATTCGTGTTGATTAGTGAGATTCGTGGTCGTTCTTATACTGGTTCAAAGTACGTATCTGGTTTGTTGGGATCAAATACCTCGTTGCAGTACATCACTGTAACCAGATTTTCTGTTTCCGACAGGTTGATGATATTATGCGTATAACCGGGCAGCATGTGTATGCACTGGATATTGTCACCACTTACCTCAAACTCGATTATTTCGTCTGTACCCAACTTACGCTCCTGAATCAAGCCATGACCAGCCACCACAATGAAGAACTCCCACTTGGTGTTATGCCAGTGCTGACCTTTGGTGATACCGGGCTTGGAGATATTGATGCTCACCTGACCAGCATTGAGGGTATGAACCAACTCTGTAAACGAGCCACGGTCATCCACATTCATTTTTAAGGGGAATGCCACCTTTTCCTTGGGCAGATAGCTCAGGTATGTACTGTACAGTTTCTTAGCAAACGAGCCTGAAGGAATCTCAGGAATCATCAGCGTCTTAGGCTGTTCTGTGAACGACTGAAGCAGATCAACGATTTCACCTAATGTTATCTTATGAGTTACTGGACAGTAACAATAACGCCCTATTTTGACCACGGATTGCTCGGATTGAACGGATGTTTTTTTATCCGGGTTATCAGTTGAATCCGTGGTTGTATTATCATTCGGGGTCGGTATAATTTCGAGACCATCGAATTCGCATCTGTGTTCTTCACCTTTCAGGCAGGCAATCATCTCATCCACCAAATCATCAATATACAGCAATTCCAGTTCTACGCTTGGATCGTTGACTGTATAAGGCAGGTCGTTAGCAAATGCATTGCAGAATGTTGCCACAGCACTATTGTAGTTTGGACGACACCACTTACCAAAGAGGTTGGGGAAGCGGTAGATTAAGACCCTTGGTCTCAAACCTTTATTATCAAGATTTTGAGAATTAGAGAAATCCTTATCCGTTCCATCAGTGTTTTCCGTGGTCTGCGAGTTAATTCTTAAATTCTCTAATTCTTGACCCTTAAGAAAATCGCGTTCATAGTCGAGGAACAAGTCTTCCCCAGCCTTCTTCGAACGTCCATACTCACTATTCCCAAAGCGACCAGTAAGAGAAGCCTGTTGAGAGCTTGACAGCATCACTGGGCAGGTATTCTTATGCTTCTTCAGCGTGTCCAGCAATGTACTGGCAAACCCAAAGTTGCCCTGCATAAACTCCTCCTGGTTCTGTGGACGGTTTACACCAGCCAGATTGAACACAAAATCGGCATTCTTGCAGTACTCATCCAACAACACTGGGTCAGTATCAATGTCGTACTCGAAAATCTCTTCAATCTTCAGTTCAGGAAACCTCCTGTCCTTACCTTCTTGTATATTGCGCAGGTTAGCACAGAGATTTCTCCCCACAAAACCTTTCGCGCCAGTTACTAAAATTTTCATATCATGAAAAGTTTAAAGCGTTTAAGATGTTTAAGAGTTTAAGGGTTTAAGCCGCAAAAGCGGTGGTTTAAAGGTTTAAGATGTTCAAAGGGTTTAAGATGTTTAAGGCTCTTTGCGCTAGTCCTCTTGAACTTTTGAACCATTAAACTCTTTAAACTTAGCACCCGTCAAGTCGCTCGTTTTTATCTCCTTAATAAAGTTCATGATAGAGGCTGAGAGTTTTCTACAATCAGAATAGAGTTCTTCGTACTCTTCTGGAGTCAAATAGCCAATATCATTTGCTCTTATCAGCTGAGAGCGTACTTCACCACAAGAACCTTTAGCGATATATAAGAAGTTCAAGAATTCTTTATTGCCAGTTCTTTCGAACCCTTCAGCAATATTATCCATGATGGAACCTGCCGCTGCTCTAATCTGCTGAACAAAGCGATAATCGGACTTGAACCCTTCCCTATTTGTAACAGGATAAATCTTCTTTGAAAGCTCACGTGCTTTCTGGAAGATTGAAAGTTCTTCAAAGTCTCTTACTGCAGCCATCTTAAACTTCTTAAACCTTTAAACTCCTTAAACTATTACAATTCCTTCCTCCAGACCATTTTGTTTACAATACCCACGTAACTCTGGATAATCTTGACTACTTTGGTAGAGACATTCTCCTCGATATAGTCAGGAACGGGGATTCCGTAGTCACCATTCTGGTTCAATGTCACTGCAGTATCTACAGCTTGAAGCAATGACTTTTCATCGATGCCAGCAATGATGAAGCATGCCTTATCGATAGCCTCAGGACGTTCTGTAGAGGTACGGATGCAGATAGCAGGGAATGGATGACCGACAGAAGTGAAGAATGAACTCTCTTCAGGCAGAGTACCAGAGTCAGAAACCACGGCAAACGCGTTCATCTGAAGGCAGTTGTAATCGTGGAAGCCCAGAGGCTCGTGTTGAATGACACGCTTGTCGAGTTTGAAGCCAGACTGTTCCAAACGTTTGCGAGAACGAGGATGACAACTGTAGAGAATAGGCATATCATACTTCTCTGCCATCTTATTGATAGCGGTGAAGAGACTCATAAAATTCTTCTCAGTATCGATATTCTCTTCACGGTGCGCAGAGAGCAGAATGTACTTGCCCTTCTCCAAACCAAGACGCTTGTGGATGTCACTTGCTTCAATCTCTGCAAGGTTCTGATGAAGCACCTCAGCCATAGGACTACCGGTCACGTAAGTACGCTCCTTAGGAAGGCCAGTATCAGCCAAATACCTGCGGGCGTGCTCGCTGTAAGCCATGTTCACATCAGAAATGATATCCACAATGCGGCGGTTTGTTTCCTCAGGCAGACACTCGTCCTTGCAGCGGTTGCCAGCCTCCATGTGGAAGATAGGAATATGCAGACGCTTAGCACCAATTACGCTCAGGCAGCTATTGGTATCGCCCAATACCAGCACTGCATCAGGCTTGGTCTCAACCATCACCTTATATGATTTGTCAATGATGTTACCCATCGTGCTGCCGAGGTCATCACCCACAGCCTCCATGTAGATATCAGGATCAGCCAACTTCAAATCTTTGAAGAACACCCCATTCAGGTTATAGTCATAATTCTGACCAGTATGTGCCAGCAGACAGTCAAAGTACTGACGGCACTTGTTAATCACTGCGGCAAGGCGGATAATCTCCGGTCTTGTACCCACGATTATCAGCAGCTTCAGTTTTCCGTTATTCTTAAATTCAGCCATTATTTTCTGTTTTTTATTCCTATAATTATTATCTTTTTATTCCGAAAATATCCTAAAACAACTAAATTCCCTAAAATGATTCTTTCTGATGACAGACTATGGTCTGCTTTATTCAGAATAAAGGTTGATATTGTTTTGAATCATCTTGAAAGTGAACTTTCAGAGTGATTCTCAATAATAACAACATATCATCAGTAAGAATCTACATATTTATTTTTGTTATTTTCGTCTTTTCGTGCTTTTTCGGGATCCAAACTACTCTCGAATATTACTATTGAGAACTCGCACAGGTTCCATATACAGTTCGTTAAAGTTACACAATATACCCAACTCATAGTTGGTTATCGAAAGATAATTACGAACCTGAGCCTTGTGAACGTCAGTAAGTTCGCTCACAGCCTTCAGCTCGACAATTATCTTGTCATAGCACACAAAGTCTGCTATGTATTGTGCATCGAGTTTTTGGTCTCTGTAGTAAACATCAAACCTCTTTTCGCGTTCGAAAGGAATGTTTCGGTGTTTTAACTCAATGGCCAGAGCCTCTTGATACACCTTTTCGAGCAGCCCTACACCGAGACGTTTATGAACCTCAAATATAGCTCCAATTATCTTTGCAGACTCTTCTTTGTATATTATAGCCATTTTCGTCTCTTATGCTTTAATTCCGAAAGCGTCCATAAATAGCGAAAGCTTCGAAAACTGATTCTAACTGATGACAATCCTGTTAGAGATTGCTTTGCTGTTGGCAAAGGTTGATATGACAAAAGTGTGATGGGAACTCGCTCACAATAGCACTTAGGTTATAGCAACATATCATCAGTAAGAAACTACCGCTTTTAATTTTCGCATTTTTAGAGTTTTTCAATATTTACGGAATCCCAATTAAACAAGATTAGGAATACCATTCAACTCATTCTGAATGTACTGGAGACTCGCAATCTTCTCCTTCGTCTCCTCCAGATTCAGGATCCTCGTATTATTCGAATTGAACTCATCTATCAATGCACGCTTCACGTCACCCTCCTTGAAGTACTTGTCGTAGTTCAAGTCGCGGTTATCAGCAGGCACTGCATAGAAATTACCCATATCAATAGCCTTGGCTGCCTCCTCCTTGGTGAGCAGTGTCTCATACATCTTCTCACCATGACGGATACCAATCACGCGAATCTCCGGTTCATTAGGAGCCTGATGCTTAAAGAGATCCACCACAGCCTCAGCCTGGGTCTGAATAGTGCAAGCAGGCGCTTTCTGCACGAGGATATCACCATTCTTACCATTCTCAAAAGCGAAGAGCACCAAATCCACAGCCTCTTCAAGCGACATAATGAAGCGCGTCATGCTGGGTTCAGTGATGGTGATAGGATTACCCTTACGAATCTGATCAATCCAGAGAGGAATCACAGAACCACGGCTGCACATCACATTACCGTAACGTGTGCAGCAAATCTTCGTGTCACCACTCAGACGGCTCTTAGCCACAGCTATCTTCTCCTCAATGGCCTTGGTAATACCCATTGCGTTGATGGGATATGCAGCCTTATCTGTGCTCAAGCATATCACGCACTTCACACCAGCATCAATAGCTGCATCCAGCGTGTTGTCCGTACCAATCACATTCGTCTTCACAGCCTCCATCGGGAAGAACTCACAGCTGGGCACCTGCTTCAGGGCTGCAGCATGGAATACATAATCCACACCCTTCATGGCGTATTTCAGTGTGCTCTTGTTACGCACGTCACCAATGTAGAACTTAATCTTGTTTGCCACCTCAGGCATACGTGCCTGGAAGTCATGACGCATATCGTCCTGCTTCTTCTCATCACGCGAAAAGATACGTATCTCCCCGATGTCAGTGCGAAGAAAACGGTTCAACACTGCATTACCAAAACTACCTGTGCCTCCAGTAATCAGGAGGACTTTGTCTTTAAATACTGACATAATATTCTTAATGTTTAAATTGTTATATTCGTTATTTTATATTTCGTACTTCAGCCATCATACAACAGCCATCTTACATCTTTAGGACATCGCAGTCCTGAATCGGTTCATACTTCCCATCTTTCATTTCCAGAATGACTGTGCCGGATTCCAGAGACTGTACCGTGTGCCACTGTCCTGCAGGGATATTCAATGCCATGATAGGACCATTGGGCGAGAGTTCTATGCGTTCAGTGCAAGTTCTCTCTAAGTCATCATAGTATTCTTCCACTAATCTACCTCGCAAACAAACAACAGTTTCCGAAGTTTTCTGGTGTCTGTGAATAGGCAATGGTGAGCCAGGTTCTATTGCATTCAACATCCTCTGAGAAGTATCCTCAGCAGAGTCACGCAAGTCAAGATTCATGCGAAGCCTTGGCGATTCCTTTGCCTTAGCCGTAAGATCATCAAGTATTGCTTGTGAAATATTCATCATCAATACACTCTTAGTACCACTTCAAACGCCTCGGCGTAGTTTACGCCCCACTGACTGCCACGCACAGCAGCAAGGCCAGCGATATATTCTGCTGAACGGGGATGCGGATAAGGTCGCATCACACCACGATACATGCCCAAAGCCTTTATCTTGGCATCTACGCCCTCTTTCCCCACTTCAACAAAGCAGTTGGGATTGAACGTCTGCATGGCATTGTTAATCTTCCACTCCGTGCAACTGGGCACCTCCATATACCAGAACTCCTTCACACGCTTCACCTCCGGCCTGCGCTGGAACAGACGTATTGCCTCCTGGCACGCCATCGACGTCTGCAGGTGGTCGTTATTCGTGTCCGCAGGATGATGCGTGATGATGATGTCCGGCTCACTCTCCTTGATGGCACTTTCGATGAACTGCACCAACTGCAGATGCGGCACAGTGTTCATCTCGATGTTCGGGAAAGTCCCCTCATATTCCTTGTTCACACCGATATACTTCAATGCCGCATGCGTGTCATCATCCAGCTCCTTGTCATCCGGACGGAACGCACGCGCCTTCGCCTCTGTGCACATAATGCACACATCCACCTGGTCACCTTTGTGTGCCCATTTCCAAATTGATGCACCTGCACCCAGCACCTCATCATCCGGGTGCGCCACTACGATTAAGTATTTCATATTCTTTAGTTGTATTTTTCTCGTTTTCGTTAGCTCTACAACCCTTAACTCTTAGCCATTAAACTATTCGATTATCGTTATCGTCAGCGTTATCTTTAGCTCTACAGCCCTTAGTTATCGTCAGCGTTATCGTTATCGTTAAATCATGCCATCTTCGAGTACCCCACCAACTTATCATGCATCCATTGTGGATACTTGCCCACGGCTGTGTAAAGGATGGCTAACACCGTCCAAATAATCAGTTTGATGTCACCGAAAAAGCTCGCGTGCTTTACATAATACACATCCAGCTTCAGGCGGATGGGAAGCACCTTCTCGTTGTATTCTTCTTCATCTGGGAATTGGTCGCCATATATGTAATCCCACAGACTTGATTGACTTGTCAATCCACAAGGCACTGTCGCAGCAATAGCATTTTCTCCACCACGAGTTATCTCAACTTGGTCAACAGCTGCAGGTCTTGGTCCAACAACCGACATGGTTCCATTTAGAATGTTTATCAGCTGGGGTAATTCATCTATCTTAAGCCTACGCATAATCTTACCCCACCAGAAGATACGATCTTGGTCAGGGCGTAGCGATGCCTCATTAGCACCTTTTGCTACTCGCATAGAGCGGAATTTCCACATTTTGAACTCTTTATTGTCTTTACCTACACGTTTTGCAAAGTAAAACAACGGCCCGGGATCACTCAGCTCTGTCAGGATGATTGAAAACAGCCAAATAGGCGAGGTGCCAATAATGCCAGTCATGGCACATATAAAGTCAAAAAATCGTTTTATAAATCTATACATTTTTCTATAAAGTTCAAAATATTCGAGTTGCTCAAGGTATATATTTATGCGCTTACCTTTTCGCTCACTTTAATTTCCTTAATAAAAATCATTATTCCAGCTGAAAGTGAACTCTACTTTGTAGTCCTGAACTCCCGCACAGTTTTTCAGATACTTCATATAGTTTTAGGTTTCAGCAAGTGTCCCCATACTCCACTCCAAAAGGCAGACCATCTGCTTTCGCTATAGCATAATTCTTGCTTCCAAGCATTTCCTTGCCAGCGGCGGTATTTATATACCAACCTGGGAATTAAGGAAGAAGGCTCGCTCGACGAATATTGGGGATACAAAATATCATTCAACACCTTTTCTTTCAGATCTGGATTGAACCGAACTGTCGGAAAAATGCATACCTCAAATCCCAAATCCTCCACACAGATTGCATTGATAGTGTTATAGAAATCCATCATATGGAACTTCTTCAAAATACCCATCAGCCATTCCCAATCCACCTCTTTTCCATGTTTCTCCACAAAAAAGCCCCAGTCTATCAACTGTCTCAAAGACATTGAAAAAGAGGTAAAATCATTCATAATATGCTTCAGAAGGAACAGTGCATGCAGATTGGGGGAAGGTAAATACACTTTTTCATTATTCAATACAACAAAATGGCTGTCATCTTTCCCGAGCTCCTTGAAAATCTTCTCCAACTCCACATTGGCCTTATGATGATAAACATTAATAAAGTCGTAGTGGTTTTCCACCATAAAATCATTCCAGTAGAATACAGTATGATGGTGATGACTATTATCTATCTTAAACTCATGAACATTGGTAATCGGCTTTGCCGATTCGCTAGCTGAAGAACTCTTTAACGAAGAATATAGGGCTGCATCTGCCTCTTTTTGTTGCCCAAATTGCCAAATATCGATATCTCCACAAGGCCTATGATTAGACTTTGACCAGTCAAGGCTACAAGCATACCCTTTCAGCACCATCATCTTTAATCCATGCTGATTGTAGAATTCTGCTAACGAACTAATAGCTTTTTCATACTCTGCATACCTCGCCTCATAGTTTTGCATCATCTCACCGATCCAGTTGAGGAGAAACAATTGATGAGGACGATTTTCTTTAGGAAGGCTCTCTATTCCATCTAAAATAATAGCTGTAAGTCCTTGTCTGTCAGATAGGACTTTTACAGTAATCCAATCAATATCATCTGCTTGCAATTTACTGTAATGGCCTAATCCAAGTCTAGTCAATTTTAGAAGTATTTCCTCTGTTTTCATTGTCAAAGATATACGAGCCATCAAATTGTTCTAAATGGCCAAAGAGCCTTGAACACCAAATACGTTTTATTACTTTTTCCAAAAACTAATCTAATTACATAATAGCCACACTGTACCATCCATCTCGGGAACCACAGGACATGAGTAGCTCTACCCTCTGCCTTTTCTGCCTTAATCAAATTATTAATATCGAGCAGTTCTTGGTCTTTTATCACATGAATAGTATTATCCACATCCTTATCCACCCATTCTACCATAGCAGCCACTGCCCCTGTGACGTTTAGCACTTCAAACTTTTCTCCGTTACCAATCCTATATGCCCAATTGGGGTATTTGAGATAATAGCGTTTTTCAATATCTCTCTTTACTTCGGGCGTGTAAACTGGCGAGAATCGATATATATTCCATACTTTGCAGATATCCTTCAGTCGGCCTTCAGCCAATGCCTTACTCTTACCATAATTGGAGATTGGGTTTAACTCAGTATCAGGAGTAACCAGTCCCCTCACCATTCCAATGGCATCTACTGTGCTGATAAATAACACCGGAACATTATGCTTTGCACAAGCTCCAAATACATTTTCTGCACATTCTACATTAATCTTATAATAAACCTCCCATGTAAGGTTCTTCATTCCTGCCGTATGCGCTAAGGCTGCCAGATGAATACAACGGTCTATTTTGTTCTCTTCAAATACTTTGTTCACATCTTCCTTAGAAGCAAGATCCAGAACAACCTGCGTCAAACTGTTATCGTTAGGGTTAACGTTATCGTTTTCCCTCCGGTCAATCCCAATAACCGTATGACCTTTTTCAATCAGGCCTTTTACCACATAGCTGCCTATCATTCCAGCAGACCCAGTCACAAGTATGTTCATTGTATGATACTTTAATTTGTTTTCATTAACGCTAAGGTTATTGCTAGTCCTACAGTTCTTAACTCAAAGTTTTTAAGACTTGAACTGCTTATACAACTTGAGCTCTTAAACCTCTGAATCTCTACGTGGTATTTCCTTTAACACCTTCGCAGGCCTTCCTGCAGCAATAGTCCATGCTGGTATATCTTTCGTAACAAGCGAACCGGCACCAACAATTGCGCCCTCTCCTATGGTTACTCCAGGCATAACAAAACTCTCCATACCTACTAGGCAACCTTTTTTCAGCACAATCGGTTTCACGATATAACCTAATTTATTATAGTCGCTCCCTACAAAATAGTCTTTAAAATCTCTTTGATGACAGAGTAATCTGGTACCACTAGCCACACTTACACCATCTTCAAGCGTAATCATATCCGCATGCCCCTGATCAATACGAACATGGTCACCAATAAAACAACCTTCACCAACATGACATCCCATTTTGCGCATCAGCCTTGGACGCAACTTTCTCGGAGCAAACGGTTCCAAGATGGCCCAATCCATCATGTTCTGACGATGCTTCTGACGTATGTTATGGAAGAACTGCCAGACGACCCGCCCGAGACTTACATCACCGTATTCCTCCTCTGAGTAGTTGAAACCTAAAGCCCTCAGCAGCTTGAACGTTGTACTTAATTTTTTCTTTTCCATTGCAATTAACATCTAGCACCAATAATCTTCTCAAGATTATCAATGCAGTCATTCAATCTATAATGTTTCATATAAAAATCTCTTCCGTTCTCCCCCATCTTCTTGAAAGATTCCCGGTTTGTCAAGACTTTATTCTTAATGATATCTATCAAAGCCTTTGAGTCACCAGCTGGAACAGCATAACCACACTGACTTTCCTCAATAATGTCTGCTCCACCACAACCTATCATAGCCAACACTGGTCTTCCGGCTGACATATAGGACTGTAAACGGGCTGGAACAACGGCTTCCAAATGAGGGAATCCAGCACGTAGTGTCACCAACATCGCATCTGCTTGTTTATAAAATGCAGGCATGGCTTTAAATGGGTACTGGCCTAAACATACCGCCCTATCCTCGAGCCCATTCTCTTTTATGACATTTTCTAGCCATTCCCTGCGAGAACCACCACCGACAAACACCCACTTCACTTCAGGAACATCTTTCAATCCCAGCATCACTTCCGTCACAGCTTCAAGATTCTGCGATTTTCCAAGATTACCCGCAATCATTATCTTGAAGCCATTTGGCAGTTGGGGTATTTCATAGTTGTCATCCATCTCCATAATATCATCGCTCCAATTTGGGAAATAGATAATCTTATCTGCAAAATCACCTTTTGCAGATATCGCATCACGGAATCGTTCACTCGTTATTAGTATTTTATCCGTATGTCTGTATATTCCCATAACCAACTTATCCACAAAGTGGAGTACTTTCTCATTCTTCACTCCACCACCAGACTTCATGGCATCCGGCCATAAGTCCATTATCCAGTAATAGAATGGAGTCTTACGCAGTTTTCTCAATAGCAGAGCAGGATAAGCCTGGAATATAGGTGATGGTTCGTGTCCGATGATACAATCATATTTCTTTTTCCATGCGAACTTAAACAGTACCCACAGACAACCACTAACTACAAAAGAGAAGTAATTCACCGGCAACCGCCATCCACCCCGCCCTCTTGGAGTCTGAAATACACGATACACATTCACCCCATTCACTACTTCGTGACGTTTTTTGAATATCCCATATCCCTTAAAATACTTTCCTTCTGGATAGTTTGGAATACCCACAAGCGCATCCACCTGATGCCCACGCTTCACCAGTTCAAAAGCAAGATCATTACTCTTGAATACCTCTGGGTAAAAATATTGTGTTACTAATAGTATTTTCATTTTCTAAAACCCTTAAACCTTTTAAACTCTTAAACCAAGTCTATGTACGTAGTCTTTCCATCTAGACCTTTTAATGCTCGTCCACTGAAATACAAGCGTTCCAGCTTCTCAATACCATAATATTGTGGAAACTCAAAGGTACCAAACTGGAATAAAGTTGCAGGTAGCCAATCTTTCTTTGCTTTATACCGTTCCTCCCAATTCAAGCCATCCTTTGTTATCCAAAGATGGGCATATCGATCAGTATTGACCTTTGATGGTTCAACAGTAGTGGATATAAACGCCACATCACCCACCTGACCACCTTTAATCACCGACCCTTGTACTTTCTGAAGTTCTTCTATTTCTAGTGTCTTACGGTCAAATTTTTTGATTACATTCTGCTCATATTGGGTATCCGTACCAAATACAATGAAATCTTTATAAAAGAAAAACTGGCATGTACGATATTCTTGGCCTCCTCGAAACACCTCCACAAATGTCTTGAATTCATCCTCCGTATATCCTATGATGCACTCATTCTCTCTATCGCCAGTCGCTACCCAAATTCTATTTGTATATTTGTCGAAGAATAAGCCGTGAATATGATTGATGTTACCTTCTTGAAAAGAATATGCGATATGCCAACTTTGTCCGTTATCCTTAGAGCAGTAGATATTTACAGCCTGCTTTTCCATGTTTTGGAAATACTCTCCGAAGTAGATATTGCCAGATGGAGCAAGGCATAGGTTTAGAGGCTTTGAACCACGAGGAATCTTAAGACTTTTTTCGAAATCACCTTGTCCATGTTTTTGCAGATAAATCCCCTTCTTGGCAATGGCTAAACGGTCACCATTAGGCAAAGTGTAAAGTCCTGTGATTTCTGCACGAAGGAAACGACGAGTTAAGGTAAAGCGAGAAAAGAAGGCATATTTTGAATCAAGTATCTTGTAATGATCAATCGAATCTTTAAGCCAATATCCTTTACAGATTATTGGGGCAAAAATTGATTCTCTTATTACTTTTCCTCTAATCAGATTCATTTTATTTTATCCATCAAATTATGATAAAAATCATCTCGTCGAGCTTCTAATAGTGATGCTTCATATTTTTTACTACGTTCGAAATTGACTCGACTCGTCTTTTCATATAACGAAACATCTTTGGTCAGTTCCTCAATACGGTCAGCTAAAGTATCAGTATCATAATAAGGCACAAGAAAATGTTCTTCAACTAATTCGGGATTACCGCTAACAGGGGTAGTGATACAAGGTAAGCCCTTTGCCATAGCCTCAATAATCACGCGTGGTAAACCCTCAGCCCAGGTGGGCATTACATAAATATCCGATTTCTCTAGATATTCGCTTAGCTGAGTACGACTAACGCCACCTATGAAATGTATTCTGTCTCCTACACCTAATGTCTGAGCTAGATTTGTCAGCTTACTTATTCCATCATGATAATCGGGGCCTGCAAAATTGACCGATACATCCACTCCTCTTTTCTTTAGCTTTGCAATAGCCTCAATAACTTCATTATACCCTTTTCGTCCTTTAAACTGAACTTGTGTGCATACATGAGCGATAGAGATTTCCTTTCCAATAGGAAAATGACGAGCCCCTGTATAGAATGATTTGTCAAGAGCCAATGAAGAATAATGACCAAAGAATGCATCAAGTTTTTGGCTCGAATAGTGTTTTTGCAGATAATGTTCAGTGACGCATGCAACACCATCAGCATGGTTACAGGCATTGACCATCTGTCGGTGAATATTACTCCAAAGCAAACGCTCTATAGGATTTGTTGCATTATCCATGGCATCATTCGCGTCAAACACCAGTTCTGTGGCGTATGGTATGCCTGATTTCATCACCTTTGTACATACCCTCTGTGCTATCGTTGAAGGTAAACGCAGGATAGCGGCATCGCACCCATCTGTTATGCCCTTTAGCTGCTTATATATTTTATAGTATGCCTTTGCGTATTGCAAAGGACCACTAAAGAAAGGCATTGGTACAAACTCAATCCTTGAATCATCTAAGGACACACGACTTTTCCCCAATTGTTTTTCATCCACACATCGGGTAACTAACCGTAACTTATCAAACACACGCAAGTAGCGTTGATAGAAATCGTATTTTTCCTGAGTCCGGGCATAGTATTTCCCATTGCAACGGAACACATAGTCATCGCAAGATAATAAAAGTTTTGCCATAATATCTATTTCAAGTTCGACATAAAGATACGCAAGGGTTCTACGAATGAGTGACAATCTAATTGTTTTGCAATCTCCTTGACATTACTTTTAATTCTTTTTATATCGTTTTTGCTCAGTGAAAGCACTTTTTCTTTTAGAGTTTGATAGATAGCTTCTTCACTTGGCTTGGGTACGACAAACCCTGTTTCACCATCTTTTAGGTAGTTTCCAAGGTCGCTGGTAATATTGGCAATCACAGGCGTACCACTGATAAAGCTCTCTGAAAACTTGGTAGGGAAGCCAGCATTACTTTTGCGATTTGGCTCCCTTAACAATACCATATAATCAGAAAGTGCATAGTACGAAGGGACTTCATCCTGCGAAACCCGCCCCAAGAATTTAATGGCATCATCCAGTTCTATCCCCTTCAGCATTTTTTTATATCTTTCAACATATTGTTCTTTGGTTATACCGACAATCAAGAATCTTATCTTAGCGCCTTCGTTTGCTAAAGTATTGACCGCTTTAATCACATAATGTACAGCATCCTTACGGGCTGGATTGCCGGCATATATCAGAGTAATACCATCAAAAGAGGCAGATAATTCTTCAAACTTATCTTTCCCTTTTTGCCATTTTCCTTCGGATGCATCACATGTTGCTGGAATTACTACATTATGGGAAGATGAATAATACTTGTTTAGATACTGACTTATAACAATCTTATTCTTAACTCTCTTTTGGTAATAACACATATCCCACGCATAACCAGGCCACATAATAGGTTTCAGTTCGTTGTATTCATACCATTCTGTAATATCTGTTACTAATTTAACTCCATTCTTTTTACAAAAAGGAATGAGCCACCTGATTATGCTACAGTTATAAGCTATGATAGCGTCATATTTACCAAGTCTTTCCTTTAATATCTCTTTTGTCCTTGAACCTTGTTTAATCCAACCTTTAAGTTTACCAAACACACCACCATTGAAATCAATTTCATCAGTAATTACATACGGGAAACCATCATATACATATTCTCCGTTTGTGTTTAAATCTTCGGAACGTTGTTTCCCGCCCCAACTGATAAAACTCACACAATGCCCCCCAGCCCTAAGTGCTCTTGCCACATTTAAGACACGAGACGCTGCAGCATCAAAGCATGGTAGGCGAAAACTCCCTATATATAAAATATTCATTGTTATAATTGACCGATTTTTTACAAATCACTGAATATTGACTGATAATGCCAAAATACAAAATATTTACTTCCCATCCATACAAATACTGTATAATATAGCATAACAGCACTTACAAGAAATAAGAAATTATTTTTAAAGGACTTACTAGTCCATCCATCTTGAATCAGATACGTCAAGGTAATAATATAGAATGGAATATAAAAATAGACCATTCTAGTTCGCCCTAAAACGCCCAAGAAAGGACTAATGAGAAAAAGCATTGCCAATCTCCATATAACATTTTGTGCAGGAGTCAGAATACACCTTTGTTTATAAGCCCACTTAAGGATTACGAACATTGAGATTGCATTAGCGGTACAAACCAATAATGAGCTGTGATTATCAGCATTCATATAGTGAATTCGATAACTTTCAAATAACTCACCTGACATTAATGGTAATGCTAAATTAATAATGCTAGTAACAGACATCAATGAGAATACAACAGATGCGCCAAGCCATAACCATATTTCTTTTTTTGTAATAGAAAAATTCTGACCTGCAAGGATAGCAAGAGGTATAAATATTAACGCACTAGTATGCAATAAAGACAATAAAAAGACTATAGGCAATAAAATATGATACCGACGCTTAACAATCAATGGTGTACACAAAAGAAATCCAGCAATAACAAGTCCATTTCTCATTGCCACAAAACTCAAGAAAAAGCATCGGCCGGGGTCAAACATTGTAAAAAATAATGCCAACATGAGCATTCTTGGCTCCACATATTTATAATATAATAAAGCGAAACCACTTATCACCATGGTTGATACCAACATTACAAGTAATCGCCATGATGGAATCATAACATTCAGCCACTGAAAGCCAATTTCCGCATGATCATCTTCATCAATAAACTGAGCATTACCATGTAATAACTCATAATTGTATTTATATTCTGGATAATCAATTCCAAAATTTTCACGCAAAGCTCCATAAATAAATATTGGCAAAAAGCACCAAATTATCTTTTCTAGATATGCTTTTCGGTCTCCATTTTGCACTTTTATTTGAGAACAAAAAATAAAGGTAAAAATAACTACAAAAATATATACATCCATATATTTTATATCAAATTGTAAAAATCATTTAATATCTTATCATTGCTGATGATACACTCCTTTATCTTTAAGGGATGCTTTATCTGTTCTACTATCTTCATTGGCATTTCTTCTAATGATAGAATAAAACCTTCCTGCCCCACATGTACGGATTCAGATGCACTTGGGAAGGTATTGCATAAAAATGGAATCCTAAGTGCAAGCCCTTCGTGAATTGTATATGAAAAAGTTTCTGAAGATGAAGTACAAACATAAAGGTTAGATTTTACCAAATAAGGGTATGGATTAGACTGCATACCCAAAAGTTTTACCTCACCGCAGACTCCATATTTTTCGATTTCATTTTCAATATTTATTTTCACTCTATCATTTCCGCCACCTATTATCAACCATTGAAACTTATGCGTTCCATTAAGAAGGCGTTTTACTTCGAATGCAAGAGCAGGTATCTTTTCAAACTGTTTTACAGGATCCAACCTTCCTATTGAGATTAGCGTAAACTTCTTGTCATCTTCGAACAACTTGTCAACATCCGGGTTAGAAAGCATACTTTTTGCTGTAATGTTCTCAATATTGATAGCATTGTGTATGACTACTGTTTTATTATTGTATTGAGGACAGACTTCAAGGAGCGTATCCTCTGCAAATTTTGAGACACATACTATCTTATCTATTTTATTGAGATATGCTGTTTCATCACCTCCATTTATATGCCTTCTATAATCGCAGTGGAGCCATGTAATACGTTTCTTTGCTGGTATAGAGCTAACAAATCTCGGAAGTGTTTCATCAAATCCTATTACGGCATCGTATTTATCGGAATCAATTATTTTACCACCAACCCAGTTGTAGAGTCTAAATAAATCTATACCTATTATCTGTAGTATTCCTCTGAGAAGATACAATAATTTACAAATACACTTACTTGCTATATTTCCTTCGATGATACGATGACTCAACCAAATGCTTTCAGGCAATAATCTACAATTTTGCATATTATCTTTCAATGGTCCAACATGTTCTCTTGCAAAAACATCGACCTCAACCGTCTTTGGATCTAATACAGAGAGTAAGGAACAAAGACTGGTGCGAGAACCACCAATCTCAAAAGTCCCTGTTATTATGAGTATTCTTTTCATCAAATAACTATGCACTAAATTATATTTTCGATAATATCCATTGAGAGACCACATGTAAGCCCCAGGCCCACAACAAGCCACCAATAATAACTATACTATAACCTAAATAATTGCCATAATTCAAATTGAACGATAACATGCACCATGGTATCATTGCCACATAATGAGGAAGTGCACCATTTGTTAAATAAGACTCTAATGATATTCTTCCTAACCATCTTAATATTTTTGTATTCATATTATTATGTTCTAAACACCATAAAAGAAGTGGCAGTACTATCAAACAACAAGAAAGATAAAAATTAGCAAAATCTCTATTAATTGTAAAAAAGGATATCATAAGAACTATCCCGTAACTCAACAAAATGGGAGCTTTTATTCTGCCCCCCCCAATGGAGTAATAAGCGAAAGCCATTCCGAGAAAAAAAGCTTCAAAATGTGGCATTGCTCTTAGGACATGCTCAAAAAAAGGATTACTACAATGGAAGAAACTTGCTATAGTTAAAACGCAAGATACCATAATTACATTGCGCCCAACCATATCTTGGAAAGTAAGCAACTTTTTAATCCATGGTGATAAAGCATACAGTGGTATCAGAACAGAGAGGAACCATGCACCACCACCATAGAACCAAAATTTAATTAAGGAAAAGCCAAATAAAAACTGAACCCAATCAGTATTAGGAGTATTACATGCCCGTATGAAATGAACTACATACCACAGAATATAAGGAATTAGGATTCTCGCATACCTCCTTTTATACCAAGCCAATATACTTGTTTTATTAGATTCTGCCTTGCTTAAAGAATAATACAATCCGAATCCAGACAATAGCATAAATAACGAGTTCCCAATCTGGCCAATAGAAAAAGCATAACTTACTGGATATGGAAAGGAGACATGGTTTCCTACAGCATGACACATAAGGATACCTATAGTTGCTACACCCATCAGTTCCATACGGTATTTGCTTATCAGAAATGTTTCCATATTCTTAGAATCACTTTTGATACATCTTGAAAAACATCTCCAATTGTTCCCTAGTGTATCTTTCTTCTTCTGGATACAACATGGACTCATGCTCCAAAATCTGATCAATATTCCAATAGAATTTTAAATGTTTAGCGGGAATTCCACCATATACACTATATGGAGCAGTTGGTTTGGTTACCACTGCACCTGCTGCTACAGTTGTTCCTCTACGTACAATAACTCCTGGCAGCAAAGTAACATTAACCCCCAACTGACAATCTTCTTCAACAATCACATCCTGATCTTTAGTTTTTTTCTCAGACTGTTTTATAGTTCTATAGAAACGTCCTATAAATCTATCGTGGTTTCCTGTAAGCACGACAAGTCCCTCTGCCGCACCAGAATAACGTTTCATAATAAACTTAGCTTCAGGTGTCATTATTATAGCTCTCCTAACTATTGTATGATCATAGACATACATGTTTTTGGGGTTTTTGAAAACGATAGGATTCACTATTGATGCAGTCTCATCACAATACCCCATCTCTTTTCTATAATTAAAAGAGATGCTAATATACCACTGTTTAAATCCCGAAAATAAATTTCCCAAATACGATGACCTAATTGTTTTTTTTAAACTCATAACGATATAACTTTAAAAGATTTATATAACTAAAAACACTACATTCTTTTAAAAAAACGAGCAACTTGTGATAAAAGACATCTTAGCTCATACTTATATAGAGCACCTCTATACACAATCGGATTTTCATACCTTAAACTAAGAATTTCTTTCATATAAGTATTTGTATTCCTACTTATACCAGAATTTGTTGCATCGTATCTTGCCACTACTACATGATTGTACTTAAATTTTATACCCTCTTTTCGCATACGAACAAATGATTCACAATCAGCACATACTTTAAAGTCCAAATTAAATGGCGTTTTCTTTAGGACATCAGCCCTGACAAATATTGACTGATGACATGCTGGCATGATTTTATGTTTCCAAAAGTTTGGATTGTAAATACGGATAGATTCTCCATTCGTACAGACAGATATTGTATCTCCAAACAGCACACCAACTCCTTCAAGATCTATATCAAATAGTTTCCGGATGGTATCGCAATCCACGAAAGTATCGCCAGCATTCATATAATTCACCCACTCACCAGTAGCGAGTTTAGCAGCCTTATTCATGGCATCATATACTCCACGGTCTGGTTCGGACACAATCGTTGTAATGCGATCTTTATATTTGTTCACCACATCAAGAGTACCATCCTTGCTGGCACCGTCCACTATAATGTATTCAATATCAGGATAAGTCTGAGAAAGCACACTCTGTATAGTCTTCTCTACCTCTTTCTCACAGTTATATGTTACTGTTACTACGGTTATCTTCATTATTATTCATTTGTTTTATGACTTTACATGGATTGCCACCAGAAAAATCAGAAGGGAATAAATCCTGTCTAATATTTTCATCTATAATTTATTTCCCTATTTCAGAATCTATAGTATCAAAGACATTTTCATCAACACTCATATCAAATTTTCTCGCAATATATTCAGGACGATTCTTCAACCACTTCCAGTCATCTGCAGTTATGATGTAAGGATGCCCACAAAATTTCTTTGTCGGTGTCTCAAAATTAGCATAAGTCAGACAATTCTGTTTACGTTCAGTTATACTGTTTATCTCTACAAGATTGCTAATCCGTGTACGCATAACGTAGGTCTGAAAGAATGTTTCCTCCGGAGTGTAAGTACTAAGTGACAACTCGAAAGCACGCTTATCGTTTTCTATATCTCTTAAAATATCGCCAACTGCCACATCCGGTAAAGCCCACCATGCACTACCACCATATAACTTCATCCCATAGCGTATGCTATGCTTATATAAAGAAAAATAGTGATTCCCAAAATGACGTTTGTGTAACACCCTCTCTACTTTCTTTAGAAAAGGGCATCCTGAATTACTGAAAGAATGAAGTATTTTATTATAAAGAGCACTATTCTTATATTTATAGTACATCCAGTTGCTGACATCATAAGGTGTGCAGTCGATATAAGGCTTCGGGTAGTTTTTGACGAATAGTGACCTTAAATCTGAAATTGGCTTGATTGGATAATCTTGTGCAGACATAAGTATATAATAGCCCTTCTCCCCTTTTGTATAGGCAGCCTTCAGTAAGCTAAGTGACGCTAGCACCAGAGAACAATCATCCAAAAAAGTTGATATACGCTCGTTAATGACATGTAGTCCATCGGTAGCATTGCGAATGATTTCAATATCTGAAGGAGAGATATTCCATTTCTTGTCGAGATGGATATAGACAGACGAATCATCTGACTGCAATGCTTTTACCAGACGCACAATCTGTTGAACATTCTTATGGGCAAGAATCAAATAGTTGATATGCATAATCAAGATAACTTGTGTTTTAATTTTCTTACTATATATATCGCTCTTGCATACAAATACGCTAAGAAAAGTTGATTTGATTCTATGAAACGATAAAAAGTCAAAGTTCTATTATCAAGACAATCAAGCTTTGATGAGTCAACAGTTGAAAACTTCTTGAGTATTTTTATTGCTTCCCACCCTTTTCCTATAGAGCACTGCTTATAATAGTAGTCAAGGTACGTTGCTGCAGGATTAGAAGCCAAAATACTCAAATAATCTTCGAACGAGTATAACGGATGATACCTTCTGAATAGTTGATAGCAATCCTCAAACGTATGGTTTTCTAACAAATCTGGCACCGCCCTTATTCTTCCTACTGCAATATTAGTGGTGTCTATCTGGCATTTAAAAACCTCTTCTAGTTTATGTATGGAAGCAAACATTACATCACACATATATTCCACTTCTTCCCAGGAAAGAACATATTTACCGCCCCCCCCCCAGATTCCATCATATACATAAAGCTGATTAGGAATTTGACGTAAACTCGTACAATACGATAAATATTCAAGATTAAAGATGGTATCCTCTGTAAGTTTAAGTTTTTGATTAAAACGAATATGGAACTTGTCAATTATCTCTTTCTTGAATAGTTTTGCCCAAGGGGCTGGCGCAGAATAGGAATTAAAGAATTTAGGTATATAAACGCCCATAGTCTCACCAGAAACATCAATATCGTCAGGGGTTATTTGCAAGCCCTGTAGACTACGAAAACCACACACCACCAAATCATGACTGAATACCAACATCTTTGACAAGAAGTTGGACTCAAGACAATCGTCAGCATCAACAAAACAAATCCTATCCCCATTAGCTTCATCAAGTCCCTTGTTGCGTGCACTGGATACACCACCATTGGGTGTGTGAAAAACTCTAATACGTGAGTCTTTTTGTGCATACTCGTCACATATCCCCCCAGAGATGTCCGGAGATCCGTCATCTACGAGAACAAGTTCCCAATCCTTATATGTCTGAGCTAGAACAGAATCAATACATCTACGAATAGATTTCTCTGCTTTATATATAGGAATAATAATAGAAACCATGTTTTTAAACTATATTCTTTGTGAGAAAGGTTAAGCTGTGAGATTTCCAGTTTGCTCTAATCTTGTCAATCTTTTTCCAGTCTATCCGCTCTTTAACATTACATTCGCCAACATCAGTTATCATGCGATTCTCTAAACCAAATATTTTCAGCAAAGATGCAATTCTAGACACACCTCTATAACTATTTGCCAACACATAGAAGGGTTTATGAAAGATAATGCAGAAGACACACGCATGAAAACTGTCTGTGATGACAAAGTCTGCATAACATAAGCCAGCTAGCCAAGATTCAACTGGTGGTTGTATACGCTCCTCTATAGTTGCGGTAGCATCCTCCACTTTCGAATTTAAGCGCAAAACCTTTAATTCTAATTCCTTGGACAATTTTTCAATAGCACTCACTTTGTTATCATCATAATCAAGCACATATGTGGCAAGTGTTTTATTAATTGAGTCCGCATTATTTACAGAGAATAACCTGCTATAATCATCTTTGTCCAACAGCATTGTCGGATCTAACACATGACTTGCAGATATTCCAAGATGTTCACGACATAGTTTAACACCACTTTCCTCACGGACAGAAACCGCTTTGAATTTTTTTATAAGTTTGGAGCAGTTATCTGTCTGTGTTACAGAATACTCCCAACTGTCTGTACCAAAGGATGCTGCGTAAGCTAACTTAGGAACATCCCAAGTTGCAGCAAACCCGAAGAACATATCTTCTATATTCCGGGTATAAGCAGGTCTCCATACTTGGTCAGACCCAACAATCAACAAGTCAAAAGAGTCTCTTTTTACATCATTACTCAAAGACCTATAGAGATATTGATGTATGTATCTGTTTATAAAGGTATATGTGTTTTCATTAATTATAGAATAACTTTTCTTAATTTCAATCTCCTCTTTCTGAATATTGAAATATTTAGACATTTTTCTGCGCAAAATAGCCCACACTATTCTTTTTATAAATGATAGACATATCTTCGTTGCAGGATAGTGTATGGGATCTTGATTCTGATTTAGAACAGCTACCTCATGCCCCATGCGCTCCAATACCGTTTGGAGTGCATAAGCTTGAAGGATTCCTCCATAATTGGTATGGAGAGGAAGGGTCAGTATTCCTATGTTCATTATATTCAACTTTGAATAACCACGTTGCTGGGGCTATTTTATTAGATGCCTATTATTTGCTTCAAAAGTTTTTTCAGAAAAAAACATCTCACCTTCCATGGATTACCTCCATATTTCTTGTAGTCAGAAAGATATTTTTCAATATCACTATAGTTCCTTGTTTCAAAGGCCAATACTGCTATTGATTTAGCTCTCAGCTGCAGATAAGAAGTACGATAGTCATCCTTTTCTTTCTGTGGCATTGATTCGATTGAACCTAAAATAGAGTCTATGTATTCAGGGGCTTTTTTATACAGAAGTGCTTTTGTGGAATATTTACTATACTCCCCGTGACTAATTGATGATTTTCTCACTAAATAACATACTAATGGTTCAGGAATTGTCCATGCCTTATATTTATAGTAAAGAGGCAGACAAATCTGTCGCTGTTGCCCTGTGTTGTAAGCATTATATATTTTTAATCCCGTCATCTCACGGAGAGCTGACACCCTTACCATATAGTCTATCGGAGCAAAATTATACCCATTTCTACCATATAAACAATCTTCAAACAATGTGCCCGGGTCGTCCTCCGGAAAATTTTCATATGCCATGCCTATCGGTTGCATGTTCTCTTCATTAATAAAAAGGAGTTGACTCCGGATAATAGCATATTCGTCTGGTAGACTCTCAAACTTGTTAACGAACGTTTCTATAGATGTTGGACCAGAATAATAGTCATCACTATCTGGCATAATCAAATATTTTCCCTTTATGTACTTAAATCCCGTTTGCATTGCAGCAGAAGGACCTAAGTCGTCCTGATGGATATATTTTGTATAATATCCTTTTTTTTCAAGTTTAATAAAATAATCTTTTACGATGTCTGCCGTATTATCTTTGGAGTCATTATCAACAACAATTATTTCCATATTTGTATATGTTTGACTCAACAAAGAATCTATTAGCCTATAAATATATGCTGCAGAATTATGACATGGTATTATGACTGAGACCAGCGGTTTATTATCCATATTTCTTTAACTTTTATATGTTTTGTTAGATTATCTTCTGAATATTTCCTCAATTGTAGAAATTGGCAAATAATCTAGTGCTTTTTTTAACTTTTCTCCATTTAAACAGAGACTTCTAATATCACCATCTCTACGCACTGATTGGCCAAAATATTCCTCTTTACAAGGAACATCGTAAATCTTGAAAAGTCGCTCAATTAGGTTGCGAATGCTCAAAAACTCTCCACCTCCAACACAATACAGACCACTTGGTATATGAGCCATAATAGACTTGTCAACCGTTTGTATCATCTCCTCCAAAGTGATGAACTGACGTGTCTGGGTACCTGCACTAAACTTAGGTGCTTCAGGCTTCTTACCTGCACAATAATCTTGCAAATACTGGAGTGTATAAGGAACAAGTCTTGTTCCAGGTTTCAAATCATCTTCTGAGAACATATTTGGAAGAATGAAATGATAAGTAGTAAAATCTGCCTTAAAATCTCGCATATAGCGACCATACAAGCGCTTCGATAAAGCATAGTCATTGGTCACAGGCAATGTAGAGCATACGACCTCGTCTTCATTAAAGGCTTTTCCTTCCTCTTCATTCACACCAATCTCCATATAAGATCCAAAAGACACATAAATGCCTTTGAATCCTGCTTTTTTCAAGCCCAAAGTAATAGCAATGGGAGCAGAAACATTAAGTTGATACATTAAGAGTGAAGGTGTACTTAATGCAGCTTGTACTCCTGCACCAGAGGAATAGATTACGACATCTGCTATGGCAACATCTTCATAATTCAAGGTCTGAGTTACCAGATTAACCTTTGTAAAACTATCACAAGTGTAACCCTGCGGTTCATCCAACCCATATACAACTACAGTCGTATCAGGTCGACCATAGAAGTACTTTGTAAGTGCAACGGAAAGCATTCCATTAGCACCTATAATTGCTATTTTCATTAACTTAAAAATTTATCTATTTCTTCAATACAGATACTATATACATCCTCTTTCTGGTATCGCTTGTACCAATCAGAAGTCAGAATAGCTGTCTGCTTTGCATCCAATCTTGGTTTCCAACCCAAGCGTGTCTTTGCCTTGGTAATGTCAAGCATCAATAGGTTGGCTTCGTGTAAGGCACCAGGATTTGAAACATCTTTCAGTTCTCCCCTTCCAAAACACTTAACCAGCTTTGCAGCAACTTCCCAAACAGTGGATACTGAATCAGCCTCCGGTCCAAAGTTCCAACCTTCGCAGTATCCGGTGGGATTCTCCCACATCTTCTGGGCAAGAAGCAAATAACCACTCAGCGGTTCCAACACATGCTCCCAAGGGCGTACAGCTTTAGGCGAACGTATCTCGATAGGTTTTCCTGCTTCTAAAGCACGGATGCAGTCAGGAATGATACGGTCTTTAGCCCAATCGCCACCACCTATCACATTACCGGCACGAACGCTGGCCAGGCTCACATGATGTTTCTTTCCATAATCTTCAGGATTGAAGAAACTTCTGCGCCAGCTTTGGATGGCTATTTCACAAGCACCTTTGCTGGAGCTATAGGGGTCGTAACCACCAAACGGATCATCCTCTTTATAGCCTCTCATCTGCTCTTTGTTATCGTAGCACTTGTCGGTGGTAATCATCACGCCTACCTTTACGCTATCAGTCGCTCGAATAGCTTCCATGATGTTAATGGTACCCATCACGTTGGTCTGGTAGGTCTCAACAGGTATCTCATAGCTGAGACGCACCAAGGGCTGAGCGGCAAGGTGGAATACAATCTCCGGTTGGTACTGAGCGAAGATTTCCTTCATCTTCTCCCCATCACGGATGTCAGCACGGATGTCTGCTTTAATCTTCTTACCAATACCGGAGAGAACAAAGTTGTCTTTCTCGCTATAGGGGTCAAGTCCAACGCCAACCACCTCTGCTCCCAGTTCGTGAAGCCAGATGGAGAGCCAAGAGCCTTTGAAACCGGTGTGACCGGTTACAAGGACTTTCTTGCCTTTATAAAATCCGTTATATTTGTCTATCATATACTTATTTGATTGAATATGCAATTGTATCAGCAGGGTCATAAAGTTTGTCCGTATAAGCCAAGAGGATAAAGTTCTTATCACTATTATTTACGACGATATGGGCCACATTATTGGGAATAAAGACTGTGATAGCTTTTTCCAATGACATCTCTATATCACGTCTTTCATGTGTTACCATATCCTCCAGTTTAAGGACGGCACTTCCTTCAATTAGAGTAAACCACTCAACTGCTTTAGGATGATAGTGCCCACCTTTACCCTGTCCAGGCTTTCCCATTGTTAGATACACTTCACCTGTATGGGAAGGGATGCCCTCTTCAGTTCCTGTTATTGCTTTTAAGAACCATCCGCGATCGTCTGCTATTAAACGACGCTGAATTATATGAACTTTATCTATTTGACTCATTAAATTTGTCCGTTACGTTTACGCGCCTCAATACTAGGAACTTGTCTATCCCATCTTTTCCACGGTGCTTTGTCTTGTGCCAGAAGATCCTCTAACATATTCTTTTCACGAATGTTATCCATGCATTGCCAGAAACCTTCATGGATGTAAGACATCAGTTCGCCCTCGCTGGCAAGTTTAACCAATGCTGTTTTTTCAAAAATACATGAGTCACCATCAAGCAAATCAAATACTTTAGGCTCTAAAACCATATAGCCAGCATTAATTGGTGCACCATCACTTGCGTTTTTCTCGCGGAATGAACGAACCGAATTACTCTCGTCAATATCTAGAACGCCTTTATCTTGTGCCATCTTAACTGCTGTCAAAGTAGCTAACTTCCCATGAGACTTATGGAATTCTACGAGTTTATTTATCTCCACATCACAAACTCCATCACCATATGTAAGCATAAATGGTTCGTCTCCGATATACTTTTGAATGCGCTTGATACGTCCACCTGTCATAGTGTTATAGCCAGTATCTACTACTGTCACCTCCCACGGTTCCATATTAGTCTGATGCACAGTCATTTCATTCTTACCATCGCGATAATCGAAGGTGACATCTGAGTTATGGAGGAAGTAGTTAGCAAACCAATCCTTAATATACTCTTGCTTATAACCAGCACAAATGATAAACTCGGTATGACCATAATAGGCATACTCTTTCATGATATGCCACAAAATAGGCATTCCACCTATTTCTATCATTGGTTTTGGCTTAAATTGGCTTTCTTCACTTATACGCGAACCAAAACCACCGGCTAATAATACAACTTTCATATTATTTTTTAGAGTTAAGTAAATATTTTACTTCATCAAGTTCTTCGAACCTAAGCAAATAACTAATTCCACAATAAAATAATATTCCAAACACTCCACCAAAAAGAACCTGTAAATATAAGCTAACAATATAATTGTTTATAATAATAATTAGAACAAACATCAACAGGGACAAGATAAAAAAAGGCAATATGTCTTTCATTTGCATAAAAAAACCAACTTTAATTAACTTTCCCGTATAGTATGTATTCATTGTAAGGGCTATAATTTGCATCAAAATTTCTGCTGCACAAAACCAGATAATTCCCCCAAATATTAAAGTCGGGATTGTAATCATCACACCAATTGGTTTAATAATCATCCTAAGTTTCAAAGCCAAATCTGTTCGTCCTTTAACATATAAAAGATTCACATTCAATATTTGTATAGGTTGCCAAATATAAGTAAAGCATAATAATTGAAGAAGTATGACACAGGCCTCCCATTTCGCTGTAATCATAATTAAAACAAGTGGTCTAGCCAATGCTGCTAAAAGAAGCATGATAGGGAATAGTAGAAATGCAGATACTCTAATCATTTTTCTATAATTAAGTCCCAATTTCTCATCATCATCTTGAATCTTGCTCAATACAGGGAATGTTACTGTACTTAAAACGCTGACTACATTAGAAGAAGGCAATGCTGCATAACCTTTTGCACGATTATAATTACCTAAATCAACCGTCCCTCCTCCAAATTTTCCAATCAAAAATGGTGCAAGATTTGAGACAAAAGTATCTAAGAGTTGTGATGCGACAACTTTATTTCCATACCCCCAAAGATATTTAAAAGAATCTCTGGACCATCTTTCACGAGGAAACCATTTCACAACCAACCATGTTTGTATGAGTCCGAGGATACTTGAAGACAGGTTTGCTATAACTAACGCCCATAGACCATAACCCATATATGCTGCTGAAATACCTAAAATTGCTGATACAATCTTATTGACTATAGAAATTCGAGCAGGTGTTTTAAAATCAAGTTTCCGCTGTAAAATAACATTCTGAGGAGTAATTAGCGGTGCCCATAAGAAGGTTAGTGCAGTTATTCGAATTAACTTCTTAAGTATAGGCGTGTCATAAAAATCTGCAATCCAAGGGGCACAGATGAACAAACATAAATAACAGAAAACACCAACGCCAAAACTATATAAAAAAGAGGTTGTAAGATCTTTCTCTGACAACTCCTGCTTGCGTACTAAAGCTGAACTAAATCCACTTTCAATGAAAACATTAGCAATCGCCATAAATATGACAGGAATAGCAGTTATTCCATAATCAGACGGAGTCAATAATCGTGCCATAACAATGCCAACGATAAACTGCATGGCATAGTTGGCGAACTGATTAAAGAACGACCAGTATAACCCCTTCTTCGTTTTCTGTCTTAAAGAAGTATCTTCCATTACTTTGTCAACGATTCAATGTTCTTTTTACTAGGCGAATCCATTTTACTATCAAACTTTCTTTATAGAATTCTAAATAGTATAGTATCCTATCTTGAAATGTTGCGTTGCCTAAATAATCCACGAAATTAAGGTTGTACTGCTTATATTCTATTTGATTATTCTTACACCATTTCTTGATTATACGATCAGTATCAGCATCAAATCTCCAATCAATACCATGTTGATAACCTTGCTCTTGATAAGCTTTTAAGGTCATGGCTACACCTTCTCTTAACGAGATGGAGTGTTTGAATGAAGGAACTGTATTCTTAATTTTCTGATTACTATTTGTAGCATCAATTGATCTGCCTCCAAGAATTTCTTCACTCTTGTTTGGCATTTCCTTAGCATAAAAATCCGAAGTTACATCAATTATTTTGGCTTTACATTTCAAAGTTATCTCGATAGCTTCGATTACTTCATTGAATGAAGGCATTTCATCACCACAGATATTAAAATCTTCATCGTATGCTTTAGGATTACCTATAAGTCCCACCATTCCCACTGCATAGTCTTCAACACGCATCATATTTGTACGTGTAGTCCCGCCATTCCAACGAATAATCGGCTTATTAGCTAATATACGTGCACATAATGTCCAATGATAGCCGTAATCTGGCATTATTCCATAAGGAATACGAGTATCTCCATAAGTAACACACGGACGAACAATCGTATAATGACAATTACTATCTTTGGCTAATGATTTTAGATGTTCTTCGCTCTTGTATTTGTTGACACTATAACTCCATATTTTAAGCGGTTTTGGTGAGTTTTCTGTCTTAATTCCCGGTTTTGTCTTGTCAAACACCGCACAGGAGGAAACAAAAAAATACTGTTCTGTATATTGAGAGTAAAAATAAAAACTATCGGTAGTCTGCTCATCAGTATAGCAAAGGAAATCCATTACTGAAGTAAAGTGTCTTCCCTTTAAATGCAAAGCTATCGTAGAATAATCATTTTTATCACATTTAATCAATTCTGCCCATGAAGGAAGATTACGTTTTCCACGATTTATCATCGTCACAGCGATACCTTGACGATGAGCTTCTGCAGCAACAGCAGTACTAATAACTCCTGTACCTCCGACAATAAGTATAGTAAGAGATTTTGTTTCTTCCATAACAAATTACAATTTCCAAGCAATATTTTTCATTACCACTTTTGCTGGGTTTCCGCTAACCAATGAATGTGCAGGCACATTCTGAATTACATAAGAATTTGCTCCAACAACTGCTCCTGCTTTAATCTTTACGCCGGGACAAATTGTAGCACCCGAGCATAACCATACGTGATCCTCTATAATTACTGGTCGTAATATCTTATAACCTTCAATGGCTATCAAATGAGCATTTGTGTCACGGATACTGACATCACGACCTAAAGATACTCGTCCCTTCATCTCAATGCGCTTGCCGCAAATAATTGTGCAATTATAGTTTGTACCACAGTGCCCCATGATTAATTCTGCATTAGAGAAAACCTCAACATCACTACCATAGTCAAAATGACTATCTTCATTAACAATCATGCGAGCATCACGCTCTAATAAAAGACGAGTCTCCTCATGCGATCTTTTTATCTTTTTACTACCAACGACCAAGGGACCATGAAGTTCCAAAAGAGAACCCTTCTGTAATTCTATGACAGTATAAGGTGTTGGATAAATGACACCTTCGTTCAGCCAATCAGTTTTTACATTCTTACTAAACACATTCAGACTAATAAACTGAAGAAACACAGATGGCTTATATTGGCTGTGTTTTAAAGCGGTACGCCATACTCTCAAATATAATCTCAACTTATGTTTGAAACCATGTCCAGTCGTCTGACCAAAATAAGTAAGGTGTTTTTCAACAGCTTCCTCTATTGACTTCTCATTAAGATCATTAAAGAAATCCGCTCGATTGGCTGTCGGGTATTTCTCCGAGTGAAGTAATGCAGGATTTCCTGGAATCATATCGTTGATATCGGCAGACACGCAACGTATATGTTTCTCTACCTTCTTAAAGAAGTCAAGTCCTCGACTATTGTTCACAATAACCGCAGAGGTTCCTGCATTATCATCCAGTTCTTTATACTCCGCTTTTTTTTCACATCCCCAAAAATCTGCAATTGTAATGTCAGCTATACGAGGGAATCCCTTAAATTTACAATCATAGCAAGAGGGACGACTGACGATATGACCATGGTAGGCAGTACTATATAGATCGTTGTCTTGAGCACGACTATACATTGTTTTACCATTTTTAAAGTCGAACCTCTTTACAAGATTGCGCCAACCAAGTTCCTTATCCTTGAACTTAAAGGAAATTAATTTACTGCCAGCTTTACGTTCCCAAAAGTCGAGATACTTTTTATAGAATAAAGGTGAAGTGATACTCTTGCAAATGTAATCAACTATTATCAGGGACGGATAATCTTTTCCCAAAAATCTGCGCAAAGCCGCCATTTGACAAGGTGAACCACAAACGAGAACCTTCTCTCCTGTCACCAACAAACGTTTTACTTCTTTATAGAAGCCACGAGTGTCACTCTGTGAATATTTGCTCTGGCGCAGTCGTTTCAAGTCCTCGGGATTATTACTGATAAAATGAGCTACACTCCAATCCTCCTGATATATTGCGCCTCCTACATAGCCGCCTTCACGGTACATTTGTTCTGCTAAAGCAGAAAACATACCACCCGTTGTACTGGCAAAACGTGTTTCTACGTTTTTATGGATGGCGGCGAAACATACAGGTTTCTCAAACTCATTACGTTTGAGCTCGACAAAATGCAGTTGAGGACATACTTTTTCACACAAACCACAATTTATGCATTTGTCTTTATCCACCTCAGGATACCAAAATCCCTCGTTATCGGTATTTAGATGGATTGCATCTTTCGGGCATGCATCATAACAGGCGTTACAGCCGCAGCAATCTTTTTTATCTTTAATATCAATCATGATTTATTGAATTGTGTAACCACCGTCAACAACAATATTCTGGCCGGTAATCCAACGCGATGCATCACTCAATAAATAAATACAAGCGTTTGAAATATCACTAGTTTGACCTAAACCAAGTGGATGTTTAGCTTCGAGTAGGGCCCTTTTGTCTGGATCAGAAATATATGGTTGTCCTGCATTAATAGGAGTTACAACCACACCAGGAGAAATGCAATTGACACGAATCTTTTTCTTTGCATATTCTACGGCCAAAGAATGTGAAGCAGAAATTAGAGCTCCCTTCGTCATACTATAAAGTGACTTAGCATTCTCACCAACCACCCCCATAATAGAAGAAAAGAAAATGACACTAGCACCATCCTTACTTACATTTTTTATGCTAAGTACCTGTCGAGTTAACTCTATGGTAGAAAACACATTGGTACGAAAGAAATGTTCCTGTTGTTCGACACTCATTAATTTTAATGGAAGAATATTAGAGATGCCTGCACAACACACAAGACCATTTATTTGACCTAATTTTGAGACGATATCTGTAACAATAGTTTTTATACTATCAGTACTTGTCAAATCAAAGATTACTTTTAGATGTTTTTCACCTTCCATTTGATTTAATGTCTCATTTAGGCGTTCCTCATTTCTGCCAATAATAGCTACCTTTGCCCCCATTCGACTACAATCGATGGCACACTGCCGTCCTATGCCACTACTGGCACCTGTTACGATAATCGTCTTGCCTTCAAGTGAGAATGGATTAAACATTAGTCTTTCTGTGGTTTTGTTTCTGACTCTTCTGATTCTTTTTCAATAGGAGTATAGTCACGACGGAGAAATTCATCAACAGGCTGACCTTTTTCAACTTCTACGATATCGGATATCTTTGTATCAACAAATGGAACAATTCCTGTAGCCCACGTCATACCTACTCCAAAAGCACTTAACAAAAGTGTTTTCTGACCATTTAGTTTCCCTTTCAACTCACTAACGATAGTCAAAGGAACTGATACAGAGGATGTATTTCCAAACTTCTCAATAGTGTGAGGAATCTTTGTGGTATCAAGTTTCATCTTCTTCGCAATATACGAATTGATGAAATTGTTAGCTTGATGAAAAACAATATAATCTAACTCTTCCGTTTTAGTATTAGCGAACTCAAGAGTTTGCTTGATATCACGAGGGATTTCACGAATTACAAAGTTAAACACATCGCCACCCTTCATATACCCCTGTTCGTCACTACGCATATTTCCATACTCGTCAACTACCTTTTCCTTTAAAGTTTCTGGTGTGGACATATGACGGTAACCACCTGCCTTAATCATTATCAAGTCTGCACGAGAGCCATCAGAATTCATTGAAAGAGTAGTTGTTCCAAATTTAGAATCTCGCTCCACCAAAGCAGCTACACCTCCGTCTCCAAATATAAATGCACTACGACGATCACGAGGGCCATATACCTTACTACGAGTTTCACCATCCAAGATAAGAGCTTTCCTAATATTTCCAGTCTGCATCATACTAAAGACTACAGACATGCCATAGAGAAATGCCGAGCATCCGAGGTTCACATCAAATGCAATACAACTATTTTTTAGTCCAAGACGATGTTGCAATGTGATGCTTGTTGCTGGCATACGATAATCTTGAGTTTGTGAGATAAATACTAGCAGGTCAATCTCTTCCCTATCGATTTCGTTGTCTGCAAATAATTTCTGTGCAGCTGCAAAACATAAGTCAGATGAGCAAGTCTCGCTGTCTGCAAACCTGCGTTCAAATACACCAACTTTGTCTACTACTTCCTTTACTTGGTCAGCAGGGAAGAACTCGGTATATTCGTAATTGTTTATCACCTGTTTTGGAACTGCACCAGCCATTGCTGTTATACCAATTCCCTTAAAACTTAATATTGCCATTTTTAAGCAATTGCAATGTTATACAAATCTTGAAGAGTGTTTGCGCTCTCTATTTGAGCCTGTGTTAGTTCTTTACCGAACTCTTCGTCATAGAATGCAATAAGAAGCATTACAGACAATGACGACCACTCATCTAATTCACGAAACTCGGTTTCTGCTGTTAAAGCCTCTACGTTATCAACTTCAATTGCTTCTGCAAACTTCTCAATAAATTCTTTAATTTCCATAACTAATGATTCTATAAGTTAATAATTATTTTGCTTAAATAAATCGACGTAGGCATTACAGCCACAGCAATCTACTTTATTTTGGATATTTATCATATATGTAACTGTTTAACGGATAGGTCCACTATTTTTGAACTTTTAATTTTTTGAGAGAAATAAACACCTTTCCTCCACATAATGATTTTTTATATACCTGCTTTACGGCAGTATTTCATTTCTTCTTTACAATAGTGGCATTATCTGCAGCCTTTCTCAAAACATCTGCTTCTTGACGCGAAAACACCACTGCCTTAATTACATGATGTTGACCACCATAGGAAATCTTAATAGAACCACCGGACCTAGCCCTGGTGGTAGGTTGTGCCTTAATTACTACTACTTTCATTAGTCATTAATTTACTCATTTCATCAATAATTGGGCATAGTTCAGCAGCCATCCCCCTCAATATATCCTTATCAACAGGAATATTGAAAGTATGTATATTCTTACTGTCTATGCACAAGAATCCCCGTAAGTTTATCTGACTCTGGGAATTACTGTTTAGAGGAATGATTGGTACCACAATCGTAGACTTATATTTTAATGGCCATGAAAACCACCTAACAATGTAATCAGGGATAAGGGGTATCTTCTTTACTTTCCAATTATTGAGTCTGCTATTTCTGTAATCAGATTCCTTAATCAGATTAGCAGAATGGAAAAATGATGTATCTTCTAAATCACTATCTATATTGTTATAAATGAAACTAAAATCTGAATTGGCTTCCATTGTATGCTCAGTTTTATCAGCAGAGCCTGTCTTTCTATTATGAGCATTTGAATACAAATCTCTTGCCTGTGTAATAAGAATGGCATTACCCGAGCCATTGTCGCTTAACAGTTTTACACTTGCGCCAATTCTATGCCCCTTAAGCAGGGTAAATATAGTAGATATTGACTCACAATATGTCACTAAATAATTGGTGCCCATTTGCACATCAGAGATGGTTAAATTTCTAATTTGAGCATTCGCTGTATTTAACTCAGCATAAAGATTTGCGTACTTCTCTTTTATTCTAAACTTGTGAGCATACCACCAATCATGCAATAACGATATAAGCAATAATACGCCTAAGACAATAATGGCCACAATTGCCTCAACAGTCTTCTGATAAAAACAAAGACTAATAATAGAGGCAACGCTTCCTAATATCGATAGTAGAAGTACAACATAATCTGTTATGAACTTAAGTATCCTATTCATAGATAATGGATAAGCAGATTTATAAATTGTTTACTCTTCTATATATTGACTTTGAGATGTCGGTTGTTTTGAAGTTGACTAATAATCCGAGCTTCTTTCCCGTAAGTTTCAAATAGGTCATTAACTGTGAGAAGAATACCTCTGGAATATTCGCAACTGCCTTGAGTTCTACAATTACTTTATCATCAACCAGCATATCGATACGATATGCATTTGGTATTGTCACACCTTCATAAACCAGAGGTAAAGTAACCTGCGTTTTGACATCACATCCCATCTTCTCCAATTCTATTCGCAATGCAATCTCATAAGCTCAGTATAAGAAACCAAAATCAACCTTCTTAAAGACGGTATCCTGTAAAGCCTTCCTAAAAACATCTTTATCAACCTTCTCCAATATATCCCTACTGTAATATGAATCCTTATTAAAAAAACGATTAAAATCGGCATCATCATATGCGTTATTTACTATACAGCCTTCCACTTCAGATGACAAAAGGGAAACTAAACGACGCGTATAATCTTCCTTACGATCCAATAAAGATTCTAAATAATTTGCAATAGGAGTAGTATTATCTATGAAATACCCAATATTTGTTACATATACATTAAAATCGCCATCTTTAGGAAACTCAACTTGTGAATTTCTCTTCTGAATAAACATTCTTGAGCTATAATAGGATCTGGAGTTAGAAATCATTATCATATGCCAATTGTTCACATCTCTCTTCCAATGCATAGAAACACTCTTACCGATACTTGCAAGTTCAATTTTATCTACCTGGTACATGTCAAGAAACAAATCGTCAACATGATTCCTAAAGTGATAGTCTGCATAAATAGTCTTTTTCTCACGAGCAGCTTCTTTATTTAAAGATTCTATCACTTTTTGGGGGGATATATTACTACTTGACAATTCCGCAGCCAAATTAACCGCAGAAGAATATATTTGACTGTTTTCAGTCCAAATTTCATCAGGTAAACTATCCAAATCTGTAATATTACAGTTCTCACCGTTATCCACATAAATACATGGACTCTTCCGTAACATCTCATCAAATAATTCAGTATTCGCTAATTCTACAGAAGAGTTCTTATGCCACAATCTATCAATTGAAAGTGAAGCTCTTCTCAATATAGAGAATGAGGACTCCGTGAATTTAGATTTCTTACCTTCTTCAACACACTCTTTTAAATATGAAGAATATATGAATCTATACATATCACTTAGTTGATGACCTTCTTCAAGTCTGTCTCGTGCGACATTTGTTGAAGGAGAATTCCAACCAACACAGTCAATCATAGCAATAAGACCTCTATTGTCAAAACCTGGGGTTTCATCTATCACCTTAATGCCTTCCACACAACAACCGATTAGCGCATTTTCATCTGAAGAGATATTGGAATCTTCATAGAAACTACTATTCCCCAAATAGGTATTCTTCTTCATCAAAATACGAAAACTCAATCCTTCCTGTTCATATTTTGCAAGATGATACAAATTATCATTGACATTGATTCCCATTTTTTTTAGAGAAGAACTCATTGCTTCGTCAATATCCCTATATCCTATAGAGACCTCTCGTCCATCTATTGATAGGGTAACCTTACATCGAGGGATAATTATCCACTTTCTTAGATATTGTTCTATGTCTTCTTCTTTTACCGAAACATCGTCACGTAGTTTTAAACTGAATGTTGTACCATGTTTTCCATCAACAATATCAGAGGAAGGACCATCATGCCTTAATATATACTCCCCTTCAAGTTGTCTTATCTTGACAAGATGGACTCTATTTTCTTTATGATGGCATGTTGTTATATTAATTTCATCACTTACCATAAAACAAGTGAGGATACCTATGCCAAATCGACTAATGGGATGGAAATCAGGATGCTCTTTCTTGAATTTTTCTGAATGATAATTTGAAACTCCAACACGAAACAAATAATTTCTTATCACCTCCTCATTCATACCAACTCCATTATCGGCAACTATCAACTCACGTTTATTACTATCCCAAGAGATACTAACCTTGGGTTCATAAACTTTACTTGATTCTTTAGTCCCCGTGGTCATTAATCGAACAGCATCTATTGCATTCTGAGTGAGTTCTCTAAATACTACACTTGCATTGCTGTATAATGTATGACCTATAAGCAGTTTTAGGATATTATCCTTATCCAATTCGAACCTGAGTTTTTCCGCACTGAAGTGTATAGTCCGAATCTTATCCCTATCAATCCCATCCCATGGAAAAGTATACTTGTCGTTATTTCTTTTTGACGAATCACGACATATCTTATTCGTTTCTATCAATTCTTTCTGAGCATAATCCAAATACTGGTTGAAATGTAAATATGCGTCATCATCACTAAACTCGGCTCTTACCTCAAACAGATGAGCCTCTTTGTTTGGATCTACGTTATTATCTTTGTCACGTTCTTGTTTAGGTAAAATACAATTGACCGCCCGTTGCTTCACCCACTCCCTTCTACTATACGCATTTTTGGGTGATATTAAAAGAAAGTCAACATTGGGAGTCCGTTCGGATGTAACATGCAAAAGATCTGCTGTTCGTAGAACCGCTGCACAATAGATTAGGTTTACCTTCGTACTCTCATCTTGATTATACTGAATGTCAGCATCCTCTGTATTGAATACATCCAGAATTTTTTCTTGATGTGATTTACATAAACGAGCTAAATCCATTCGAAATTTTGGATCAACTTTTGATAAGATGCCTGATAGTAATTTTCCTATAGGATTATTATCTTCATTAGAATTTTCTACAGAAGATATCCAATTAAAGACTCTGTCACCATGATGTTTTCTAACGTAATCCTGATATATTGCTTTATCACGATTCTCATTTTTAATGGGTATGTAATGGGAAATCTAAATGTGATTTTCTTGTTTTGTCGGGAGATAAATGGCGAGAAAAAAAATTTTTGCTTAGTGACAAATCCGCGTAAAAAGCTGAAAAACAGAATGTTTACGGAAGTCGAATCCTAAAATGATAAATGCAGACGTAAATGTCATCCCGGAGAAAGGGCTCAAATGAAAGTAAAGACATGTGGTTAAAAGTAAACCAAAAAAGTCTGATGAAATTTGAAGGGGTTTTTACCCGGTTTTCTGGTCATTTTGGCATGTTTTACCTCGAAGTTGGGCGTTAAAAAACATTAACGGCAAAAACTCCGACAGGGAATGCTCTGCGCCATAGCGAAAATGGCCGTTTTAGGGGCATTTGGGACAGAAAAAGTAATCTTTCCTTACAGAATTGTGGGATTGGTGCGTTTTTACTTGTTCCCATATATGGTTACTTGTAAAATGGTCGATTTTCGCCAAAATTCGGCTCTCAGGCCCTGAAAAGGTAAATTTGCAGAAAATTAAAAAAATCAGCGGGTAAATCCGCTATAAAATTGACTTATATGGCTACAATAAAGTATGAGGTGCTGAAGCACAACATGAGAAAGGACAAGACGTGGAACGTCGTCATCAGGGTCACGCACAAAAGGGTGATGAAATACATCCCTACTACGGTGTTTGTCACCCGTGACGAACTGACCTCGTCTTTCAAGATCAAGAACTTTCAGAAGAAGGAGAAATGTGAGGACATCCTCCGCATCTACCGTAAACGTATCGAGGAGGAGAACCTGGAGTTCAACGACATGACTGCCGATGAACTTGTAAGGAGAATCACACGCAAAGACATTGTCAAGCCAACCTTTGTTGACTTCGTGGACTATTACCAGAAGTGGATAAAGACTCATGAGGATGAAATCAAGGGTATGGGTAACTACAAGACTGCCCTCAACTCGTTCATCAAGTTCATGGGACGTAAGGTTATCGACTGCAATGAGATTACGGTAAGACTGATGGAGTCCTATGTACGCTGGCTTGGTGACAGGCATCGTGCGGCCAACCTCTACTGTATATGTATCAAGCGCGTATTCAATGAGGCCCGCGAGACCTACAATGACAACCTCGACGGTGAGGAGATCATCAAACGCTCACTAGAGTTCTTCGACCCTCCTGTTCATGTATGTACGGAGAAACGTGCCATTTCCCTGGAGCATCTGAGGGCTTTGGCTGCCATCCCTGATGAGGAGCGCTCGAATTCAAGCCGCAATGTGGCTCGTGACGTATTCCTTATCTCATTCATGATGATGGGGGCCAACAGCATTGATATCTTCTCATGCAAATGGGATGGCGAGGGAAACATTACCTATGACCGTGCCAAGACAAAGGACAGGCGACCTGACCATGCCCGCATCGTCATCAAGCCGCATCCGCTGCTCATGCCTCTTATCAAGAAATATGCGTCTGTATTGGACAAAAAGGAAAGGTATGTGTTCCGTTTCAACCGGATGTACAGAAATCCTGCCGATTTCAGCTATAACCTGAACCGAGGCATGAAGGAGGTTGGAAAGGAGATTGACGAGGAAGGTCTCACTTTTTATGCCGCAAGACATACGATGGCGACCATTGCCTTCAATGAAACCGATATTGACAAGATGACCATACACGACATGCTGAACCATCAGCTGCCTGTGTACAAGATAACGGATATCTATATCAAGAAGGACTTCCGCAAAATTAATGAGGCAAACTTCAAGCTCATTGACTTTGTCTTCAATGACATGGAAAAGGAAAAGTCTGGCACTCATCAGGACAAGCATCAAGGTGGTGCCTTGTTGACTGGCGACTTCCTGACGAATGTTGTTGATACGGTTGTGGACATCACTTGGCAGTTGACTCCACAGGACATCAACACCAGAAAGTCATGGAATGTGGAGATCAAGGTAGCATACAAGGGGCAGAGCAAGCTTATCGGAACATCGATATTCGTTTCGGAGAATGATGTTTCTGAGGATGGCCAGCTCACCAACGAATATCTTGTAAAACGTTGCGAGGCTCTTGTCAATTCCTGTAAGGAGCGTATCAGCAGGCTTGACTTGAAAGCTGCCCAGTATGACATCAATGACTTGGTCAACAAGCTATTGTCATAGACAGTATATAATATATGTACGCGCGAAAGTAATAGTTAATATCATAACAACGATTATGGCTACACTAAAAGTTGAAGTTTCAAAGACTGCCATCAGCAGGAAGGGAACCTGTGAGGTTGGCATACGCCTGTATCACCACCACGAGAAAAGGCTGATAGAGACAGGTATCTATGTTTCCAAGACGGAAATGACCAAGAAGTGGACTATCCGCAATGAACTTGTGAAGCGAAAGGTCAAGGCTCTTCTGAAGGACTTCAATGCCAAGTTGAAGCAGCTGGAGTTGGACCAGTATGACATGAACATCGATGCGGTAGTCAATTACATTGTCGGTGTCGGTGATGTCAGCATTGACATTATCCAGTATGGACGTGAATGGATCAAGGAGCATGAAGACCAGAAATGCAGCCGAAACCATCTTGTTGCCTTGAACGCTTTCATCAAGTTCGTCGGTCGTGACAGCTACATGTGTAATGACATCAGCAAGGTCTTTATGAGAAGCTTCGAGAAGTGGCTTGGTGACAAGAAGACGGCTCGCAGTGTCTATCCGCAGGTCATCAAGCGTATGTTCAACTCGGCAAAGCAGCGTTATAACGAGGGTCGTGAGGAGAACAAGGTTATCAAGAGGACTTTGGAGTTCTATCATCCGCCTCATGTGGAAATCCAGACGGAGAAACGTGCTCTGCCTGTGGATATTATCCGGGCTATAGCAAATCTTCCCGACGATACCGAAGGAAGGGCTGTCGCCGACCTCGCCCGTGACGTGTTCACCATCTCCTTTATGCTGATGGGTACAAACACGATAGACCTGCTTAGTTGTAAGTGGGACGAACGGGGCAACATCACTTATGACCGTGCCAAGACGAAAGACAGACGGCCTGACCATGCCCGCATTGTCATCAGTCCGCATCCTCTGTTATTGCCTCTCATCAAGAAATATCGGTGTACCAGGCACAAAAAGAAGAACTATGTGTTTTGCTTCAACTACATGTACAAGGATCCGACGACTTTCAACCAGACAGTCAACAGGGGATTGAAAATCGTAGGCGAGAAGGTTGGTGTGCCCAACCTGCAGTTCTATGCCGCAAGGCACTCAATGGCCACTATTGCCTATAATGAAGCTGGCATTGACAAGTTCACGATACATGAGATGCTGAACCACAAAGTGCAGGTGTTCACTGTCACGAACATGTATATCCGTCAGGACTTCTCGCGTATCAACGATGCGAACTTCCGTCTGATCAACTATGTGTTCGAGTATCATCTGATGTCGAACAGTCGTCTGAAGGAGCTGGGTGGAACGGAAGGTGACTTCCTTACTTCGGTACATGAGGACACGGTCACGTTCAGATACTATGTCGATCCTCTGCTGAAGCATGAGGACGGCAAGCTGGGCATCTGCTTCAACGTAGCTTTCCGTGGCCAAAGCAGGGATATAGCCACACCGCTTACAGTAGCCAACAATGAGGTAAACTCACGGTATCAGATAGTGTCAAAGAGAGCCGTCGATGAATGCGAAGCCTTAATTGACCGATGTAACAGTAGGCTTAAAAGGACGGACTTGTCTGCTACTAACGTGACCATCCTTGATGTAATGCGTCTGTTGGCATGAGAGTAAGCAAGAGAAATTCAATCAATACAATATCAACATTTAAAATCAAATCGTATGAAGAAGTTAGTTGCATGGCAGGAAGAGCCTGTAATGGAGGCTCCTGTTGAGAAGGAAGAAATGGGTGTTACCATCAACATGGACAATGGTGAGAACAATTTTGTGGGGGAACTGGTCGATGAACCCATTGAGACACTGGTCAGGAAGCCTTCAAAAAAAGAGCTTGACAGGGAAGAGGGACGCAGGGGTAATGAGCGAAAGCCAAGCAACAAGGTGACTTATCACCCTGTTTCTGGACGGTCTGACTCTTCTCCTAGTGTTCCATATAGACCAGGAGTCGCACGTGGCAGTTATCGTCCCACCGGTGTATTAGGCTATGTGAATCCTGAGAAAGAGGATAAATCCAGAAGACGCAGTCGTTCAAGAGACGAATTCCGTCCAAAGGATGGCAGGGAATCATTTCGTCATTTTGAGGATAGGGAGGAAAGCAGACGGCCAAGGAGAAGCAGAGATTTCGAAGAAAGAGACAGCAGAAGACTTGAGGAACATGAGAAAAGGATGTCCATGCTGGAGGCCTCTCTTCATGAGCTGTACCCTACTTCGGCTATCACCGTTCAGAAGAATCAGGAAGAGGATCCTATTCCGTCAATCAAGAAATGGACTAATGATGACATCCCAATGGAGAAATTCCAAACGGATGGTGTCAGCCAGCTCAGCGAGAGTGAGCTTTTGGCCATCATCATTGGCAACGGCCCGAAGGAGTTTCCAACTGTAGATCTCATGAATCAGATGTTGGATGACTGCGGCAATGATCTTTCCAAACTGGGTAAGAAGACAATGGAAGAACTGATGTGCTACCGTGGCATCGGTAAGAACCGGGCCATCGCTATAGTCGCTGCCTGTGAGTTTGGGAAGCGCTTTAGGAAGACTGCTCCAGAAGAGAAGCCCATTCTGAAGAATGCGTTGGCCATAGGTGACTACATGATGCCACAACTTGAAGACCTGGATGTGGAGGAGTTCTGGGCATTGTTCCTCAATCCGAAACATGAATTGCTCAGAAGAGTCAGAATCTGCCGGGGAGAGGTTTCAGAAAACGCTGCCGACCCGAGAAACATCATGCGATTCGGGGTGCTCTACAATGCGACCTACATAGTTACGGTACATAACCATGTCAGTGGGAATCCCTCTCCCACAAAATTCGACAGCACAATTGCAGCTAAACTTACTCAGGCTGCAGAGTCTGTACGGATGACCTTGCGCGACCATATCATCCTCGCGGATGAACAATACTACTCCTTCAAGGACAACAAGAAACTATAGAAACAACCTTTAAAAGAGTTAATTTATAATAGAAATTTTCAAATTTAAGCGTTCATAAACTAATTTTTAATCGAAATATTTGGCTCTTAGGGAAAGTTTATGTACCTTTGCAGCCATATGGAAGAGATAATGGATATAAAATCAATGCCTACAGTGCAAATAATACAGGCATTAGGCAAGAGATTTAGGGAGTATCGGATTGCAGCAAGAATGACGCAAAAAGAAGTCGCTGGACAATCTGGAGTGAGCCTTCTGACTATCAGACGGTTTGAACAGGGTTATTCATATGACATCAAACTTGGCAATCTCATTGCACTTTTGAAGGCTATAGACTTTGCTGATGGAATCGCTGATATTCTCCCTGAATTTCCTGTCTCGCCGTATGCACTGGCCAGACAAGAGGCAAACAAGCCAAAAAGAGTAAGACATGGACAACAACATTAAAGTAACAATATGGGGCAAAGAGGTTGGCCGCCTCACATGGGATGCTAGCAGAAAGCGTTCCATCTTTGAGTATGCTCCGAACTTTCTCAAAGGAGAACTCGACATTGCCCCTTTGACTGCATCAATTTATGACCGCAGAAACAGACTCCCCTTTTACGGTGAAGCAAACAACGGGGTGTTTTACGGTCTTCCTGCTTTCATCAGCGACAGTCTTCCCGGGAAATGGGGAGATACCGTTTTCTCCGCCTGGGCCTCTGCAAACAATCTCGACGAAGATCATCTGACTGCCGTCGACAAGCTATCCTTCATTGGTAAACGAGGGATGGGAGCCTTAGAATTTGAACCCTCTCAGGAAATTGGAACAGGCGAAATGAGTCTTGAACTCGATCAACTGTATCGTAAGGCGCAAGAGATTCTGGAGCAAAGAGAGGAAACTGTTATTGCTGGCAAAGACATCACACTTGAAAGCTTATATGAAGTAGGAACATCAGCAGGAGGCCAGCATACCAAAGCCGTCATTGCGCGGAACAACAAAACCGGCGAAATTCGTTCCGGCCAAATCATGCTGCCTTCTGATTATACCTATTACCTGCTTAAATTCGCCGAGAAAGACTATTACCCTCTCACAAAGGTCGAGATGGTTTATTATAAACTCGCGACAATGGCTGGCATTACTATGATGCCATCCGAACTAATTTCGATTGATGGTGACGAGCATTTCCTTACGCAGCGATATGACAGGAGGAATGGCAAGAAGATTCACACGCAAACACTAGCTGCCATGAATCCTAATGCTAGGAACTATGAGGATCTGATGACCGTCATAGACAAACTCAATATTCCATACAAAGAAAAAGAAGAAACTTTCAGACGCACTGTATTCAACATCCTTGCTACTAATGTTGATGCACACATCCGCAACTTCTCCTTCATGATGGAGGAAGGTGGAACGTGGCATATAACACCGGCATATGACCTGACATTCTCGTGTTTCAATCCTGGAAACAAGTTCGATCCAGCCCACTATCTTAGAATCGGAGGAAAGACTGTTGACATCGGATACGAAGACTTGGTTGAATTTGGACGGAAGTTTAGCATTTCCAATCCGAATGAGATTATCCAGAGTACTGCCGAATGTGTTGCACAATTCCGCCCTGTAGCTCAGGAGGTTGGAGTGGATCGCTATTGGATTGACAAAATTGAAGAGCACTTTGCTAAAATGTCACCAAAGATGCTCCCGATGCTCAATGGCTATAAGCCACTCTCTTTCGACTACATCATCGAAGAAAAGGGCATTACCGTCAAGAACCTTCATTGGACAGAGATGGGAAATGGTGCCATGCGTCTTGAAGCCGAGTTGAACGGAAATCCTTTCAGAGCCACTTTCGCAAAGAAGTCCAAGGAATACCCATCCATTATGGAAAATGGCGGCATCAAGATGCCCTTTGAGAAGCAGAAGGAATATGTTGAGAGATTATTCCTGCCAAGAATGACCTCTTAAAACAAAATGCGAATCCGGACATCTGACAACAAGGAACAACAAATAGAAGAATTGACTTATGGCAAAGAATATAAAGAAAACAACGCCAAGCGAATTTCGCGGCATAACATTGAGAGAGCTAATAACCGAGTTGGAAAACCTTTCCAACAATGGAAAGAATGATACTCTGGAAGTACAGATGTGTCGCATCCAAAAATTTCGTAAGCATGATGGCACGATTGCTTGCTTCGACACAGATGACGAAAGGAATATCACAAGTACAGGTATCTACCATGACGAACTCTTTGATAAAGACTTCATCGGTATCGGATTCAATTAAAACATAAACATTAACGTGGAACACAATTATGGCTCGATACTTCCTAACTAGTACCGAGCCATATTTGTGTTTATTATTTCCCCTGAAGAATTTGAAGCAATTCGTTCTGGCTTTTCGCTATTTCTTCTGGCGTAGGGATAGGTCTATATGCCAACTGCCCTAACTCCTCAACATAATGCTCACTCAAATCTGTCCAAAGCCGTGAGAAGTCCTTAATCAACGGTGCTTCATCAATATGTGTCATACGATTCTGAAATTATTAGTCGATAAAACCTTCTTGGTCAAGCCAACTTTATATATAGTAATTGGATTAAGGGTATCTCTCAGTACCTGTGCTTTCTCTTCTCCATAAAGATCTTCAACGATAGCGCCAGTCACGGCCCTCGTCATTGGATTATACTTCAAGGCAAGCTTGATTATCAATTCCACACTTCTTACATCAAGTGATTGTACGATAGCCCTTATCCTATTGTAAGATTTGTCAGGTGTCGTATCCGGAATTGACTTAATATTTTTGATAGCGTCAAGTACTTGAAGTAGAGGAATGTTATTCCTTGTTATCACATTGGGCTGCTGTACAAAACGTATAGTAAAAGAACCTCTGCGAGTATTATTTTTCTTCCCATTAACCCCAATCTCAATGATATTGGAGATTTGTGTGGTAAGACCCAATTGTCCGAAAATGGAATTACCAGTCAGATAGCCAATTATCTGGCCATCTTTTTCCAATAAATCCTTAACAACCTCTTCCTGACTAGGCTTTAAGCTACCGAACATCGTCTGCTTCGGCTTATAGAAACGTCCTTTAGAAAGACGCTGGATCACACCGCTATCTGCCATACGGTTTAGCTTACGTATAACATTGGCACTGGATTCAGGAGGCAATCCCAAATCCCGATACGTGAAAACATAGTCTGAACGGAATGAATTCACGGTCTGCTCTATAGCCTTTGACTGTAACATAATTGCTATTGCATTACGAGTTTGGTGCAAAGATACATATTTTTGTCTCGTTTTTAAGCCACAAAACAAGACAAAAATTCAAAAAGAAGCTATTTTTTAACAATTCATGTGCTTAAATCATACAAAAAAGACAATTTGTCTCGTTTTTAAGCCACAAAACAAGACAGAACAACTTTAATACAAATTGTATTGCAACTCACTTTTTTGAGGGGTTACCGTAGTGCTATCCGCATATCCGTTGTCTAATATATCTATATAAAGTCGTTTTGCTTATCCCTGTTGCTTCGAGAATCTGCGATATAGAGCAGACCTTGGAATCATACATTTTCAAAGCAAGTTTTATCTTAGATTCATCTTTGGGTGGGCGACCACCATTGCGACCTCTTGCACGGGCTGCCTGTAATCCCTCCATAGTTCTTTGACGGATTAAGTCGCGTTCGAACTGGCTTATTCCTGCAAAAATGGTGAAGAGAAGTTTTCCCTGTGGAGTTGTTGTATCAATCCACGATTCCTTCAAGGACTTAATGTCAGCTCCGATATTATGGATTCTATCCACAATTTCAAACAAGTCCTTAACAGATCTGCTTAATCGGGACAATTCTGTGATAATGACAACATCTCCTTCTCGAAGAGCATCCATCATTCGAACCAGCTCAACTCTGTCACGCTTGGTTCCTGATGCTTTCTCTTCATATATCCTTTCACAACCAAATTCTTTCAGTTGGTCAATTTGCCTAAGCGTCTGCTGATCTTGCGTACTTACACGTGCATAACCAATTATCATAAGTCTGTGCCAAAATTAATATAGTTCCACATTTATGATACTTAGATTAAAGTACCAATTTTGGCACAAAAATACAAATAATTATTTAGATTTTCAAGAGTTTATTGAAAAAGTAACAAAAACGGCGGTTTTTGGCATCAACATAATAACATTTTGTGGTGGGGTTTGTGGTGGGGTTTGTGGATGACTCAACCCCACCACAAACTACTTTGTTCAAACTTTCTGGCATGTTCACGAATTTGTGAACAGCATCGATTTCTTGAACATTTCCTTGTGGTTCCTTGGCAGGGAGTGACTACCCTTTTAGTGGTGCAAGCCCCATGTGCTTGGTCGTCCGAACCGTGAACCTTCGCTGTGTATTTCCATTACGCCCGTTAGATACGTTCCTGTGGCAAAGGTAAACCCGCAGTTTGGAATGTCAAGTTCTGGCCCAAGGGTTTCCGGGAAAATCTCCACACCTCTTCAAGGGTAGTATTTTGCCTGAAAAACTTGCCTTATCCGCACTTGCGACCTTCTTGAAAGCCACAGGAACGAAACAAACGGCGATAGAAATACGCAAAAAAAACGAAGGGTTCACGGAGTTCGGACTTGATTCAATAGGAACTCACTTCACAGCTCCTGAATCCGCATAAAAAAGCAAAATCGCAGAATATGGACAACCAAGGCATTTTCAAATACGCACTGATGAGTTACCTGCCGCAGAAATACCTCAGACACGCATCATTTGAGGCGCAGGAGGCAGACCGACTAATCATAGACTTCAAGAGCGGACGCAAGTATGCCACTGAGAGAGTTTCACGGCTCTTTGCAAAGTCTCTCGCACTCATGGACTTGAAAGACACCATCATCGTGTGCATCCCTGCTAGTTGTCAACAGACCTATACACGTCGTTTCCGTAAGTTCTCAGAGAATGTATGTGCCATGACCGGTGCCATTAACGGCTTCGACCACATCAAGGTTATCGGCAAACGTGAAAAGGTTCATATCTGCGGAGAGTATGCAGCCGAGGATAATGTATGGATTGACACGGACTTCTTCCATGGCAAGCGCATCCTCATCATCGATGACATCTGCACCACGGGCAGAACTTCCGATGATTTCCGTGAGAAGATGGAGCAGGCAGGAGCACACGTCAGAATGGCCATGTTCCTCGCAAAGACCAAGCAGTTCAAGAAGAAACAACTCAATTAAAATTCAAGATTATGAATACAGCAACAGCATTAAAGGCAGACACGGCAAATACCGTGAAGATGACTATCAGACAGTGGGCTATCGAAGACCGCCCAAGTGAAAAACTTCAGATATATGGAGTGGAAGCGCTCTCTGATGCGGAACTCCTTTCCATCCTCATTGGCAGCGGAACAAGCAAACTCACCGCAGTAGATGTCGCTCAGAACATTCTGGACAAGTTCGACCGCAACCTCAACACCCTCGGCAAGGCTCGTTTCGATGAAATCAACGATGTGGAAGGTGTGGGCACCTGCACCACCTGCAAAGTCCTTGCAGCCGTAGAACTCGGCAAGCGCAGACAAAAGGCTATGGCAGCACTTAAACCCGACATGGCCACCGCCACCCGCATCTACAACTACATGCTACCGAAGATGATGGACTTAGAAACAGAGCATTTCTATATCCTGCTGATGAACAACAACTACAGACTCATTAAAGCAGAGTGCATCAGTCAGGGAGGTCTTACGGAAGTCAGTGTTGACATTCGAATCATCATGCGCGAAGCTGTCCTTAATAATGCATGCATCTTGGCTATATGCCACAACCACCCATCAGGAAGCCTTCATCCCAGCAAGTACGATGACATGCTGACCCAAAGCGTGAAGAAGGCCGCTGAAATCAAGCGCATTCACTTTACCGACCATGTGATTGTAACGGACGGATGCTACTATAGCTATGCGGAATGCGGTAAGCTCTGAACTATTACCATATAGGTGGCCAGGTGATGCAAATTCGCCTGGCTTCCTTTTCTTTGGTAATGCACCAAGAAAAGAGAAGCTAAAAGAAAGTGCAGAAGTAAATACTTAAAAGAAAGACTCTTTCATCGTCTTAACACCCAAATGCAATCTTGAACAATTCATACCTATCCCTTAACTCCAGATTCGTATACCTGAATACCGAATCCGATCCAGCTCGATGCAAACCTGCGACATAGTAATTGATCTGTACCTTGCTGAGCATATCAATATGTGTCTTACGGGCTAGTTTCGAACTCGCTACCTCACATAGAGGTTTGTAGATATTGTCACCTGTTTCCTGACAGAAGACACTTACTTTCCGTGTGATACCACAATACGACAAAAGCTTTCGTAGTGCTATATTATACCGTTGTTTGCCGTAGTGAGGATTATAGTCTAACAACTTCAACTGCGTTCTGTTCACAATCTCTAGAGCAGGTTCAATCAACGGTGTGACTACCTCAACATTGGTAGTCTGCAACTTTGAGGTCTTCGAAGGTATGTAATGTACATAGGGAATGCCCTCATCTGACACCGCCACCTTTTCCATGGTCAGGCGAAGAAGGTCGCTGATGCGACAACCGATAGCACAGTTCAGCACAAACAGGTCCTTAGCCCATTGTAATTCTACTGGCACAGAGGTTTCTAATACCGATTTGAACTCCTCTGCTCGTAAACAAACTGGCGTATCATACATCACATGCATGATGACACGGCGCCGCTCACCAGATATGTTATGGAATGGTGAGCGGCGGATTTCGTCAGCATTCTTAAGCTCCTCATAAAAGGCCTGTAGGATCTTCAAATCATGTACAACGGTCGTGTCTTTCATTCGCTTCGTAGGAGGACGATGGCCATTGCCACGAGGATATAACTCTGGGAACTGGGGGACATACATGTACTCATCATATACGAAGTGCCGGAATTTCAGCACCAATTCAGTCGAGAACTCACGTACAGTAATCGCACTTCGACCAATGATGTAAAGAAACCTATGTAGTTTCTTGGCTTTGCCAAGAGCAACAGCATATCGGCCATCGCCCATTATACCGTCACGGTGAGCCTCTTCAATATATCGTATCAGACGTGGATATAACGGTTTGGAACGTGTTTTAGTGGGGAGGTCGTAGTTGTCTGTTAATATACGGGACACTTCCATCTCGAAAACACGACTGGTCATGTCCATCCTACGAACCTGCATGATGGTATAGGCCTTACACATGGCCAAACGATGTCGGTCCAGTTCACTACGCAAGCTTGAATTAGTTCCGGCATCATCAGGATCTGCCTGAATGCCGGTAGAATGATATAAAACTTGCTCTCCATCCTCAAGTTGAAAAAGAATGCCAGGATTTGTTCCTGGCACATAATCGTGACATAATGTTATTTTCTCCATTGCTTTTTTAATTTAAAAACGGAAAAATGAAGCTTTTATTTGATACCCAGTATGGTGTACTACGTCACAAGCCATGCCCGTATAGCCGATGGCACAGGCTAATCCTTGGTTTCTGCCTCCCTGTCATCTTTCAAGAATCTCCATTAGCTCCTAATTGATTTCTGTTGTTTCGCTCCTCACTACCCTCTTCCTTTGTGTCTATGTATAATCGGTGTTGCAGCCAGCCATCCCTTTAGGTCGGCCCATGCTTCTGCTGTTTGGCTTGGTCTTTCTTGTCTCAACATTGGGAGCATGGTTGGTGTCCCATCATTCTTGTTCTCCGGCTTACTCTCTGCAGATACGGTATGCTCTTCTCTTTTTATCCCTATCCGTCACTGTGCTGATGCGCTCTGTAAACTCTACTTTTTCATTTCCATTTTAATCTTGGCGTTATACTCATTTATTCTCCGCGAAGTTACGAAGCGGGAGCCTGTTTTAAATTCCGGCTCTTCCGTGGACTGCCTCCCGGCCTTGGACAATGATTTTTCCATGAATCTTCCTTTTTCTTTAACGACAGGTCTTTGCCTATGGGCAATAAACAAAACGTGTATTCACAGATAAATCCATGTCGCACCACTTTTCCGCGTCGTTTGGTTGCCTCGAATAAATTGAATATAAACCAATTAAAATTTAGAAATTATGAAAAAGTTTAATGAGTTTTCAATCAGCGCATTCGTCGCTACAGTACCTGAAGTTAAGGAATTTGAGAAGAGCTCAGTTGCTCGTTTCTGCCTTTCAGTGAGCCACACAGAGAACAAGGGTGATGAGAAGTCTACCAAGACTGCACTGCTTCCTGTTGAGAAGTGGATCTCCAACGACAAGAAGGATGAGCTGAAGGACCTGAAAGGTAAGTACGTTGGCTGCCACGGATTCTTCAAGCCCGACACATGGGAAGAGGATGGCAAGAAGCGCAGCAAGATCATCTTCGCTGTCACCAAGCTGGAAATTCTAACTATGAAAGATAACGAGGACGGCAAAGAATAGCCGTCTATAAGCTGTGCTACCGGCTATACGGGCATTTTTCTTTTTATGATTAACCTTCAAAGTATCGGTTATGACACAGTACATCATACAGAATGACAACGAGGAATACATGGCTGCTTTCAGTAAAAAGCGTATTACCTGGACTAAAGCCCCTGAGTGCGCAAAGACCTTTGACTCTCGCGAAGCGGCAAATACCATGTTACGGAAGATAAACTTCTTCCATAACGTGCCTTGCTGGTTAGCAAGGGTGGTTCGTGACTGAAATCACAGGATTATGATAGTTCCGGGTTCATAGTTTACTGACTGTGAACCCGTTTTTGATGTGATAGCCGGCCCTTTGGCTCATGTCTGACACCCAGACATGGAAAGCCTTATTGTTTCCCTTCTGCCAGCGTAAGGTACGGCTGTCACTGTGCCTTACTGTTCCGCTTGCCGACAGTCCTCACATAGAACGGATGCAGGATGCCTGGATCTGGTCATACACGTCAGGAGTGCGGGTATCCTGTTCAGACACGCACACTTCTGACAAGTATTCCCCTTGCTGCTCAGACCATATCCTGCTCTCGGGATTCGGTATGTTGGGCAAGCCTAATATACCGAAACGCTCTGCAGGACAAGGTCTGTCATCGACAACGATGAACCGCAGCACCATTCATCCTCTGCATTCATTCCCGTGAGGCCTTTGCCGGCACACGGAACTGGCATGTCGGGAGAGTCGGCATAGCAGGTCTGCTGTGCCATCACTTTCCAAAACTTTGTGGCTTCACGTGCGAGAAGACCTTACGCTTTTCTCCGTCTGTCTCTTCTGGAGTGCTCGCCACTTTTCCCTCATCTTGTTATCCCCGCTTCGCCTTGGTTTCCTGATTTTGCGGTGCAAAGGTAGTGAAAGGAGCTGATGGCCAAATACCACGTTGCTATTTCGCTTGCTTTCTTCCGGCAGGCTTCCCGTTTTGTCTGATACTCGGACAAAGCCGGGTATTCCAGAAGAACGCACGAAATTATCTGGTCATGAGCTCTTGATCTTTCACTCTTAACGGCACCGGAAAAATCGAAAACCCTGACGGCGATGCTTCAGCCGATGAAGGAAATAAAAAAAAGCTTGCACTCCAGGAGACGGAGAAAAAGGAAAAATCTCATCCCCCTCGGGACTCAGGCTTAGTCGATAAAATCAAAATTCACAGTTATGACTCAAACAACAGTTTATCCCAGACACCGCTTTTACTTCAATGTAGAGACTGGAAGCAACGGGCAGCAGATTGCCAATGAACTGCCCTCGTATCGAATCGCCTGCCAGCATATCAAGCATTATGCGAAGGAGACGGGTAATCAGCAGGAGGTCTATTACATCAGACTCTACAGGCGTAAGAACCACCGATGCTGGTCTGTACTCCAGTGCAGGGTCAAGTTCCGGGATGACCAGGTACTCATAACGGGAGCCAAGTACATCGAGCATAAGAAAGCGGCATAATGACCGCCATCATTGATAACAAAGGTAACGGCGGGTCTAACCAGCCCGCCACAATTATTCAAACGACATGCAAGAACTAAGAGTTGCAACAGTTAACAGGGTCAGCTACGAACAGGGCGACCTGCAGCAGTGGATTAGGAACTATGACGATGTGAGCAAGGACTATTTCCTCCGTCTCTTCAACATCGTATTCGAGTGCAACGTGGATTTTCTCACAGACGGACAGGGCGAGGCAATCCCCGACGAGTTCCAGGTTGACAGGGAGGACTTGGAGCGCGTCGTAGAACAGGTAGCCGCCTGGCATTTGGAGGACGGGGATGACATTGACTGCATCTGCACGAACTTCGGCATCAGCCATGATGAGCTGGTATCTCTGCTCCGTGAGGCTCTAAGTAAGTGCGACAAGGAGAGCAAGTGGGTAAGGTTTTGCTGGGCATGGCCATCATACAGGCAGGATGGCAGGACTCTCTTCTGAGTCTTGCCTATCCTGCTACCTTTGCACAAACGTACAACTGCACGAATGTATGCGTGAGTGCAAGCACGAGAGCATACGAGCACAAGAGCACGAAAGAATAACTGCATCATTGTGTGCAGTTGTGCAGGCACAAGGGCACAATCGAACAAGATTGTGCAATCATGCTTGCACAAACGTACAAGGACACGACTGCATGAAATGATGACTGCGTAAGTGTGTGCAGTTGTGCAAGCACAAGGGTACAAGGGTACAACCGCATGAATGCACAAGTGAATAAACTTTTTAAAACGACATCATAGACAAATGAAAATGAGTACTTTTGCAACGACTTCGGCGATGGATTTCCATCGGCTTCAATTTTGGCAGGCCTCCGCCAACGGCTCTGACCGACCTTTATTCCGGGGAGTGTCCAACAGGACAGACGGCTCCATCGTTGATGGGATTGCAAGTTGTGCGTTTGTGACCACAAAACGCCACTTGCCAGACCTTCGGCTGGGAGGACAAGTCTGTTCGCAACTCACAGACTTTTTCAGTGACCATGAAAGATTCCGGAAACAAAGACCAGATAGTAAAGCTCCGAGTAAGCGGTGCGGAAAGGGATATGTTCGAGGCAAAGGCGGCAAACTATGGCTCCATCAGTGCCATGATACGTGATGCTGTAGCCCACTATGATGACACGCTAATGAAGCGTCGCATCGAGTCGATGAACATGCTTTATCCGCTCATATCGAAGCACGAATCTGATCTGAACCGCATCGGGAACAACCTCAATCAGATAGCGCATTACTGCAACCTACTTGCTGCAAACGGTGAGTATAATATGCAGGTAATCACTTCTTCTGTTGAGCCATTACTGCACCAGCTATTCTCTCTGAACAGTGATATTGCAGCTACGGAACATAAGATTTTTACACGTATTTTTAGCGAGAAACCAGTATGATAGCAACGATTCTAAAGTCAAGCAGTTCCTTCTCTGCAGTCCGCTACAACGAGCGGAAGGTGGAGAATGGTGTAGCTGAATTAGTGGCCATTCGTAACTTCGGGTATCTGCAGGATGCTCCCGATATGAGAGGTATCACGTCTCTTCGTAACTATCTCATGGACTATTCTGCCAGGAATGACCGTACACGGATGACTCAGTTTCATGCTGCCATTTCCTGTAAGGGTTCTGAGTATTCCAAGGAAGAGATGATTAGTATAGCATGGAAGTATCTGGACAAGATGGGCTACAACAATGAGGGGCAGCCTGTGCTGATGTACTTTCACCACGACACGGACAACAACCATCTGCATATTGTGACAAGCCGTATCAGTCCTGACGGGAAGAAGATTGCCGACTCTTTGGAGAACATCCGTTCACTGAAGGCCATCGAGTCGATTATGAGCATTGACCAGAAGCACCAGAACTCTGAAATGATGAAACTGGCCAAGTCCTATCACTTCGAGTCTGTCTCTCAGTTCATGGCTGTCTTCGAGACTTCGGGCTACGAGGCTTACATCCAGGACAAGGACATATATATTAAAAGAGGTGGACAGGTACAGGATGAGATTGCTGTCAAGGAAATAGAAAAACTATGCCGTAAGAACGGTGAGGATGAGAAGAAGCGCATCCGTCAGTTACGGGCTATTCTCAAAAAGTACCGTGACCAGAGTACCAGCCGTGAGGAACTGGAATCGATGGTAAAGAAGAAATTCGGCATCAGTATCAAGTTCCTAGGCAACGAGTTTTCGCCTTATGGCTATATGGTAGTGGACAATGCTACTAAGTCTGTATTCAAAGGTGGTGACATACTCGGCATCAAGAATCTGCTCCAATTCCAGAGCCGTGAGGAGAAGCTTCAGAAGGTGGACTTCTTCATCGAGGACAAGCTTCGTGAGAATCCGCTGGCAACGACCTTCGACCTCAATCATGACCTTCATCGTTTCTATGGCTGCTATATCAAACACGGCAATATCATCATGGGAAAGGACAAAGTGGGGCTGGCCGACTATCTCGTACAAAAGATCAAGTATAACGATAAGGTGGCTTGGGTACAGGGCTTTTCGCCAGTCAACGACCAACAGGTTCGTTTGCTCTCCAAAATGTTCAATGTATCTTCTGAGCATCTGCATGTTTCAGAGAATGGCAATAACATTTATTCCACCCTTTACACCATCAACGAGCAGTTGGAGCTGGGAAAGGATAAGGGTTGCAACGAGAGTATCTTTGACCGTCTGAATGACGAGGGTATCTGGACGTACCGCTTTGAAGACAAGTTCTTCTGCGTGAATCCGTCGAAGAGGGAGGTCGTTGACCTTGAAGCCAGTGGCATAGACATGAGCAAGTTCAAAACTTCACGTTCTGCAGACATCGAGGCCTCGGAGTATAAGCATCATGTTACTTCTGGCAAGTCCCGTCCTATATCGAATGAGATTGGCAGCAGTGACCGCATCAACTACAATCCGGATGCAAACCGCAACAGCTATGGTGAGGTGGATGATGAAAGGGCGATGATACGTCGGTCTTAACAGAGTATGATAAGTAGTATCGAATTTGTAATAACTAAATATGTATCGCAATGAAAAAGAACATTACCATTACTTGGGCGAATGAGAAAGGTGGTGTAGGTAAGACCACCCTGTGTACGCTCTTCGCCAACTATCTGTCTGAGAAAAAAGTGTCTGATGTCTGTGTCCTGGACTGTGACCGGCAGCACTCCATCGTTGACAAGCGCAAGTTTGACAGCCAGAGCCTGCAAACGGATAAGGTGCCTTACGAGGTCAAGCAGATTGAGATTGACCGCCTGCAGCAGTCGGCACAGCTCTTAAAGTCTGTAAAGACTGCCAACGGCATCTATCTATTTGACTCTCCCGGCAATATCTATCTGGAGGGTATGGTGCCTTTGCTGGGCTTCAGCGATGTGATTGTCTGTCCGTATCAGTATGAGTTCAACTGTCTGAGTGCAACTCAGAAGTTTCTCAATCTGGTGGGAAAGATCTGGATAACCTACCTCAAAGGACGGCAGAAGCCGAAACTGATATTTGTACCGAACCTCGTCATCCGTACCCGGGGTACGGCAGCGGAGCTTCAGACATGGAAGAAGACGGACGAGGCACTGGCACAGGCAGGTGGCATCGTCACACCGATGGTAGCTGACAGGGCTGACATTGCCCGTTACAACACCTTCGGGAACACGAAGATTCAGGCTGAGTGCGTAGCACCTGCCTTCGACATGATTTACAATGAACTTCAAAAACTGGAATAAGTATGGCAGCAAACAAGTTAATTCAGCAGCCCGACATCCTCAATCTGGATTCTCTGGGCGCATTCATGGATGCACAGAATGATCCGATTCCTACTGTATCGGAAGAGAAGGCGGTTACAAAAGCAGAAGAAACCGCTTCTGATACTGAGGGTGAAGAGATTGTTCAGAATGAAAGTCCTGCGGTTGCACCTGTAGATACGACACCACAAAGACCAAAAGTAGCAAGAGCACGTCGAGGAAAGCAGACGAATGTGCAGCCAGTCATCGAGGCTGGTTCTGGTGAGTGGGATATGATGGTCAGGTATGCGGAGTTCTACAACGACAATCCCGACGAGAACAGGATTACCGTAGTCTTGAACCCAGAAATCAAGCGGGCTCTCGACATCATCCGCATCAACTGCAGGCAGTTCAACTTCGGCAATATTCTCAATGCGGTATGTCGGACTTTCATTGAACGGAACAAGGAACAGATCCAGCGGATGCAGAAAGACAAGGGAGGTATTCTTTGACAGGCAGTTTCTTCCATCGGGTGACAAGCCTGGCACATTACATGCCCAGTCCACGGGAGGCACGCTAATGAGTCTTGGCTGCACCCTGATGGAGATAGATGCTCCACAAAAGGGATATGGCTCAATTCACATTTATCAACTTTAAAGACAGTACGACTATGATGACAACAACAAACACGACAGTATTCAAGAGAATGGGACGGATTCTTTCTTTGGTATTCAGCAACTATAACGAGGCAAGGGCTTTCCGTGAGGCTTTCCTGCGTCTGGTGACTTACGCTGTACTCTTCATCATCGGCTACAGGCTCAACCTCGTATTCGACAATGTCCCTGATGGACGTATCTTTGATGGCTATGCTATGGCAGCTCTTTTCTGTGGCTTTTCAGTGCTATCTGGCTTCATGAACAACATGATTTGCATCGGCGGTTGCCTGACGATGCTAATCTTCATAGCCATCAAACTTGCAATATCTATGGTCATCGGCATCATAGCCCTGCCTATCAGTGTTGCGTACAATTTGTACAACATCGCGAAAGCGGGTGCAGCTCTCGGAAAGAGTAGTTTTTTCTATCAAAATGGGGGGTTATAAATCACTATATATACAGAAAGACGATAAAACAACCCAACTTTTGGAGATAATAATTGAAAAGTATACCATCTATACATAAATAAAGGCAGAGAATCACAATCGACTCCCTGCCTTTTTAATATCAAACGGACTCTTACTCATAACTGAGGTTAACTATAGGTCTCCTCTATTCGCCATTTTTATCCTTCTCATCTCCTGGATGATTTCCTTCTCCATACCATTCGCCCGTCATCACCCAAACCTCATAAAAGTATAGCCATTCAGAAGCCCATGGAACAATTGTTGTCGCAAGTGACATAGTAGGATTCCATTCTTTATTACGCCAATCATATAAGCAAATCTTCTGAGACTCGTTACAATAAACATGTGGCAATTTCGTTTTTCCTTCTGCTAAAGTGAGACGCTTCGGGAACAACACATAGGTGTCCGGCGTCATAACCCCTTTTGAATTTGGATGATACTTTATTTTCACTGTGTAGCAACGACTCATCGCAGTAGGCTGAATATCATAGCACCATACAAGTTTCCGCCTCCCGACTTCCAACTTGCAGCCTGGAAAGTGAGACCTTAGCTGCTGTGCCTGTGCCATTGTGGACATTTCCTTATTCATCGTCCTCACCTCCAAAGAAATTGTGACCAGCTGCTACGGCTGTGCTTCCGACAGAAGATAAAATGCCAGTTGCCCCCATACGCAAGTTGCCTGATTTACGCTCTTCGAGTTTACGCTTGGCTAAGGCAGCAAATGTCTTCTGAGACATATCTTTTCCAAACGAATCACTAAAGTGTCGCTCAAGTAACAAACGATCACTAGAAGATACCATGTTTTGTACATTTGCCTCTAGCTTGTCAAGCCATTCGTAAAAAAGACGCTGTTTTCGAGGAGTCTCAGGCCATTTGTCAGCGAAATTCTCTTGACTATTGACTGGGTTTGGCACCCATTTGACTTCCTTTCCATCCTCTATACGAGTCTCAATATAATTTCTCATTTTTGCAACGACATTGCGGAAAGCTAAAACAAGGTCCTTTTCTCCATCATAAGCTTTTGCTGCAAGAGTCGTTATTATTATAGATATAGGTTTATCATCATCCCCACCATAGTGAATGTCACGGTGTCGTTTAAGTAGCTGCACTACTCTTTGAAGTATTGTCTTACTCTTTCGTTTATCTGGCAATGGATTCACATCATCTCTAGTAAAGAAACGCACATCACCGGTTTCGCCTTTCTGTTGCTGCAATTCAAACCAGCGGGCATATCCAAAAGGGTTGCTCTTCAGCCATGTTAATGGCAAAGGGCTGGTTTTATAATCAGGACTTTCATTGTCCGTGATTCTAATAGCTGCTTTATCATAGTCGGATTCTGACAGTTCTCTGGCAGAAAACATCTCTCGGACAATAGTTTTATAGTTCTTGTCGACTATACTTGGTAATATATCCATATGATACTTCTGGGTAGTCGTTGTGGCATTATCACGATAAAGTAATGTCCAGCATCGACGGCCTTCTTCATCTAGCAGCTCTCTATAGCGCTTACTTTCCTTTAGACGATCTCCTACTTGCTGCTTGACATCGTACTGTGTCCACTCTGGCTTCTTAGACTTTAGTTCACATACTAAATCAATATCCAAATCATCACCTTCAATAATTGGGCGAATAATTGTACCAAGATTGAATGATCCTTGGGGAAAGATTTCCACATCATATTCACTAAGTGAGGAGCCCTCCTGAGCTAGATATTCACCTACAGCCTGATAGCTCAAACGAATAGCAGCGTCTTCAGTATCCGTAATATCAAGATTCTTTGCTAACTCTTCCAGAACCTCATTTAATTCTTTGTCTCTCTCGTTCATTTTATATCTCCTATATTTAAATTGTCATTACTTTTATATCCTGATCATTATTTCTGTCAAATAGGTTGAATGCCCTATCAGCCTTTGTATTGCGAACCATACCCAATGTGACTGCACAAGACACTGACATAGCCATATGAACATCTATACTTTCGCCGGTAGGCGCATGATGATTGATGTCTTCAAGGATGGCTCTAACTTTCACGCGAAAATCACTCAGTTGTTCTTTTGAGCGTAAATAGTCATTGTTGGGTTCTGGTACCGTCATTTCCCAAATGCTTACACCTTTTTCTGGGTATAATTTTTCAACTCTCTCTCGAATAGCTGCAGAACTAAGGGAGAATACCAATACTGGGTGACCACCCTTATCACTCGGTTCATTAACCATGAATGGCTGCTCCTTATCAGCTTGCCACATCCAAGAGCGGGGCTCCTTGTGAAGTTGATAGACCTGTGCATCAAACTTATCTGACATCAGAGTTCCAAGTAACACCAACAGTGGCATGGGAGCTATAGCAAACACGGAAAAACGGCTCATTCTGTTGGCTTGCATATATTGTTCGACCTTCAATTGAAATTGTCGTTCAAGATTTTGCTGCTCTGTTGCCCAATACTCTGGGGATTTATCCTTAACAGAAGAATTTACAAGTCCTAATTCAACAGGTCTTGATTCAGATGGATACCACCCGTCAAGAAGTAGCGTCTCATTAGCTTCGTCAGGACTGATAACACAATTATGACAACCCACATTGGCAGCATAAGTAATCACCGTGGAAAATCTATCCTTACCAATGCTTAGAATGCGACGCACACGCTCTTCATGACGTTTCTTCATCGCAAAGAGATCTTCAGTAGAATACTTCTCCAAGAGTGTATCTATCATTTTGTGATGCTTTGGACATAGCAACATAATATTTTTTCTGTTAGTGCAGTACTCATCTGATAAGACAACATCTCCACGTGGGCCATCCTTCGAATCACCAATAATATGTGCATATTCACCAAAATTGAATTCTTGCTTCGTCAGCATATCCTCATAGATAAATTCTGGACATCCATCTAATTCACATTGACCACCTGCTTCGGCAAGTAATACTCTCTGATCCTGTGGACTTAATGTTCTTTTTGACATAAATATGATTTCCTTTCATTTAAAAAATACTTATCGGCGGCAAAGGTAAAGAGAAAATTTGATTCCTCCAAATATTTTTCCATGTTTTTGCGTATTTTTTCTACGCATATATAATATAAAAGTCCAAACTAATTGTGTGTAAAAACAAAAAGCGTAGCAATGCTACGCTTTTATATATCATTCTGTTCTTATGTCAATTAAGAGCTGACTTAACCTCAGTAATGAATGTGTCAAAATCGAAATCGTCCTCTATGAAAGGAAGACCATCCAATTCGTTATCCATATATACCTTAAACAAATTATTATTCTTGTGAATTTTGGACTGGTTTACTTTGAGAATCTGTGTTTCTCCATCTTCATTTTTTTTGCAGATTCTGATAATATCGCGACGTAGTCTTTTATTCATTAACAGAGCTATGGTCTGGGTCGTTAATATCAATTGACTTCTAGACGTAAGTGCTATATACATCCGTAATAACAGGTTCATTGCTATTTGGTGGATTGAATAACTAAATTCATCAATCAGTGTACAGCGTCTGTTTTTAATCATATCTAGAATAAGTACAACCATTCTAATCATACTTATTGTCCCTCTCGATTCCATCTCAACATCAATAGGATATGTGCCATGGGATGTTTGGTGATAGAAATTCATATCCCATTTATGAATCTTGCCATCAGAACTATTTTTACGAATCTGTTCTATCAGAGATTTTGGCGCATCATCAAGAAATTCTTTGGGAATATCAAATACATGTTCCGTGAGCACATAATCGTTTATCTTAGCGTCAACACCATGCAACAAATCAATGATTACCTTCTTAATTGTCGGCTGATTTAGCGCATCCTTATCTTCCACCAATTCCATGGGATCAAAATCAGAACCTGTAACCATTCGAATTTCTCTACGGAAATAAAGATAGTGTTTCTTCAAAACCTCACTAGCAAGATTTTTTGAGCCAAAAGAAGCCAATACCGTTGTATTATTTAGCGTGCTTACCACAAGTGCTTTTCTGTCCTCACTATTTAAGTCGCAATTATTTCCAAAATTAATCACTGTCCGACCATCGGTATATAACCGCTTATAGACAGAAGCAGTACTACGTCCATTATGGAGAATTAATGATTCCTCTACTATATAATCTGCATTCAGTACAACCCGATACGAAAATCTCTCTTCACCTATATAATAATACATAGTAATCTCTGTGGGTTGATTACGTGAATCTTCATCCAGCAAGAAAGGCTTATAGGTTGGTTTTTCCTCCTTATCACTATAACTGCTAACGGCAAGATGACGTAGATAACTAATAGCACTTAAAGCATTGGTTTTACCTGCACCATTGTTTCCTATAAATATAAGCATCTTTAGTAACCTTGTACCACCTATCTCTGTGAACCAAGACTCTTGTTCGCTTTGGCTCGCACTTATTTCACGAGATGCCACAAAAGATATTTCCTGTTCATCTTTGAACGAGAGAAAATTCTTGATCTTAATACACTCTATCATTTCTTTTCTGCCATAAATTGCTGCAAAAATACAACTTTTATATTAAATCTACAAACAATTTACAATTATTTATGTATTTTGCGTATATTTCCTACGCAAACAATCGATAAGAAAAACAACATTCAATCCTTACTCGGAAACTCCTCATCATATGCCATAATATATAATGTTGTTTATCAACCCTATATTCGTAACATTTCAGCTCTCATTCACTCAAAACATCAAGAATTTGTTATAAAAACGTAAATAATCGATTAAAAATTTGGATTTTATATTTGAAATACCTATTTTTGCAGAAAATTTTCAAAAATTTCATTTTCAGCTTATGATTCTACAGTTCAAAGCTAAGAATATCCTTTCAATAAGGGATGAGCAGATACTGGATTTCACGGCATCTGCCGACAACACATACGAGGATTATGCTGTTGTGAAGATCAAAAATGTAAGGATTTCCAAGTTAGGTGTCATCTATGGTCCAAACGCATCAGGAAAGAGTAACATACTAAAGGCTCTTTTCTGGCTGTTCCAGTTTATGACCAACGAGGAACCGCGCAAACAGTCAATCGGCACTGGTCTGGTTCCCTTCAAGATGGATAAGGACAGTAGAAACGAACATTCCTTCATGTCGATAATCTTCTATATTGAAGATTCGCGCTACGAATATTCCATAGAACTGGATGCTGAAAGAGTGTACCATGAGGAGATGTACTACTATCCAAATTCACGAAAGGCTTTGGTATATGAACGTACATGGAATCCCGAAAAGAAGTCATCGGCAGTTACCTTTGGCCCTCTGCTGAAGCTTACGGCAACTCAGAAACTCTTCATTGAGTCAAACTGTGTGGCCAATGCAACCGTGCTCTCTACCTATCAGAACTCCAATGTGGACAGGAACGATATGCTAGACACTATTCTTCAATATATGAAGTTGCAGATTTTGGCATCCCTTGATTCCAATACAGATATTGTTTCCTTCGCAAACGAGATTGTCAAGGATATAGAGGCAAGTAAGCCTTTTATCCGTGAAATGCTAGTTCAGGCAGATTTCAACATCACAGACTTGTACCTAAAGGAAAAAGAGGAGAGTGAGCGAACTTTCATAATGTCTAATAAGGCGGATAGTGATGACATGGTTCTCGAAGCTGGTCCATTAGACAACTTGTTTTTCACTCACCAGACGCCATTCTATAGGGGTGACATGAAAGATGCAGAGGAATCCGAAGGTACATTGAGAATGTATGGACTGGCAGCAATTTTATTCTTGCTCATCAAACAGAACCAGATTCTTCTCTGTGATGAATTGGAGAACTCTCTCCACTATGATCTGTTCACACATATCATCAAGTCTTTCTTGGTGAACTCAGAACGGGGGCAGCTGATATTCTCCACTCACAACCTGATGCTGCTCGACGAAGATTTCATTCGCCGCGACATGGTTTATTTCACGAACAAGAACGAGGCTGGAGCCACGGAAATTTACCGTGCCAAGGACTTCGGATTACATAAGGACGTCTCTATCCTCAATGCTTATCGCGGAGGTAAACTTGGAGCAAAACCCAATCTCGGCAGTATCTTCACTAATATTCCAGAGTAAGATGGGAAGGCTTGAACTACGATATACAGTAAAGATCTTCAGTGAGGGTATCACTGAATGGCATTACTTCGACACGCTACGCGCCATTAAGCGGTTCAACTTCACAATGGAGCCAGCAATACCACAGAACGGAAAGAGCTCTTACAAGCAGAACCTCAAACTGATCGACTGTGAGTTAAAGAAGAACCCACAGGAAAGAGCCGACGCTATATTCCTGGTCATAGACACGGACACCATCACAAAGGACAACAAGCAATATGCTCAATACCTACAGACCAAGGCTAAGTATGAGAAGATGGGGGTAACCTTTATTGAGAGCCATCCTTGTATTGAGATATGGTTTCTGTACCATCTGATGGAAAAATTCGGTCATACCAGTTATCAGGTGTACGAGGACGTTCTCACTCCACTCAGGAAGGTACTTATAGGGTATGAAAAGACGGAACGATATTATCGTTCAAACAGGACTTTCGCCAAGGAAATCATGTTGAGTCAGGATAATCGTAACCGTGCTATTGCCAACTCTATCAAAGCCTGTAAATATGAGCCCGTTGAGGGAGAGGTACACAACTACACCAAAGTTCATGAGGTAGTACGTTTATTCAGAATGCTCCAGAGTGTAAATAATCTCCGAGTTGCAATCTCAGAGTTTACGCGAATACCGGTCTCATTGAAGCCCACACTGGATGCCAACGGCACAATGCATGTTACCACCAATGTTAATGGGGAGCAACAGCCATTGTGCTTACTTAAATACGATGGCTTGCAGTTAAGGTGCATAGTCACCTCCACAGGAGAGGCCTACGATTTAGACGATTCGACTATGATTGACTATCGTCATCGTCTAATTGAGGTTTTATCAACGACAATAAATAGTACCAACGAATAATGTTAAAAGGCAGATAATCACTTACGACTCCCTGCCTTTTTCTGTCCCGGTTTACCGGCTAACTACAAAAACTCTATGAGACCCTGCTGTTCCTTCTTCTCGATACGACGAGAACGATGGAACGACATCGTAGCATTCAGTATTAATACAATTTCAAGATTCCCTGGTTCCATTATATCCTCATCGAGGAACTGGTCCTCCATGATATAATCGAGAATCGACCCGTCCAACACGTCACTAATGGGAATAACCGTTTCGATTACGAAGAACTCACGATTGTCATCATCGAGATCAAGGAAACTGATATGCATGGTACACATATCAACCCTGCCGTCAACCATCTTTCTCAGATAAACGTTCATTCTGATGTTCTTATAGACATCACAGTCCGACTGACAGTTGAACTGAAGCATGAAAACCGTCTGGTCATTGAGATTATGCCACCACCCTATCAGATGTGACTGCGTCAATTCTGGAATATCCTTTCCTTTCATGAAATGGCCAGACTTTATCACATTGTTTGCAGTGGCTAAGTCGCGTAACGCATGACGCTTTAAGTCCATATCTGAGATAAAACTGCCTTGATCTGTACCTGCATCAACACGATGTTGCTCATGCAGCGACTGGAAAAACTCCTTGTCCAACCAATTCTGTACTTGAATGGTATACTTCTCCTTACTTAGGAAATACAGCAGATAGATTCCGACTTCATCCACATAGTCCGTGTCATACTTTGTCACCTCTGTCTTTTTGGGTGAGACAGTATGCAGGTGGCCATCAAGTTTCTCTATCACTTCTTTTTTGGACAGATTCAGAATGTCACATAGGTCGTCAAGGCAGGCAAATCCTTCACCATCTTCGGTCTTGACGACTTTTACCGTACCGAACTTCTCATTATTGAGCTGTTTGAGTACTACTTTTTTAACCACCATTTTGTTTGCTACTGTCTTTGTTGATTTTGTCTGTTTCATATTATTCTTTATTACTTTGGTTTGATACACTTTTCACTTTAACGATGAAATGATCTGCGAGGGGTTTCCTCCTGTCTGTCGTTCATCTTTACCTTCTTCGCCACCTTATTGTCAGACTTCTGTTTATCCAAGAGTTTTGATGATTCAGGCAGACGATTCCGTGCTGCATCCCTTGTCATTGGCATAGCAAGCAACGGGCTTTCCGTGAGAAGTTCCCGAATAATGTTACGGTCTGCATCGGAATTAACAGGAAGTCCCTGATCACGAAGCTGCCGTCGACGTTCTTTGACGGCATTCACGAAACGCACGGCATCGTCACCATCATTTTGCACAAGGATATGGTTGACAACTGCATGCACATCAGCAATACGGCTGATATTGACAAGGTCATTGAACAGGTCAAGCTTTAACGTATCCGGCAGAATAGCGGCAATTTCACGAAGTTCCTCAGATGAGAAGATACGCCGTTCATTGCTAATCACCTGCTTGACATAATGCTCCCACTCATCATCAGAAGTATGCTGTGGACGTTCGCCTTTCTTATTCTCAGGAACGGAGAAGTCATACTTGCTCACACGTCTAAGGTAGTCCGGATTAAGTCCCTTATTGTCAATAGCCCACTTAAGCGTATTAAAAAGGTCATCCCATGGGTTTGGCATGACAGTCTTGTCACCCATACCGGTAATGGAAAAACGCTCATAGCCAAGCAGCTGGAAGGCAGCTTCCTCCAGAACAGGCTGAGCAATGCCAAAACGTATGTCACAAGTAAAGAACTTGTAATTCCTAAAATTCTTATCAGGATTACCGAAACCAAGCTCATAAACGCGGCGCTCGTCATACTTCACAGAGAGACCGCGCTGTTTTTTCTCAATGTTAGACATCGTTTTTATCATGTTAGTTATTACTTTTCTTCTGACTAAATACGAAAGCTATGCCTCCCTTATCATCTCTCTTCAGCTTTGCCTTGAATGGCTTGCCATCCTTACACTTGAAGCCTGACAGTTCACGGGTCTGACCTTTGATGATGAGGTCTGTCAGCTCACTATTGGTCAGCTTCTTTCCCAAGATTGTACGGAAGATATGGAAGTTACAGCCTTCGTTCCCACAGTTAGCGACCTTATCAAAGAAACGGATATGCCCATGATGGCATAGCGGACATTCTATCTCTGTCTGCTTACCAGTAAGGATAGGCTTCAGGTCTGAATGCAAGAACTCATCAGTCACATGTTTGGTGTACTCCACAATGTCACTGTTGAACTGGTTGACATTCATCTGACCTCGCTCGATGGCAGCAAGTTTTGCCTCCCACAGTCCCGTCAGACTGGCATTGGCAATATCCATGTCCTTAACGATCTTGTAGATTTCCATACCTTTGGGCGTAGGAACCAACGATTTCTTTTCCCTGACTACATAGTTCCTGGCAATAAGGGTTTCGATGATGCCCGCTCTGGTGGCTGGTGTTCCTATACCTCTATCCTTGATGGCTTCTCTTTGCGCTTCGTCATCGATGTCCTTACCACAGGTTTCCATAGCGGCCAGCAGCGTACCCTCTGTATGCAGCGGCTTGGGTTTGGTCTGCCCCTGCTGCAGCTCTGCACCAATAAAACAGATAGTCTCTCCCTGATACCATGAAGGAACAGCTGTACGTTCTTTGTCATCAGCGCCATAGACAGCCCTCCAGCCTTTCTGAAGGATGATGGTGTTCGACACTGTAAAGAGATAGCCTCCGGCATCAACGGTGTAGTTATCAATCTCCTTTTCACAAGGTCTTGAAAAGGCTTCCACCATCCTGCCGAGTATCATATCATAGATAACCTGCTCATCGGGCTTGATGTCCTTGGTCTTAGGATTAACTCCCGTTACAAGAAGAGCATGGTGGTCTTCTATCTTAGAGGCATCGACACTACGCTTGGAAGGCTTTACGATGGTATCAACACTTGCTCTGAACTTATCAAAGACTGGATTCTTCAGTAGTTCAGGAATGGTATCATACACATCATCGGGAATATACGATGAGCCAGTTCTTGGATAGGATATGAGCTGCTTCTCATAGAGACTCTGGGCAATGTTCAGGGTCTTGTCTGCGGAATAGCCATGCTTCGAGTTAGCAGCCTTTTGCAGGTCTGTCAGACTGAACAGCAACGGTGGCTGTTCTGTCTTCATCTTCTTCTCGGCTTTGATAACCTTTCCGTTTCTTGTTTTACTTGCTGTGTTATAGGCTCGCTCTGCTTGGCATTTCTCATCCCATCTGCCTGCACTGGTCAGCTTCACGCCATCAGTGGTATTCAGGGCCACCTGCCAGAAAGGGACAGACTTAAAATCCTTGTTCTGCAGGTATCGCTCGACAATCATCACAAAGGTTGGTGTCTGCACTCTGCCGATGGAATAAAGCGACTTTCCCATGATGCTGCAGGCCTGTGTCGCATTCATGCCAACCAGCCAGTCTGCCTCACTACGCGCCTTAGCAGCAATAAAAAGGTTGTCGTAGTTGCTATCGGGTTGGAGGTTATTAAGTCCATCCTTGATAGCGGCATCGGTCAGACTGTTAATCCACAGACGCATGATGGGCTTCCTAATATTGAGATAGTCCACAATATAACGCAGGATAGCTTCACCCTCCCTGGCACTATCGGTTGCTCCTATGATGGTGTCTGCATCCTCAAAGAGTTTTTTGATGATTCTGAGCTGCTTCATCACGCCTGGATCATTCTTATAGGTCTTACCTTCCTTCTTCTGTCTGGGAATCATCAGAAACTCCTTGGGCAGCATGGGAAGGTTGCCTTTCGACCAACTGTTATAGCCGTAGTTCTCCGGCAAGGCCAACTGTATCAGATGACCAAAGGCGTATGTCACCTGCCAGCCGTTACCCTCGTAGAAGCCATCCTTCTTTTGGGTGGCTCCTACGATTCGAGCAATGCTCTGGGCTACGCTGGGTTTCTCTGCTAATACTACCTTCATGTTATTCAATCAAGTGGGAATACATCAAGGATGGCAGTTTCAGAGATACTGCTGATGGTGGTATTGTTGTCATTCAGGAATGACTTCACATCACTCTCTGCAGACTCCAGCGTATCTGACTGTACCAGATACAGCTCAGAGGTCTTCTTTTCTTTACCAGTGGTTTCATCCAAGGTAATGAATGACACCTTGGCCTTGAAGAACTTGTCTGCATCCTGATTGTCATTGATAATCTGTCCATAACCGGCAATCTTGATGTCCGTGACTTCAAACTCGCCCTCGATATAGGGTTTCAGGCACTCTGCTATACGACGCTCTGCCTCACCGAAGGTAGCAGCTTCGACAACATACTGCTCACTGACCTTCTTTTGCTGGCCATCCTCCATGGTCTTCTGGAGTTTGACCTTCACCTCAAAATACTTGTTAATCGTGTTTTTCATTTCTTTTCGTTTTTATTGATTGATTACTTTATTTCTGACAGGACGATTCTACTGACTCCACCCTGTCCTTTCTTCTTGCTTTTCGGTTTCTGATTGGTTGCCTTTTCTGTCTTACCTGTACTAACAATGGGCAGGTCAAAATGACGGATAACAGTCTGGCAGTCCTTATCGAGGAAATACCAACGCTGTGCCTTGTACATGCAGCCGTACTTGCTCTTGCAAGTATAGGTCACTCTGACTTTCCATCCCGACCAGGCACCTTTCTTTGCTTCACCAAGCATCCCAGAAAAGAGTCCTGATGACATGCGCATTTCCAAGTCGGCTAATGTCATGGTATAGGCATCATCCAGATTGGGATTGGTCATATAATCCGTACGCTCCATCAATACCTTGGTGACATCAGTAATGGTATTCATCATGTAGGCCTGCTCCTGCTTGGTAAAGTAGTTCAGGCCAAAGGCAGAGTCTGGCTGTGCTATCTCCAGCACCTTCAAATTCTGGGGATTCTCCAGCGACTGCTCCAGATGGCTGGTCACCAGCTTTTCGATTTTACTCTCCCTGCTCTGACAGGATGCCAGCAGCATGACTGAGAACATGATTAATGGAATAAACTTCAATTTCTTCATCTTTGTTACTTATTTTCTATTGTTCGTTTGTTATGCTAATATTACCTTACCGTCCTCCAGCTTCAGCTTCTTATCAAACTGGCTGCCATCCTTACGATAGAAGTGTATCACCTCATCGGTCTCGCCCTTATCGCAGAGTTGTTTTACTTCGTCGGGTGTCACCTCATGGCCGTCGATGGTTCGCCAGACTGAGAACTGACATTTTACGTCTTCATTGCTGTAGTTACTGCAGTTGTAGGCTCGTGCGCCTACTCGTATCTCACCACCGCATTGCGGGCACTGGCAGATGGTGGAGTTCAGCATGACCTTTCCCTCTATTGTGGTGGATAGCAGTGAAGAAAAGTGCTTTCCGGCTTTGGAACAAAAGCCGTCCAGTATCTGCTTCTTTCCTGCCAGGAAGTTCTCGGCTTCCTCTTCCGTGATAACCCTGTTACAGATGGTGCTGCCAATAAAGAAGTTGCAGTGACCGTCATCTTTCTTAAAGAAGTTCTCACAGGCATAGCCTTTTCCTGTTACCTTGATACGTCCACCGCATACTGGGCAGCGGCCTTGCAGGTAACGGGGAGGAAATGCCAGCTGTACCTTTCCATCCTTGATAACGAGCTTACCCGTAAACGGCTTACCTTCCTTGTTGCACATCTGAAGTTCGCCAGTCTCACCGGTTTCAAGCAACGTCTTTACATCATCCTCGGTAATCAGTGCTCCGTGATACTGTCGGAACACCACGAACTTACAGTTGTACCATGTCCCATCAGGGTTCTTACTTGAATTGTCACAGGCCCATCCGAAGGGGTGTTCTGTAATGTGGCCCTTTCCGCATATCGGACAGATGCCAATTGATTTAGTGTTTTCCATTCTCTTTTGTTTTTTAAAGTGTTATCCTAATTCTTGTAATCTTGTATTCTTGGCTTCTTGTTTTCTTGAATGTCTTACCTCAGCAGGTCATCCCAGTCACTGATGATACTCTCGGCAATCCACTTTCCCTGCATATAGTTGCACCAGGTATCGGGATCAAGTCCCCGCCAGAGGTCTTCCCATGACAGGTATTGTATCTGCCAGGAGAGGATGTAGAGGGCATTGTTGATATCTTCCAAACTACTCACAATCTTCTCACACAGCCAGTATCTTTCTGCAGCATTCAGGAGGTTCACCTTATTACCGTCAACGGTCTTTGTCTTCACCAGTGAGGTACAGAGGGCTGAGAGACTACCTATCTCAGTATAGACACTCTTCACTTCATCAGAAACGGCCAAGGCGATAGCCGTACCTTTTAGATGTCCCTTGCAGGCACTCGTCGCGGCTCTGATATTCCTCGGGATCTCAATGGTGACAAGCTCCGTTGTACGCTTCACCTGATAGAGGTTCTGCATCAGTCCTGAGACGTTGGCCATATAGTCGAGCACTTTTTCTTCTATGGCATGTAACTGCTGAAGTTGTACTTCCTCGATACCTGTAGCAGCAAGAATCTTTTGCTGCGTGCTATGTCTAGTATCAAAAAGCGACTTCAAAGTAAAAGTCTGACCTGTCACCGCTGCTGTCAGAGCCGGGTCAGTCTGCTGGGCAGAAGTCGTCTGTGTGATAGTCAGTAGCATGATGACTGCTATTGCCCGTACTGTATCTCTTATTCGCATTCCTGTTTTCATGGTTCTCATAGTGTTCCCTTTCTTCTCTTTTCTTTCAGATTCTCATTACGCTGGTACTTGCTCTTCACGGGCAAGTCCTTCATGGGCTTGTTCATCGTCACATCATTCCAGTCCTTATAGGCTTTCGGTGCTTTCCAGACATACACATGTCTGTCCATGCCAAGTTTTTCACGTACCTTAGGAAGAGTGACATCATCTTTCTTCAAACGGAGTTCGTCCGCTCCTTTCTGGAAGATGATGATATCATCAGTGGTGACGATGTTGATGAACTGACCGCAGAGCTGTGACTCCATCCTGATACCGTAGAGGATGCCGGGGGTGTCATTGTCGAAACAGTCCCAATATCTGGCTTGTGAGTAATAATCGGTAATACCCTTAATCTGCTGACCCGAAAAGGTGCCGCCAGTAGAGACAAACACGGAGGTTTCGAGATTGAGTCTGGATCTGTTCACCTGATAGAACGCCATAGCATCATAGCCGCTCTCGAAGAAATAGATATTCCGTGCATTGTCGGGCTGCTCCTTCGTAAAGTCGGCTATCCATGCGGCACTACTACTGTTTGTACCTGGTGCCTTCTGACGGAAGTTGTTATAGCCTCTTAGCTCAAAACCCTCTATCTTCTCTGAACCTGGCTGGGTATAAGGAAAAGCCAAGTCTTTGTACTTATACTGGGCCTCGGTATCTGTCACGCGCATGATAAACGGCAGGAATGTCCTGACTGTCTCTTCATCAATGCTTCGTCCCCTGAAGAACGACATCACAGCCTCGAAATGCTCAGCGGCATTCTCCATCTGGAACCTTCCAATATCAAAGGTCTGTGGCTTCATCTCCTTGTATCTGTCCTCGCTCTTAGTGATAAAGCTGTCGTCACTGGTGAGCTTCGACATGACGGCTCGCAGCAATTCCTGTTCACTGTTCCCCGTCACACCGAAACTGTTAATGTTTTCCTTGATCAGACTGATGGCATCGCCGCCACTGGCTCCGTTTCTATGAAAGTAGGTCTGGCTGGACTTGTCGTTGGGGTGACTGATAACGATAGAGTCTATCTTATGCCCACGACCATCGCGGATATTATACTCGACATACTTTCCAACACCGGCTTTTCTGTCGAGCTTATAGCCGAGATAGGCAGCGACATCATCCACGCCGACCTTTTCCTTAAACGCTTTGTATTCTTCAAACATATCGTTCACTGTTTATTATACGGCTCTGGCCTTGGAACGCTGTTCCTGCTTTGGTTGGGAGAGTTCCTTACCGTAGTACTTCTGTACCAAAGCGGCCTTGGTGGTGGTATGCTCGAAGAAAGCATTCCTGTCTTCCTTATCCAGAGCCTTGACACTCATCTGCTGACCGTCCACCATTGCCCTCACTCCGTAGTTACCACTCTTCATCTTGAACACGGCAAAGTGGTCTATCTTCTTACCATCCTCGGTTTCGAGTTTATTGAACTGCTCCAAGGGAATGGTTTTAGCTTTCTGCTCAGTGGGTTGCTGCAGCTCATTCGCTTTCGTCTGAGTTTCCTTTCTCTCAGAGATACGCTGCTTGGCAATATCCTCCAGACTATCGCAGATAGCCACACGATGTCCGTCACGGACGAGTTTGGGCAGGTACTTATCAAGACTGGTGTTCTTGAAATTGACATACGAGATGCCTTTTTCATCGCCCTTACCTTCCTTGGGCTCAAAACCTTCCTTGATAATATGCTGTTCCTTCAAGCCTGTGGACTTGGCTACTTTCTTAGCATCTTCATCAAAGGCTTCATAGAAGTCACCCTTGCGCATTAGAAGCAGGGCATCAGGATGCTTTTCCTTCAAGTCCTTAAAGACAGCAGCGGTTTCCTTGGCAAGTTCTGCCTTTTCTTCGGTCTTAGTCATGGGCTTGGCAATGGGTTCTGCGGCTATGTCCATCTTGGTTTCAGAAGCAACCTTAGTTTCCGTTGTTTTTCCGTTGTTTGCTTCCTCCTTAGGCTGCAACGTCTTCATACCCATCTCCAGACGCTGGGCATCAACATGGTCGAGGATCATCTTGGATGCCTTGTTGACATCGGCCATCACACTGAGGATGAATCGTGGTTCCTTCTTCAAAGTGTCCATCCATCCGTCCACATACTTGGCATTATTATCGAGGATGCGCTTGTCGAAGCCCATGGTGTTGCCGACCATGGCAGCAGTCAGTTCCGCAACGAGTTCTTCCTTGGCGTACTTCGGATCACCGAAATGGCCTTCCATGTCTCGGCCAAGGCGCTTTTCAACTCCTGTCGAATGAGCCATCTCGTGAGCGATGGAGCTGTAGTATTCCATACCGTCCTTATAGACTTCCTCGGGAGTATCGTGAATCTTAAACTGGGCCTTCATCGGAACGGTAATCTCATCCTTCGAAGGACTATAGGATGCACCAGCGCCCTCAACGTTCTTGATCTTGCAGACCCATGCCTGCTTGTCAATCATCGCATCGAACTCCTTTGACTCATACATGCCCTTAGTATCTGCAACATGTGGTGCCTTGAACTGTCCCGTCAGCTTGGCATACTGCTCTGGCTTCACCTCGGCAAAGTTGGTCTGCTGCAAGTTCCAGACATAGTAGCCCATCATAATAGGAATGGTCTTGACTTTCGCCTGCTCTGCCTTTGTCATGGCATCGAAGGCTTCATCAGATATCTTCTGGCCGTTCTCATCCTTATGGCTGATATTCCAGTAGATGACGGGCATGGCTTTCTCGCCCTTATTGACGGTGGCTCCTGCATCCCGGATCTGCTTATAGGTAGCATAGACAGGTGCATCATAACCGTTGATAGCGGTATGCAGCTGAAGGAAGAAGTCATTATGTCCTGAGTAGCGACGACCGGAGAGGTTCTGGGGCAGGCCCTGCGTCCTGCCGCCTCCGTCAATCCAGCCTTTTTCCCACTGCTGGCCTTTCATCTCCTCCAGACGCGTGACCATCATCTGAGCGAAGCGGTCGATGGCTTTCTCGGCCATCGTTTTCCCGCCAGTCTTGCCCTCAGTCCGTTCCTGGGGCTTCTGCTCAGTCTCTTTTACACTGTTATCCTTGTTGTCTTCCATAGTGTAGTCTTTACTTTGTTGTCTTTAATTTGGGGCTGCTCCTATGCCAGTACGTGTTCCTCGGTAAGGGTGATAAACGCCTCTGCCGTTTCCTCGTTCATGTCGAGGTCGTTATCCACGCACCAGTGATAGTAGCCATCCTCCATTTCCGGCTGTCTGCGTATAAACTCGCGCCAACCGATCTCTCCCGATTCTTTGAGCTGAACAAGCTCTTCATAAGTGTTGTTTGTATTCTCCATTGTTTTACAGTTTAAAAGCGTGTTTTCACAGTATAGATTATAAGGTCTTGTGTTCTCATAGTATTCTTCTGAAATGGCAAGAATTTTTCTCCTTGTTGAAGTGTTATCCTGTTTCCTCTTAACCTTTTGGTTTACCTATGTTTCTTACTACATTCCGAAGTGGATGGTCTGCTTGACCTCTTCCTTGATGGTCTTAGACTTTTCTTCTTTCTTTTCCGTCGTAGCCTCGGGCTGCTTGTACTTCTCCTGTACCTGTTTGTACTCCCAACGGTTCTCGTCGGTCTGCCAGTAGCCCATCGCACCGGGATTGGCCATGTCCCACTTAATCTCCTGCTGACGTTTCCACTCGCCCATGTCACCGTCGATGGCCTTGAAGCCGGAGTTCTGTCGGAGGTCAACACCCACAGTCACTTTGGTATCACCGACCTCCAGTTCTACGGGTTTTCCTTCTCTGATGGCTTGACGCTGATTTTGGCCGAGGGTGATGTTTCTCACATGCTCCAGCTCATCCATACGTTTGTCGATCTCTGCCTGCTTTACGTCTCGCTTCAAGAGCGACTTAGTTTCCTGGTCTGCCTGCAGGTACATAGTACGTGTCTTGTTCCCCTCGCGGACATCCTTTGTGATTACCTCTCCAGCCTGTAACTGTTTCTGCTCCTTGTCGGTCAGCTTCAAGTCACTGACAATATCCTTGCTGACTGGATAGGCTTTCAGCACAGCCTTACCGTCCTCACTACGCTGCAAGCGGAGCTTCACGGGCATGGTAACGATGATACCGTTATCCAGCTGGTCACGGATCTCCACCAAGGGAGTGGCCTCGCCGTTCAGCAGTTTTTCCTTGATTTCCTTGGGCATCGACCTCACATCAATGTCGATACGCTCAAAATCCTTTTTGCTCAGTTCTCTTTCGTTGAATAGCATACTTTTCTTGTTTACTTGTTACACCTTTTTATTATATATGTGGCAGGTTTCACCTTCGAGGATAAAAACTTTTTATTCCTTCGTTTTCCTCATCAGTTTGCCGTACCTTTGCACTCGTATTCAGGAGTGACACGGTTCTTAAAACCGAGTGCAAAATTAAAACAAATAATATCATGAAAAGCAGAAAAAAATTATTCTTATACTTCTTATTCCTGCCGATAATCCCGACATCTTGTCCGGCACAGTTCAACACCATCCAAAAGCAGCCACAGGTGGTTAAAAGTAAGCCAATTTCGGAGGTTCAAGCTGATAGTGAGTCTGATTCTTTGTTATCTGCGAGTAACAAGCAATCAGAGAGTCTGGAGTTCTTTGACTTACCAAATCATCGAGAGATAGCAATCGAGTACGACATTCCCTTGTTTGTCTCTGTCAAGGACAGTATGATGATGGAGTTGCTCAACCGCCGTACATCAGTGGCACTACCATTGGATTTCATCCATGTCACTTCTGACTATGGCTATCGACGTGATCCAATTACTAGAGTGAAGGAAAGATTCCATAATGGCATTGACCTCCGCTGTGCGAAAGGCTCACTGGTTTATGCGATGATGCCAGGAGTAATCGAAAAGGTAGTCTATAGCGAAACGGGGTATGGCCATCACGTCATCATCAACCATGTAGGACTGCGCATCTTATACGGTCATCTGGGAATCATTGCAGTCAAGGAGGGTGATATAGTGTCGCCTGGAACCATCGTTGCACTGTCATCAGATACAGGCCGTTCAACAGGCCCACATCTGCATATCCGTGCAGAGAGACTGGTAAATAATGAATGGAAGTCTGTCGATCCAGAGCCGTTCATCAATCATCTGAACAATTATATTGCAGGGCTGCAGGAGGAGATGGAGAACCTGCGTTTTGCTTCCAGACCGGACAAACCGCTGAACCTCCACAACCTCTTTAAGGTCATGGAAGAGTGTGGTGTGCTTTATCCGAAAATCGTAGCAGCTCAGTATTGTCTGGAAACAGGCTATGGAAGTAGTGACGTTTGCCGAAACTACAACAACCTCTTCGGCCTCTATAACTCAGCACGCCGTGACTACTACCGTTTCCGCTCCTGGGAAGAATCAGTTGCAGGCTATGTCCGTATGATACAACGACGATATAACCCCAAGAAAGATAGAGACTACTATGCATTCTTGAAACGTATCGGTTATGCGGAAAACATGGACTCCTACAACGCCAAAGTCCGGGCCATCGCGATCACACTCTAAAAAAAGCCTGTCACTCATCGTTGGTGGCAGGCTTCTTTCTTATTCTTTCCCAAGCAGACTGGCAGTGAGCTGCGTCACTTCCTCATTGATGCGTCGGAAGTTTCGTGATAGCATCACTTCCTTTTCATGCTCATTCTCGAAGCAGTACTTCTTTGGCAAGGGCGTATAGTGCTTCTTTTCCTCCTCTATATGCCGCATATCGAAGTTGGTTTTACAGAAGAACTTGGTGGTCTTGAACTCGTCGGTCTCTTCGAGGTTCACACGCTGCATAGCGGCAGCTTCCGTTGGTGTGAAGTCTCTGGCTGTCTGACCGCAGATCCAACCAGTAGCCATGTCGGCAATCTTAGCGGCTGGCACCAGACAATCCATCTTTTCGTTATACGAAGTCGAGACTCGCTCATCATTGATGCTGATGCTCTGCGTGGTCTGTTTCACCTTTCCGAAAATGTCGTTCTGCAACCATTCCAGCGTTTCCTTGTTTCTTGCCGAGCCAGCAAAGACATTACCACAAGTAGTAATCACCTTCTGCATACCATTCTTTCCATAGTCGGCTTCCAACTGGGGTAGTTCCTGAAAGGCCATCGTCACACTGACTTTGTTACTACGTGCTGTTCCAATCAGACGGTCAATCTTATGGAAATACAAGGTAGGCAACTCATCGATGATGATGCTCACTGGCACGTTCTTACCCTGGCCGCTGTTGACACGGGTAGTCAGACGGTTAAGAATCAAGGCATTCAGTGAACCAATCACCTGTTCCTTTTCTGGGTCATTGGCGATAATCAAATAACTTGGATTCTTCGGATCTGAGACTTTCAAATCAAAGTCATCACCAGAAAACACCCAATAGGCTTCCTGAGATACGAGTCTGGCAGCGTTTACACGTAGTGTTCCAACCATACCTTCCAACTGATCCATAGCCTTGTTATCATACGCTGACTTAAACGGGGCCATCAATGACATGATAGTTTCGTCCTGCATCAGGATATTAAAGACATCCTCGTAAGACAACTGCAAAAAGCTGAGCACATGGGGCATATCGCTGTACTCGCCTGTAAAGGTATCGGGCTGGGTGATTCGTCCCTCGTCATCCTCATAAAACTCATCCTCGATGAAGACCACTCTTCCCTCCCTATCCACATACGAGAAGCCCTTCAAGGTCACTGGCATACCGTCGGCATCGGTACTGACATTATTGCCGTCATTATCGGTGAAGTCCAATATTACTGTGCCATCTTGATCCACGGCCACATAGTCACTCCACATGCGTATCTTGATTTCGAGCTTCTGACCGTTAGAGATAATCATGTGATGTAACTTTCTGCCATTCTTCCATGCAACGGGCCGAAAAGTAACAAAGAAATAGATGATAGCTGCCAGGAAGTTCTCGGCAGAATTGGTAAAGAACTTGTCGCTTCCACCGCCTCCTGCCTGTCCCGCGCCCTTATTCAAGGCTGCAAGCAAGGTAGCAGCAGTCTCAGAGGCAGCACTCAAATCTGGAATATACTTCCTTTGGATGGGGTTCACGCGGTTCGAGTACTCTACATCGGTAAAGTTGATGATGTTAAACTGCATCTTTTGAGGAATGTTCCCCTGCATCTTATTTTTGTTGAAGTGGTAAAATGTCATCTCTGCTAAGGCAGGAAACTTGTAGTCATAGACAACGAGCGAAAAGCCTTTGGCTGAATGCTGTCTGATAAAAGGCTCTACGACGGAAAAGGACTTACCACTGCCTGGTGTGCCTACGACCCAAGTGCCTCGGAAGGGGTTCACCACATTGCACCAGCCTTTTCTCATTCTGCCCTTATAATAGAAGATCATCGGGATATTGACGCTGTACCTATTCTCAACAAGTTCCTCACACTGCTGGAAGCTCTCGTTCTCGAAGTTGAATCTGTCTTCACCCAGCTTACAGTTAAAGTACTGCGCAATGGCATCAAGGCTTCTGTGAATACACATCACACCCGTTATCGAACAGACGAGATATAGCAGTCTGTTTACGGAATAGCCTGCAATGACCGTTCCCCAATGCCCTTGCTGCAGGAAGATGCAAAGCACGGTCAAAGTGATACCTGCCACACACGGATAGACAACCATCGTCCTGACATCAAACTTCAAGCTCCGTCGGGCCGTGGTTCCTGCACAGGTTATCAGAATCGTGACCAGCTCAATGACCTTACACGAGATAACGGAGTTAAAGAAGCCCAGACGGGCTATCATCTGCAAAAAGGAGTTGGCGATGCTACTCCCTGTATGGACGGGCATGTGCATCACCAGCTCTACAATCAAGAAGATATAGATGAACGAACGAAACAGATTATACATCTGCTGCTGTTCCTTGGATTCCTGAATCATTCTTTCTCCTTATGTTTAATCATCAAAGCAATCGGCATTCAGCACATCATCGTACTTGATGTTCAGCTCAATGGTTCTGCCTGATATCTGGTTCTCACTGACCTCAATCTTCAACACCTTTGCCTCGGGGAAGGTAAGTTTCTTGATGACTATCACATTACGATAATGTTTCTTGAAATGGTTCACGCGGTACAGCATGTACTCTGGTGTCATCTCTATACTCTGGTAGTTGGTGGCCTTCTTCTGCTTCTTATCCTCCAGCTTGACTCGGATATCCGAAATGTCATACGGAATCTTAGTCTTGTTCTCCATCGAGAAGTCAATGAAGAAGTAGTCACCAGCCGAACAGATATGGTTCACCCAGGCCTTCATCTTATCCTTCTTGCTATGGATGTTCGTGACTGTCCGTTTGGCATTGAACATACGGAAGGCATATCTGCTCATCTCTCCCATTGACATCTGCACGTCAGGATTGGTATATTCCTGCAGGCCCCAACCCGGAATGGTATAGCGGGTGTCTGCCAGCAGCATACAGTCTCTATAGACCAAGCGGTACTGGGCAATATGGCGCTCACCGATGACAGTCACGACACCAGCCTGCTCATGGTCATTCATCGCTCCCGTAGGTTTCAGGCGCACGATATTGTCATTAACCTGATTACCGGCAATGGTATCGGTAGAGATATCCACAAGTCTGATGGTCTCAGGCATAATCAGATGGGTGGTGACATGCTCATTGACAAAAATGGTGCCCATGGGCGATTCCTTGGTCTGTGCATCAGCACTACCTGCATGCATTGTTAATACAGCCGTCATAGCGGCAAACAAAAGCTTTTTCATATTCTTCATGGTGTTTTCTTATTTGTTAATCTTTTATTATGTCTTTTTACTGTTCGTTTATCAGATAGACGATGGTGTTATACTTGATCTTCGCCCGATTCTTCTTGATGGCCTGTGAGATGGCACTCGACGTACTCTGATAGGCATTCTGTATGGCCTGTAGTGCCAGTGCCTGTGTTGAGATACCACTACCACCGCCTGAGTCAAAGCTGATGTTACTCTGCATGGCGGCACTACCGGCATCCTTCATCATATCCCTAAAGGCTGACTCTGGCACATAGAATCCCTGCATACCGTCAAGGTCATAGACCGACAGGTGGATCTTCAGGAACTTATCCTTCACCAGAATACTCGTAATGTCGGCCATCACGCGCTGCTGACCAAAGCCGACAACTGTACCATAGAAGTAGGTGCCTTTCTTCAGCTTCACACCCTTGACAATGACATCATCCAACAGCTTAAAGCGGAGTCGTGTTCCCTCATGGGCTTTGGTGGTCTTGTCAATCATGGCCTTGATAAGCGGGTCATCCAGCTTCTCTTCGTCAGCGACGGTATTGAAGTTATCGGCATTCTGGGTGTCTGCCTTGGTGACGACTTCCACAGTGTCTTTCTTCGTCTGCTGGGCAAAAATAGGATTACCGTAGATGTCATAGCCGGTAATCTGGCCTTGTGGATATACCGGTTGCTGTGGCTGGGATGTGCTTCCGTAATCCTCTCCAGTAATATCCTTGGCCATCTTTCTGCTTCGCTCCTGGATCTGGCGCATCTCCTGCTCAAACTGCTCCATCTCTCGCTGCTGACTGCTATTGCCACTACTATGGCCGGTGAAGCGGTCATCATACTGGTTGATGTGCATTCGTGACTCACGAAGCTGCTGCTGGAGGGCGTTCATCTCCTCTTCCTCGCGTTTCTTCTGGGCTTTCTCCTTGTCTATCCTGTCCATCTCACTCTCGGAATAGACGTTTTCATCATCTGCCTCTCCCGTTTCTTCCTCGCCAAGGGCATTGATGGCGGTATAGCCGTCACCTCTCAGGAGGTTATCCTCCATCTCCGCGAACTTACCATGCAGTCCGTCACCAGCAGGCTCTGGCATCATGGTATTAATACTGTCAGTGACCATTCCCTCCTGAACTGTTGGTCCCTTGAACATCTCACAGGAGAAATAGGCGATGGCCACCAAGGGGACAAAAAGTACCAGCGGGAACCAGTACTTTCCCTGGCGCAAATCGATTTTCTTGAAATCTATCTTCATAGCTCTTATTACTATTTGTTATTATGTTATTTTGTCTTTCTCAATTACTCAGTCTTACCCATAATGGTTTGCAGCTCTTCATACTTTGCCAATGCCAGCACGGAATCCGCATGAGTTTTATCGGGCTTGTTCATCAGTGAGTCCACCTCATGTTTCAGGCTTACGACCCTATTGCCGAGCTGGGCAAAGGTATTCTTCTGTACGGTCTTCATGTCCTCAATGCGGTGCAACTGTGTAAACATGGGCTGTATCTGTGCAAAGTCCTGCATCGGGTCGTTGATGCTGTTATTGTCGTTACCTGACATGCACAGCAGGAAACCGATGACATAGATAGTGGCATTCACGCTAAAGAGGATGCCTGCGGTCTTGCGTCTATGAACGTCTGCCCAGGCATTGGCCTTGGCAATTTTTTCGCTTATGCCGTATTTCTTACCCAGCTTATAGCCCCAGATTCGGGCTCTTCTCAGTCGGTAGCGTTCTTTTTCCTTGTATTCGGGTGTCTGTTTATTCTTGAATATCTTCATGGTATTTCATTATTCACTTTTCACTATTCACTCTTCACTTTAGTATGATTTAAGGTCTTTATTCTCCAATGTTCTCCAATTGGTGATTAGCAGTCCGTGTGGATTATTCTGTGTACGTGGTACATTCTGCAGCCTGCCTACGGTGATGATACTACGCTTCACGCTATTGGTACGTCGCTTAATCATCTGCGTGCCATAATACCTGAAGCTTCTCTGTTCCTTGTCCACCTCGATACTGTCACAGACAATGGTCTCTACGGCTGAGCTTGACAACAACTGCGAGTAAAATCCCGTTTCCTCAATGGCCTGTTTCTGTCTCAAAGCACTCTCATCAGCCAGATACATAGCTTTCTCAAACGTCCATTTCAGATACTCGTCATCGGGCGAGAGATTGAAAAAGTACTGATGGAAGAGCTGGATATGGGCCTTGGCCTCTATATCGAAGGTCACCTCGTTCTTACTGCGTTCTGCCATAAACGGGATGCTCCCGTCCAGCACATACACCTGCTGCTGTTGGTCTCTGACCAGCTGCATCGTAAAATAGAAGCATAAGCCGCAGGTCACGGCGCTGGCACTGACTGCCAGCAAGACCGTGAACATAGCCAACTTCGTTTTCTTCTCTAAACTTTCTATCAACATTCTTTTTGCTTTTTATTATTATCAAACTTCTGAATATCACATCAGCTTCTATTTACTTCCTGACATATTGTAGTGCGCAATGCTTCCCATAGCTTCTCTGGTCACGGCGATACTGCTACCGGCAGCACCTCCGACTGCTCCTCCGACAGCAGCGGCAGCTGTGGTGGTCATTCCTGTAACGGCATTGCCGATACTGCTGCTGGCTCCTCCAGGTACGATCCAAGATGCCAATTCTGGCACGAACTTAATGAGCATGGCTCCTACAAGGAGTCCTACGACATACATACAGGTACTTCCGATGCCCTGCATACCCAGACCGCCAATCTCTCCCCACGAGTAGCTGGCACTACCCAACAGTGTGGTATAGGCGGTAGTGTCCTGTAGAATGGTATATTTCAATATCATGTCGGCATAGATACTACACATATAGATCAAAGGTGCCCACAGCGACAGGCTCACATACTTCGATATCCACTGGCTCCACGCACTGGCCCAGGGCGGTACGATACTGAGGGCAAAGGCTACAGGACAGAAGATTTTCAGCACGTTCATCATAAAGGCCTGACCAAGCAACATACCGAAATAGATGACCTGATAGATAATCTCGCCGATATATCTGATAAGCATGTTAAGCATTTCTGCGGTCTTAGTCTCTGTGATGACGGCGGCTTCCTTGGCCCATTCCGACACGGCATTATCCATGTTCTTCACAGCGTAGGCCACCTCCTCCCACCAATGGGAATCTTCTGAGAGTTTGGCTTCTGCCCTACGTTTCCTATCCAGCGAGTCGTTATGCGCCCTGAGTTTATCAAGGTACTGGCTTTGCAACTTCGCCTCGTGTTTCTCCAAGGCATCGATACGCTGATGACTGATCTTAGCCTGGGCTTTCATCACACGTCCCATGCTCTCACCTGGTGCTGCCACGGCATCGGCAATGGCATTGGCAGAGACGATACACAATGAGATACCCACGATACGCAGCAGTTTCATCACGTCAATGCCGCGTCTACCGAGCATCATCATCCAGCACTCATAGCTGGTCACACACATGGCCAACATCAGTCCCAACGACTTGGCAAAGCCTCCCCATGACCCCAAAAACAATGCATGCTGATGGATATAGTCCAGCACACTGGTCATCACAGGATCCAGCGTCGGCAGTCCCATCGTCAGGAACAGTCCACCAATATTACAGTTCAATAACAATTCGTTCATCATCTTATATCTTCTTTTATCTCCTTCTATCTTCCTTTAACTACTTCGAAACCTCGACGTATCTCATTAAGTCGATAGTCGATTGTGTTACCTTCTCCATATCGGCCTTCAGCTTGATATAGCACTCTTCTCGCTTGGCATTCTCCAGTTCATAGCCGTTTCCGCTCCTATGCACATAGCTGACCTGCTCCGTAATAAAGCGGTTCTGGTTCGAGAGACTGTTTACCAACGCTATCACATTGGCATCGCCCTTGCTGTTAGCAAGGCAATAGGTCAGCCCAGAAGAAATCTTGTTCTGCATATGATTAAAGTCATCCTTAAAGAGCAGATAGGCAGCATCCACTCTACGGTCTGCCGCAGCCAGTGTTTCTTGTTCCAGCTGATGTTTAAAACTCTCTTCCTGTGCATCGGTTGATTCCTTCGTCCATACATCAGTAGCTGCTCCAACGGTTCGCTTCGGAACAACAGGCTTCGCATCAGAATCGTTAGGCTTAAAGTTCAGATAGAATCCACTATGAAACAATCCATGCCACTCCCATTCCCACTTATGATGGGCATAGCTGTTATGAAATAGCCAGTAGTATTCCTTCGGTGCGAATCCCAATGGTCCGGTCTCCATCGACCGCCATTGCAGGTACTTCTCATCATCAAACACCTGCGCTGTCATTGTTTGTGTCAGCATCAGGCCCATTGTTATTACAATCAGTGTCTTTCTCATATCGGCCATTCTTTTTTGACTTTTTCACCTATTTCCTGTAGTGTCTCCGATTTCAGTATATCCCAGATATGCTCTTCTTGAACGTAACCGCCTACCATCAGGTCGCACCACATATAGGCTTGTTGGATGACATCACGCATATTACTGATACTCTGGTTCAGCGTCCAGATGATATTCATGCGTTCCTTGTTGGTAGCTCGAAAGAAGCCTGTCTCTGTGGCAGCTACAGCCAGGTACAGCTTATTGATGTTCTTCAACTCCTTATACACCTTGTAATTAGCTTCAAAGGTGTACCAGGCTATCATGGGCTTTCCCTTGGTATGCTTAGCCGCAAAGTTACTGAACTCCCGATATTCTCTGGTCAGCCTGACAGTATTTGTCACGCACTGGCTCATCTCACCAGCCAAGGCAATATACGACAAGGCATCATTGCTTTTCTTGTCAAGGATGGTCTTCACCTCATCATATTTCTTGGCGACCTCCTTCACCATCGCCTTGATACTGGCATTGGCAGCCAACTGCTGATTGCTAGCATCCTCGGCACTCATATTCTTCTTATGCTGGGAGATAAGCGCCTCAATGGTAGGCAAGTCATGTGGTATGATTCCAGCCCGTCCTGTTTGTGGGCATGTCATACCCACCCCTACCACCACTATTATCATTAATACCTTCTTCATTCTTCACTATTCACTTTTCACTTAACTAAAGTCTTCCCATCCTCTGACAATATCATCCACCGACCATTTCATCTGCATGGCAGTACACCAAGCATCCGGGTCGAGTTCCATCAACAGGTCTTCCAGTCCGTTATTGGTCTGACAGAGGACAATGAGCGTGTCGAGGTTATTCCTCACTATCACCAAGTCCTCCAGGATGTCATTGGCCATACCCATTCTGTCTTCCCTGCTCATGAAGTTATAACCGTCACTCTGACCGATATTGGCTGTGCCACCGTTCTGTGGTATCAGACTGTTGGACTTCAACGGTGAACCGACATGGCCGTTATTCACGATATTCACAAAGCCTGCAATACACTGCTCAGTCTTCAACGTCAGGTTACTGATCTCGTTTAAGCACAGAGGTAGGTTAATATGCGGTTTCTTCGTGAGCCAGCTCACAGCAACAGGGATATTGGTCACAATATAGAGGGCATTCTCGCCGATAAGCTTGTAGTACATGCTCTCCTCACCAAAGCCTTTCGTGTTCTGCATCGACTGCTTATACAGCTGTTTGATGACGTTGATAGCGGTGGTATACTCAGCAATGCGCTCCTGCTTTTTCCTCTGTTTGTCAAGGGTGGCATTATGCGTTTCCTCTACTGCTGAAACGGCAGCGGTGTTTTGACCGACCTGTTGTGTCGTCCTCCAATCATAATTCAAGTGCCAGGCATAGGTAGGTGTTGTGACGAGCAACGCCACCAACAACAGAGCTACAACTCTTGTCCCTGTCTCAGCGCGTATCTGCGCACTTGTGTTTTTTACGTTTCCTTCTTCCATAGTTCCATTACGTTTTGTTGTTTGTTAACCTCATTGGCGAACTTCAGGTACTTACCCGTCAGTCCAGCCTTTTCCATATCCTTACAAAAGTGTCGGATGCCCTCAACAGTGTCATCGCCATAGTGCTTGATATATATCTTCAGAGCTTCCTTCTCTGCACGTTCAGTAGTATAGGCCATATAGCACTCCGGCGGTTCTTCCACACCATAGACATCTGAGCTTTGACCACGGCATATCCAGACTTCTTTAAAGTAGTTGCGTCCCTCATGGTTATCGAGCGAATTGATAGTAAAAATCTGCTGTCGCTGTACGTCGGTGATACCGAGGATGGCAGCAATCTCATCATACCTGTCTTTGAACTTACTCTGATCCAGGAGTATCTTGATGTCGGAGTTGTTGATGATGGCCTCTTTGACAATGGGTGAATCAATCACATCACCGAGTTCCTGCGTCACCACGCCTGCGATGCCGTGGAACTTTCGCACGGTCTTATACAGATACTTGATATACTCTGCCATCGTCGGTGAAGAGATGGCTTTCCAAGCTTCTTCGATAATCAGGGCCTTGCGTCCTTTCTTGATACGCATCTTCTGCAGGAACACATCCATGATAATCAGTACCACGATGGGAAAGAGTACTGGGTCATCCTTGATCTTATCTATCTCAAACACGATGAACTTCTCATCGAAGAGGTTCAAATCCATGTCATTATTGAGAATGGTGTCCATCTTACCACCCTTATGGAAGGGTTCCAAGATAGCGGCAAAATCATTGATGGGAAAAGCGATACTTTTTTCCTGCATCATCTGAGGGATGCGCTCACAGGCAAACTCATAGAAGGTATCAAAACTCAGATGAGTCACCTTCAAGTCTCGCTTCTGTCGCTCCATGCGGGCAATCCTCTGGTCTATCTTCATCAGATAGTGTCCCTCTATCAGCTCTGGCATCAGGCGCATCAGCTGGTTATTGGCATGTGCACGCTCGCCTGCGCTGGCTCCTTCGTCATTAGCCAAGTTATGCAGCTTCTCCACGATACGCTCCACCTTGGCATGGTGTGCCTTCTCGTCTTCGGTGTAGGTATCACTATTTCCCTTGCCCTGTGAGAGGTCGGGGGTGAGGTCTGAATCCGCGTCATTCTCGATGGCCTCAATATACTCTCCGTACTTACCGTTACGCTTGTCAGCCAACAGCAGTTGCTTCCTCAGTTCTTCCTTCTCTTCATTGCTATAACCACTAAAGGGATGGAAGTACGCATCATAATACTCGTTCAACACGGTATCAATGATGGTGTCCTCCAACTTCTCTGGTGCCTTGTTACCCTTAAAGATTTGGAAGATAAGTGACTTCAAAAAATTCTTCTTCTCTCCGAAGTTCTGCTGGTACTCCACATCACTGACCTTAAATGGATTCATGGAAATAGGATGCTCCTTGCTGTAGGAGATGTAAGTACCATGGAAATAGCCGCAGATTCCCTCATACGAGTCACCCGTATCAACCATCACGACATCGGTACACTGCTCGATCAACTGGCGCACCACGGTATTGGTCGAAAAGCTCTTACCGCTACCCGATGGCCCAAGACAGAAGAAGTTACTGTTGTTGGTGAGCTTTAGCTCTCCTTCCTTACCGGTAAAGTCAATGGCGATGGGTACGCCCTGCCTGTCGGTATAATAGACCTTCAGAGGTGTCACCTCGTCATGCTTCATCCTCTCCTTATAAAAGAGGCACAAGGCAGAATCCTGCAAAGTCAGAAAGAGATCGTAATCCTTATTGAAACTATAGGCATTACCAGGGAAGGAACAACAAAAGAGCTCCAATTGGTTATAGGCACTCTTCGATGGGGCAATGCCCACCTCAAAGAGCCGCGTTTCCAGATAGGAGGTCACTTTTGTTAAGTGTTCCGGCTTACAGGACACGAGGACGTTGAAGTTTGTCCAGACGAGTGTCTTCTGCTCCGTGGCAATCACCTCCAGTACTTCATCGATGTCTGCCTTGGCAAGTTTGTTGCTGGGGTCAGGCATCGAGGCATGGCGTTTGCTTTTACCAATGAGTCGCTGACGTTCCTTTCTCTGGGCTGGTATTTGGATGACCTGGTTATAGACCACACAGTCCGTCAGGGGTACTGTAGAGAGGAACGACAGCAAATCGGTGCTGACCGGGTAGCCATTGACAGGCTTGGTCTGCACAGGATGGATGACATTCGGCAGGTCTATCACGTCGATGTCAACGAGTGAGAAGTTCTTGACGACTTTATCGCCCATCTTCAGACAGTCATCGGTACACTTCAAATTTGTCATACCGAATGGTCCCTTTTTAAAGTCAAAGGCCATAAAGCGGTGCAGATACTCGTCTATCTCATGTCTGTCTAACAGATGATGTCTCAGTCCCTTCTCCTCAAAAATGTCCTTCACCTTCTGCACCTTGTTAGTAAACTCGGCCCATTTCTTTGGGTCGTAGGCAACAAAGGTGCTCTTTCTGGTCTCTTGGGTGATAATGATAAAGGTACGGATCTCTGTATAGGGTCTGCCCTCGTAATAGCGGAAGTAGCTCTCCGTCAAGAACTCCATACCAGGAGTAATGTCATGATGGAATGCCTGTCTGCAAAAAATGTCCTGCTTCTGCAGGGCATAGCCCTCACCGAGTGTCTGGAGCATATGATCCAGCACGTTCATAAAGGCGTAGTACTGGTCTGCATCGGTACAGTACTGCTGCACTGGGTTCTCTATCTCAAAGATAGATGAGTAGTTGCCTGCCTTGCTATACAGCACGGTATTCACAACTTTTCCCCGTGCATCGGTAATGTCCTCGATGCCCGAAAAGAGTCCGTCCAGTGTGTTTTTCCTAACGCTCATACAGATGGTGATAATGTTGTACGCCTTTGTCCCGTCTCTTGGAGTGCAGGCCCTTCTTCTGTTTCATGTAGATGGTCAGCAGACCGCCTCCGGCACTCACCCCCAGAATCAGCAGGGATATGCCCAGTCCGAAGAGGACATACCCTGCAATGAAACCGAGGAATGAGACGCCAAAGGTGGCTGCGGCAATGAGGATAAACCTTCCCCGAATGCCCATGAACTCCAATGGGAGCTGCAGCCCCTTGTAGACGGGATAGCCGGCATAGTTCGTTTCCATACGCTTAATAGCCGAAGAACTTAGGCAGTGCAACAGCCATAGCTACCAGAGCGGCACAACCACCAATGGTCATCATGATGGTCTTCTTCACATCCTGGTCGCCGTTGTTCATCTTGTAGAAGACGTTGAAGGCTCCGATGATGCTGACCACTGCGGCAATCACATAGAGGAGGTTACGCACAGGCTGGATGTAACCCTTGAAGGTGCCTACGGCTCCAGTGATGGCACTCGATCCGGCATCGGCCAGACAGTAACCGGTGCTCATCACAAACAGCACGGCTAATGCGGTCAGTCTCAGACCTTGGTTAGACATCTTTGGCTTACAACTCTTGACAATAGAACATAGCTTGTTCCAATTCTTTTGCATAATGTGTTTTTCATTTTTTCTTTTGTTTTTGAAATTCTTAAAGTGGGGATTGCGTGTTTTTCAAAGTGTGTTATCCCGTATGGTATAGGTATTATTCGTAAAGTTTCATCACATCTTTCAGTGCGGTACTACCTGAATTCTCCTGCTCCAGACAGAGTGCATCATGCAACTCATCAATGGTATAGCCTCCGCACATCTGGGTCAATCCGTCATCCTCTGCCGTATCTGGCTTGGTGTTAGTTCTGGTCAGAGGGATGTCCTCCCTGCTGACTTTCACAGGCTGGTACTTTTCCACTTCGCCTGTAATGTCCACCTCTTCCTCTATATGCAGCTCATCAGACAGCACACCCTTGGTAAAGAACAGGTCGTGAATGATCTGATAGGCATAGTAGATGACGTAGCCCACAATGATAATCGTTAACAGTGTTGTGAATTTCATAGTATTTTCTTTTTCGTGTTATCCTGTTTTTCGTTTTCGGCTGCGAAGGTACTGCGATTATTTCAATCACAATGCCTTTTTATCTGCTTTATATACTTTTCATTCCTTCCTTAGCATCTGGGCACAAAAAAACGCTGACCCTCACGAGCCAGCGTCCTTTCCTTTTTATTAATAAACAAATCGTATGATTATCACTTCTAATAGTTGCTTCTATCACAACGAGGTCTGACAGAGCAATTCTTGGTGAGCAACGTCCAGATATAGTATTGACCTTTATAAGTCCATTGCTTTTCTGGCATTCCGTCCGTTCCGCTCTTCTCTCTAATCAGCTCCGAATCTTTTAGCGCCTCTGCCAACTCCCAACCTACATCATCCTCGTTCTCTTTAATGATGCCGTTCTGGTTCAAGATACACAGTAGCCCTTCTTCCGGAATACCATAGGATGCGGCGACAGCTGATGTACTCTGCGTAAATCCCGACTCCTGCAGGAATTTGTCAAAGCAGGTCTTGGCGTACAAGTCACCACAGCAGGACATGAATCCATCGTTGCGGGCATCTGGACTCTTGGGTAGATGATCCTTGATGGGAATCTGCACAATTCCCATCTTACCATTTGCCATCTTTTCACATCTGGTTGTAAAGCGCACGGGAATGTCAAAGATAGCCATCTGCTGCCGATAGGTAGTGTCACAGAACAAGGCAAGCAGTTGCAGTGTCTTATCCTGCAACACAACATGCCGGGTGAATCCACACATGCTGAGAAGGTAGTCTTCGGCATCAGGGCTCACCATATAGGAATAACCCTCAACACCATACTCATTAATCTCATTCACTGCCTCGTCCCACGAATCAAACACAAGGTGGTATGTTTCGCGTAAGCTATAGGGAAACATCTCACCATGAAGCATGGTCTTAAAAGTACGAAGACAGTAGTCTTCAAAGCCCTCACCAGAGGACATTACATACATAGTCATAATATTATTGTTGAAATTAAATTGTTTTCGTTAGTACTGCGACCACAATGGTCTGCAGTAGCTTGGTTATTATCTCTCATTTATGCTGCTTCCGAATGAGATAGCGTCAGACCGTTGGCGGTCACATGGATACTCACCATTCTGGCAATCTCATCAAGATACTCTCTTTTTACATGGAAATCATTGGGTATGAAGCCGTCGATATAGCCTTTAGGCCAAGACTTCAGCGACAGTCGCTTACAAGCAAAAGCCTCGTTGAACGGTAACTTACAGCGCTTGCTCTGAATATATCCGATGAGTATGTTTATAAGCACGCCCTCGAAATCCTTGCTTTCTACTCTCACTGGTTTGCGTTCGTTCTCCACTTGGCGGACTATCATCGTCCGTCTGCTGTCGCTCAACTCACCTAACAGAAAGGCAGAATTAAGCATCGTTCCTTTCACCTTTCGTACTCTGTGGGTATTGCCCACTTCAACATCATAGGTTAATAGCTCCAGTTTTTCCAATCGGAGCTTCTTTTCTGGACTAAGTTCTTTCATAATATAGTTTTATTTGTTATTTTCTCTTAGTTGTACACCTTATTCATCATTCATTTTTCATTCGCCGCTTTTTCACACTTAGTTTTTCGCTTCTGGATGGTGACTGTACCACGCCATCTTACGGAAGTCCTCATTCTCGAAATGGATATAGAAAGCCATCTCGTTCATTCTGGACACGATTCTCAGTCCAAGATGCTCTCTCAGCTGGTCACTGTCGAGATTGGTACTCACCACCATGGGAAGGCGTAATTTATAACGCTCTGTGATAAGTTCCCGCACTGGATAGAGGGGATTGCCCCATCTGAGGATTTCTGCAGGCTCACATCCCAGGTCTTCAATACCAAGATATGACGGCCAGCTTAACAGTTCGTTCCAATCTCTGCTGGAGTCCATCAGGGTGCAGATTTTGGTAGCATCAAGAATCCTCAAACCAACATCATCTGATACCAGTCTATGGTCTGTCAGCCAATGCAAGGCTTGTCGCATAGCTGTCATCAGTGTGGTCTTACCTGTAGCAGTACTGCCATCCAGCACGATCATAAAGCGGTTATCACCACCATCTGTCAGGAAATGGGCTAGTTTTTTAATGGCTCCCGTGGTTAGGTTATTGGGAACATAAGCAACTCTGCGCATGGCAACCTGCTTTCGGTATGCCATCTCCAACAGAGCCGTTAGTCCCTGTTCATCTACACCTAACTTAGAGTGGTCTGTCATACCCGGAAGCATAAGAGCTCGTCCTTGACGCTTCAACACCTCTACGAGGGTCTTGATATCCATCGGTTGTCCCATACTGTACTTGTTGTGTTACTGGTTTATTGCGGTAGTTGTTCTCCAACACCTTTTGAAAGTTCTGCGGCATCATCATCCAGTCAAAGCTGGCGACCCATCCCTTTGGTCCTTTGCCATTCAAGAAGTCACTCTCAGCAGCATTCTTGATGGCTTGCTTCAGCGTGTCCTTGTTCACGCCCGTCTGCGACATCAGACGTTCAAAGGCTTGTCTGCGCTCTGACGTGATAATAGCTACTTGCTGAATGCCCTTACCTTTCATCTGCTGATTGAAAAAAGAGATAATCTCATCAAAATCATGATTAGCCACCTCCTCCTCGCGCGCACGCGCTCCTCCACTGGCTATAATATTTTTCTCTTTATTATTAATAATAGGTGGTAAAGGTTGGCGGTAAGTTTGGTGGTCAACATCTTGGTCAACTTTTACCGCTGGTGTTACCTCTGGTTTTACCTCTGAATCAGCCCATCCCAATGGGGTGATGGTGATGATTGTCTTACGGCTATCGGCCTGTCGCTCAATGAGTTTTTCGCTTTCCAATCGCTGCAGGAAGTGTATCACGGTTGGCTTGCTTACATGCCACTGCTTTACCAGCGAATTGACCGTTACGATGACCTGTCTTGCTTGGAGGTAAACCTGTTGGCGGTTATACCAGACGGTTTTGTCCGTCCAAGAGGCTTCACGCCTGAGCTGAGTCCACCATTTCAGGTACTGGGCATTCTGCCCAACCCAGCCATCCAGCACTGCTAATGGCAAAGTGATGTACCCAGCCGTTCGTTGTTCTGTTTCTTCGTTCATAGCAGGTCTTTGCATCTTACGGCAGCAAACGCCGCCTCTATCTGACACTTGGAATAATAAAAAGGTGAGTTTTGGCTGGTTCCTTTCTTGAAGCCCTTGATCATTCCTTTCCTAACCATGGCATCAAACTTCCGACTCATCTTACTGTCGTTTCCCAACCAAGTTCTCACCTCTGACGCTTTCAGCTCATCCTTGACCGGATCGAGCCGCTTCACCGCTGACATCGCACCAAGCGTAGCAGCATTCGTTAGCATCGCTTGCAATGTTGTTACCGGAATCTCCATCTTATTACACTTATTTATCTTTTATATTATGTTAAATTATAAATTCATTATAAAATATCTCTGCGTTTTCTTGCATATTTCGGAGATAATGCTTATCTTTGCACCCGAATAGCAGTTTAAACGGCTGCAAAATTACAGATATTTATAACATTAAGCAAGATATTTATAATTTTCATTCCTGATAAACGTCAGATTTTAGCAAAATTTAAACATTATGACTCAAATCAATGAACAAGAAGTCATGCAAGGTGTAGCAGAGAGATTTGCAAAGGCTGCTGAAGAACTACGCCTCTCAGGAGCACAACTCTACCGTGAAGGTATCGTCACAAACGACCAGGTACTGAGCAAAATCAAGAAAGGCTGGCAGAAGCCTACCCAAAAGGCCATTGATCTCTTTTGTCAGAAATATGACGTGAGTGCTGCATGGCTATATACTGGTGACGGAAATATGTTTCTTGGAAGAAACAAGCCTTTTGGACCTCGCGTAGAGTCAGCTGATGAAAAGCTACTGTACAACACGGATTTTGATTCGTGTCTGGACAGCAAAGGACAACCTATATCTACTGGCAAAGAAACACCTGTATCTTTTCCAATGGCAGGAGATTTCGATTTCATGTGCATCAATACCGACAAGTCCCTTGCACCATTCATCATGCCTGCTGACATCATAGCGCTGAAGCGTCTGAGTTCATGGAAGGAATATATTCCTGGTGATTTCATCTGCGTCGTCGTTACCAGCGAATATAAAGTACTCCGTAAGGTGTCTGTCACTCAGCCAGACGAGCAAAGCATCAACTTCACACAGATGGTCGATGGCACTCCTGTAGAGTCCAGCATCCCCAAGGACATCATCGTAGAGATATACAAAGTCGTCGGCAACTACCGCCGCCAGTGAATAGCCCCGACCAAACGCGACATCCCCCGACCCAGCTCACGAAAAGCCGAATCGGGGGATGCCCATATATATACCGCTAGTGCTCAACGGTTTACCCGTTGAGATATCCACTACTCCCTGCGTTTCTCCGCAGGGCCTATCGTCCTAATAATACCTCATGCTTATATTCAGCTCTTCCATCACCAATCCTACAGGCATACCTTTCCCGTACCCAATGAATCCTCCAAATCCGAAGTCCATCAGGTACCCAGCCATCCCGCTATGATATGTATTGAGCTGCCTCATTCCTTTTTTCACAGTGCTCGATGGTTCTTCCATCGATTTCTACTTGTCCTGTTTGCTGCCATACCATGGCAGCTTATTTAGTCCCGTATGTTGCGATATTATCGCGACCACTATTCATACTGGTTCTTCCTCCTATACTGTTCCGTCATTTCCAGAAGTTTTCTAAACTTCTCTACCCTCTCAGGTTTCATCTTCCCAGCATTCATCGCCTTACGATTCGCCTTCAGCCAATTTAGCATATCATGCTCCTCAATCCGGTACTTCGACGGATTCTGATGATTGGCTTCAATAAATTCAACCACCTCTTCATATCGTTTTAGCCAACGTTCTTCTTGTGTCATCGTCACACATTATCATTTACCATAAACTTCAACTCTGACTGTTGCTTTATAGTTTCTCTCTGATATATAGTTCGAAATATCGTCAGCGTCCTTCTGAGCCCCACCTTTAGTATCTAGCGAACAAACAACCGTAATACCTGTCAAATACTTTTTATCTAGATAATACTCAATATATGGTTTCTTATTACAATAGAGAATTTTAGCCTTATCATTAAGCGGCAAAACTCTTCTCCACTCTCTCTCTTCACTCCATTGCTGTTCTTTCAAACCAAACACCTTTGTCATGATGTCATTTTCCATCATAAAAAAGTCTCCCAAATGAGCAAAAACGAGTGGAGAGTACTTTCCATATTTTTCTTGCAAAGTTGGAATAGAGTTAAACTTGTGGCTAATCATCTCACAGTATTCATCTGCAAACTCCTCCAACTCGCTTTCAGGAACATATTCACAATCTATGAGCCCTCTTGCAAGCAAACCAACTCCAATACCCCTAAGATTGAACTCTAAACGACAGCTACCATATTCTTTAAGCATATGCTGATTAACCTCACCTTCCATAAACGATATGGATGCAGAATCCTCATAGCCACCAAATTGGTTTAGCAAAGAAGCACTCGTTGGCAGTACTTCTCTTACCCGTTTGAGCATATACTCACCCATTCTGATCTCTTGGTCATCATTCTTACACCTATTAGAAAAAGCCCTAAAGCAAATTCCCTTCCCCTCTTGATCAGAAAGAATGCTTTTTAAAGCTGCCAAATCCGTATAATGAGACAACCGCTTTGGTATCGGTCTTTGTATTCTTGATTGAAGCATTTTCTTGTCGTAAACTATCGGCCGTAATATTTATCCTAAAATATCCCTCGTCATCTTCTCGAAGCACCGTCCTTCTTCCTTCATATATTTCAAATGAAAGATGTCCTCTTTCACTATATCTGGCTTATAGTGTAACAACTTTGCAATACTCCTTATCTTCACATCCGGATACCTCTTCTGCAAGCGGTTCAGCCGAAGCGCCTCTACCTTGTGAAACTCGTACCTCTCTTCCAAGTGAAAGAAGTTCACATACTTCTCGTACGGCTTTACAGTCTTAAAATGTATATACCTCCCGTTTACCCCTCCATTGTCCGTCCCGAAGCGCAGTCTGACTGTAATATTCCTATCATAATCCGCTGCTTTCGAAGATGGTGAAAACAAAACATATTCAGAAGAGTCTTGCCCCGGAATTTCCTCTTGCTTAATTCTAGAATTACATACCTGACAAGACGGAACAAAGTTAAAAAGTGAAAGTCCTATACACGGACACTTCCCTTTAGGCAGGAAATGATCCAAATCAAATTGTCTACGTAGGGTTCTTTTTCCTTGATCCCAATATTCATAGTTATTAACGTATGCCATCTCACAATAATAACAGGTTCTAATCCCAAGTTTTTCAGCACGCTCAATAAAAAAATCTGCTATCATACTATCAAAACCATGCGAATATTTAAATATTTCATCAAGTTCACATAGTTCATCACTTCGAATCTGTTTTCCGTTTTGTCCTACCTTTGTTTTTGGAATAGGAAGATTTATAAACTCCTCGTAATATTTGACAAGTTTATTAAATGGTGCTACAATCAGAGTCTTTACATTTTTAGGTAGTATGCTCGCTGGGGCATAATTATTAAGCCACTCCTCCCATCTTGTCTGTAACCCTTTCTTTACTACACTGCCATTTTTATCAGTTTTATCTTCTATTACACCATTGAAGATAGCAAGATAATCCTTTATCAATTGTCCTCTGTCAGCAGGGGATAACTCCCAATATCTAATCTTCTTCATTCCATCAGCCCCTTCTCATAGTAAAATTTATACAACTCACCTATCATATCATTCAGTTCCCTCCGCAGATAATTATCTCCGATAATCTCTCCAAGATAACGATAGAAATATAAACTCTGCCCAAATTCCAGGCATGCCTCTTCATCTACCCTACGTTCAATCCCCAACATATCATCTTTTTTCCACTCCCTTAACTGCTTGTTATAGTTCATCACAAACTGTTCTATCCGCTTTTTGGCAAGTTCTCCGATACTCTCATCCATAAAGAATGTATTATCAAGCAGGTCGTATATGTTTGCACCAAATGTTCTCCTCCGTACATAATCTCTCCCCAAATACATAATATTGGTATCAGGAAGGTCACTGATTACAAATGGCGAATGGGTTACTAATGTAATGTTTAGCCCATATATTTCTGGTAACTCAACAGAACGGATAGCACTCAATACCATATCAATAAATCGTCGCTGTAGGTCTGGATGGAAATACAGCTCAACCTCGTCAAGCATCATGTTTACATAATGATATTTCACATCATGGCTACTTCCCCGATCGTTCCAGGCAGAATTAATATTCACCAAGTGATACATCATATTGCTGATAACGTATGTCGCCTGCCTCTCTCCTGTACTTAATCCCGTAAACGGTACAACCTGGCCTTTATCGTCTTCTATACCAAGATTGAAATCAAAAAATGGTGGTGGCAGTAAGTCATCGTATCTCAGCGTACAGTTTTCCTTTTCATCATCGTGATTATGAATCTTATCGTCCATCCACTCCTGAATATCAGTTACGGATAATCCTACGGCTTTAACATCCTGATATTGATAGTATTTATAACGCAACTGATAGCAGGCTCTGCGAAGTTTTGAGGTGATATGTGTTCGGTCTGCTCCTAATACTTTCAGCCGGTCTTTAATCGTATCACAACTAGCATCCGCTTTCATCATCTCATTTATGATGTCAGTATAGCTAATATAATGGCTGCAAATCTTCAATGTCTTATAGACTATATAGTTCTTGGCATCCTCTTCAATTGGCGAGTAACCTATCTCTCCAATGTAAAAAAACTCACGCCATGTATCAATTATCAACTGGTACAGCCACTCATCAATATTAATCCTAAGCTGGTCATACTTATCATCATCACCAAAAAGCTTATTCACGATAGAATTCTTACCAACAGGAATTTTGCTACGCCTTGGTAATTTTATATACTTGATAGTTAGCTTGTCTAGTATCTTCCTAAACGGATATTGCTGACTCACATAGTCGTCATAAAACAGTAGCGAAATAATTCGTTCCATGGCCAAGCCGTTCTCCTTGTCAACATCAAGATTGCCCTCTTTGCGCCAAGGATTCAACACAATAGGTGTCTGATAACCGTCGTTTTTATGGAACACTCCACTTACCCAATATTTTTCTTCCTCCTTCTCTACACCTACATTATTCGTTATTTTTTTGATGCGCTCATCATTCGTCTGCTCATACACATAGTCACGATAGTTGTATGCATAGAAAGAATAGTTACATACAACTGTATAAAAGAAGTGATTCTTCAGTATTTCCGCTGTTCCCGATGGTCCAAGTGGTTGTATTACGTCTCCCTCTCCTCCATTCAGGATAATAATCGGTCTCTCCTTCTTAAGAAAAATACAATAATCTCCTTCAGAGCTTGCTTCTGTATATCTATGCAATTGGATTTGTCTGTTTCGTATCTCCAAGCGATATACAGTTCCATCCATCAGATATATCAATTCTCCAAACACATAGTCTATAAAATGGAGGTGCTCTGCTGCTGCAAAATGGGGATATTCTCCAAATACCGATGCTGCCACATTATTCATCATTCTAATGGCTAAATCCACTAAAGTACTCTTGCCGGAACCGTTTTTCCCAACAATTGCACCAATATGTACATCCATTTTCTGACCTTTAAAAATCAGTTGATCATCCAAAGAATGATAGTGAATTCCCACTGTTCCCTGCTTTTCGTCAATGATGCAGCCATTACAAAAGTAATGCCAATCTTCCTTTCCCGACATCGATTTCTGCATGCTCTGCACTATCGTTGTCTTGATGGTTTGGTTACACTCCTGCGCAGTCGGTTCCAAAGGCCTGATGGCAATCATCTTAAAGCCCCTGCCTATTCTTTCTGAAAAATATTCTGGCATATTATTTAGTCGTTCTTTATTCATCCTCTTCATGATGCCAGATATTCCGCAATAAGCCGCCTTGCATATGTCTTATTATTCCTGCACCATTGAAAAAACAGGCAAAGCCATAGCACAACGCTAGCAAACCACAGCCATCCAAACTCTGAAAAAGCCAGACTCTTACGAAACACCATTATTACACCATATATCCAGCCGATACTGTATGCAGACAAGATATTTCGAGCCATCACCGACTGATAGTAAAACTCATCCACATCGTGACTTCTCTTTAGTATCTCCTTTACCTTCTTAAAAATGAGCCCAGCCTGTTTCCTACAGATATTATATTCATCCTTATGGTTTATCAGAGCGATCAACCTTTGACGTTGCTCTTTGGTATACATCGACTCTATCTTCAGCAACTTATGTGATGGTCGATCAATAATATTAAACTTATAAGAATACCTCTCACAAAAACTGGCTACCATATTAACCAGATAACCTATGATAAAAGCCACAAATGGCAATACTATAACCAATAAGGCATTGGAGATAGGTTTGACACGTTTTACCAATTTACCAACCTCACCATAAAACTCTACCTCGTAGGCACTGTTAAACACCACAATGATAATAATCAGGAGAAATCCTGGCACAACCATTTTCATTATTTCTTGAAATCTATAGTTCATATCTTCTCAATCGTCATAACCTGGCGGTGGGTTCTTAAATAGTTTCTTAGTATCATTTCCTTTTTGAGCTTCATCAAATGCTGCCACAGGCAGTTTAACCACCTGCGTAGTAAATAGTTCTTTGCCTTCATGCTTATACACATAACGGTCATAGTCGTGCCTATAGGGAGAAAAGCATACAGACCCACCATAATGTCCAGTATTGCATATCACCACATTGCAATATACCAGTCGCGAAATGGCTTCAGCCAAGAAGTAGAATGACTTCACATCTTGGTTATAAGCCAAAATAAACAGATGGTGTATCTTGTGCTTATAGACAGCAAAGCGCTCTATATCGTAAAAGTCGGCACAAATCGAAACTCCAATCTTGCCATAGTCACCTGCATTCAACAAATAAAACTTATCACACGACTGGTGTACCATTCCAGCATTTTTGATAGCTTCTAATTCTCTTCTCGCAAAAAAACGTTTTCCAAAATAGAAACACTTACGCGGCGATCTGCCCTTTCCTAAAGGCCAGTTCTTCGGAATATATACACCAGCATTGTTCTCAATCTTGTTATCGCTATTCATGTAGTAGTCCAAACCAGAAATGATAATCGCTCCAAGCCCGTCAGCTAATCCAGGCAACAGGCTTTGATGAATATCTGCGACACATAATTCCGGTAGCACTATGATATGAGGTTTGCGACTTTCTTCTAGATGGATAAGCTCGCTACATGCTGCGCATATTTCGTTCCACACGCGCTTAGCCTCGGCTTGGTCCATCTTGTAGGCTCCTTTTCGGCCTCCTGTCAGATTCCATGCCAATTCAGAATCAAGCGTAGTTTGTATCAATGCTACTTTAAGAAACTCTTCCATCTTTATTCTAAATCTATAACAATTACTTGCCTCTGCTGGCTATTTGCCACTGACACCAAATTGGTCTTTAATAACTCCAAGTCTTTTTTTAATTGTTCCAACAAATCATCAACATCCCATATTTTGGGGTTATCCACCCAATAAAGGTCATTAAGATCTGCTCCTGTGTCTTGTCTCAATATTCTGTTCTCCCTGTTTCTAACAGAAAGGCACGATGTTACGATTCGGCTTGTTAAAGAAGAAACACTGCCTTTGTGTATCAAATCATCCAACACACTCATCCATTCAAACCCATATTCTGGCCTATTCATAATCCATGGTAAAGATTTCTCTTTCACAAGCAACTGCAGGAAAAACAAGCCCAAAGCATAAACCATATTATAATCAGGGCCATTCATTGTCATCATGGCTGGTAGTTGATAGACTATTGATTTTTCTACGAGATAATCTATTTTTACCGTTATCGAGTTCTCATCATTTATCCAATAATTCCAGTCATTATAACTCTTTTTCCATTCTTTTTGGCTGAACTTGATATTAGCAGGATGAATGGCCTTCAGTTTGAACAACTGTTCTGTATCACTATGGAGATAATTAATCAGTGCTATCATAATTTTCACACTAACAAATTCTGACCACACCGGGAGCAGTCTGTAATTAGGATCATCTCTTTGTATCTGCCTTGCAAAATCTATCCACTGACCAAACCTCCAGTAGGTCGAACCTTTCTTGTTTAAATCCCTATGCAACTTGTCTGCTTGACAGATTCTACCTAAATAGTCGGAATAACCATCCATACTAGCAACAAAGTATTTCAGATCTTCATGATTCAAAACCAAACCTTCAGGGTTATCAAACTCAAAATCGTCTAATTCTAAAGGCTCACTGATAAATACTCCAAGAAAGTATGGGAAATAGGGCGAGTTAACAGATACTTTGTTAAGATCAGAAGGGAATAGCTCCTTGATTACATTTTTCACCTTCATTCTCCTACCATTTAAAGTTTCATGAATTAACAACATCCAGTAAGTGGGATCATACTTACCCACCCTCTCCAAATAGTCAATGCCAGCTGAACCAAACGGAATTATTTTATCCTCTTTATTTACGAGATAACAAAAAGCGATAGCTTTATGCACCTGGAGCAATGAGTCCGCAACAAAATAATGGTTCGATAAAGAATCACTGATTGCACAGGCATTAACTATGAAGTCCATCATCATTGCTTTCTCATGCTCAGTTTTGCCTCTACCCTTCAATGTAAGTTCAGCCATCACCATCAACAGCATCTCAGCCCGATGTATATTGAGTGTTGCCTCAATATAATCACACCCCAATGGGTGCATTTTCTTTTCCTGGGCGAAGGAACGAACAAGACTGTATAGCTCCCTTATCTTCTTTGGACAATGATGAGCGCAGAACTCAAAAGCCCGTAACCACACTCTGGGTTTGTCTGGCACTTCATTAACCGCCCTGATTAACAGGTTGTATATTTCATCAACCATGTTTTTACGATGCTGTTCCGCCCTTGCTAATTCTTTGTTAATCTCTTGAATGTAAGTCCAGTCAGCATCGCCTTCCATTTTCATGATGAGCTGAGCATCATTATATATATAGTCTTTGTAAGTATTCTTCAGATTCTTAAACTTATCTTCAGTCAGACCATCTACATAACCGACCCACAATTTTCTCAAACGATATATCTCATTATAATCCACCATGTCACTTAGCATCATTCTTGTCAACATCGTGGTAGCAAATGATATACGTGTATTATGTTTGATTTCCTGTTCGGGTAGGTCTGATACGAGCAGCATCTGCAAATCTTTAAACATCATGCCCCGCTCGCTTTCTGTCATAAGGCTCAAATCCTGTTTGGCTATCTGCGATACTTTCTTCATAGCCATAGTCAGCAGAGGTGCAGGGTAGTTTGGACTTATTGCGCCAAACTGTTTTATAAGGGCCACTGCTTCATCCTCGCTCTTACTTTCATCATAGACTGAGCCTAATTCCTGGGGTTCAACTTTATCTTCGTTTACTTGAAGTCCAAATGGCGCACTCGTAATCAGTTTTTTATACCACATCACCCATTTATATAGGGTTTCTGGTTCTCGCGCTATAAAGACATGGTCATCCACATACCTAAAATGTATCAGATTCTTAAATTCTTTTGTAGCGAGTTTTCTTTTCACAGCCAAGTCGATATCCAACATATACACATTGGCTATAAAACCAGCAACTTCAAGTCCTGTTGGTAGGCCATGGAAGTTCTCATAGTCTTCCAGTTGCATATCCTTCAGTGCGTCATAATTCTTTTTTTCATCAAAGGTATAGAGGCTTACCTTGAAGTTTGTCACACAGTCAATAAGCCTATGTAACTTTATAGTGGTCTCTTCATCCTCCTCTTTGACTTTATCCTTAATCACAGATGCTACCCTACGCATATCTACCTTTTCGTAGAATTTACTTAGGTCTAACCCAGTCCAAAACAACACCTGTTTAGAATTAGCATTGTTGAAATATTCTTTCGTCAGATAAGGCAACTTAAAATAGTCATCAGAAATCTGGTTATTATCCTCAACTATGCTATTATCATCTTCATTCAGGTTTACCTTGGCCAATTGCTTGATACTTACCGAAATATGTTTTCGCATCAGTGGCCAGCTATTTGACCATTTCTTGTATATACGTGGATTTGAACTACGGTAATATCCTACCTTCAATTGTTTTGTCTCAGGATCTTTCCAAATCGGTACATACAATCTGTTACCATAGCTCCAGGCGGGCATTAATCTCTCAAACACCTCTCCTATTACATTTGTAATAGCCATCCATACCAGTTGATCCCTGATGTCAATTTGGAAACTTTGCCTGATTCGCATTTTTCCAAGTTTCTCTCCATCTTTCGGTTTCTCGTTAGCTTTCGGATATGGTGCAGGGACTATTGCCTCCATCTCGTATGTACCACCCTCTATCTCATTCTTTATCCGAATGAGATTTTCTGTCAACCTGAACTTGAATGCGGTAAGGTCCAATTCATCATACCAAACCTCGCCGTGATGGAAGCTTCTTTCCAGTTTCTTCCACGCCAGCATCAAGTTCTCTATCGAGGTTATTCTATCAAAATAGCTCATAGCTTAGCAATTTTGTCTGCGTAATATTCTGAATAGTCACCATACCCTTTAGGTAGTGACAATTTATGTAAACTACATCCAACTTTATTCAAAGCCTCCTTCATTTTTTCATATAAACCTGCTCCAGCATCGTCTTGGTCGGGATACATAAATAGCAACCTGTTCATCAGATATTTCAAGTCAGAATCCTTGAAGAGCGAGGTACTCGGAATGCCAATAGCCTTTTTTCCAGCCGACAACATCCCGAAACAATCAGTGATTCCTTCTGATATATAAAGAGGCTCATCCATTTCCATATCTTTTAAAATTGGAAGGTTATAGAGTGGCACTGCAAGTCCTGGAACAAAATTAAACCTATAGTTTCGCTCTTTTGTCAATCGTCTGCTTTGAAGATTTACTATCCTTCCATTTATGTCATAATATGGTATAATAAGACAAGGAACTATACAGAATGGCTCTAATCCATATTGTCTTTTCACTATCACACCGCTATCCATACAACGTTCCAACCCAAATTGAGCTGTTAGCTTAGCCACAAGTTTCTGTCCATTATCTACCGATCCTATATGTAGTTCCTCTATTACCTCATGTTTATATTTTCTTTCCTCAAAAAGGAAATCCTCGGCTTTTTTCGTTAATCCGACATTTTCTACTATCCAGTTAAGTATCTCTACATCTGGTTCTTTCTTTGGTTCCTCAGTTCTTACAACCTTTTTCTTCGGCGGTGTCTTTTTTACAAATTTAGGTTTCTCATTGTTGGGCAAAGGAATTGAAAACTCTCTTGCTAATATCTGACAGGCCTCTTGAAAACCGCAATTTTCCACTTGCATTGTCAAGGTAATAGGATTACCACCCTTACCACAAACAAAGCAATGACAAAAATTCTCTTTAGAGTTGGTACTAAATCTCAAGCTGGGATTATGATCACTATGCCACGGACATAAGGCCCAATGCTTCTTAACCGTCAGCCCCAGCTTAACAGCAACTGATTCAATAGAAAGTTCATTTAACTTCTCCAAGAATTGCTTGTCGTAATATGGCATAAAACTATATTATTACTTATCCTTGAGTTTCTCCGCAGAGTTTCACATTTCTTCACCTGCCGATTCTCCGTTGAAAAAAGATTTCACTCCCGCCTATCTTTCATCCTTCCACCTTTATACAAACGCTCAACTGCTGATGCGCGCCCATTTCTTTTAGCACACCCATCAGCAGCTTGGTATTTATTCTCACATCCTTGCTGGCAACATTGGCGAACAACGGTTTGCGTTCCTCATTCTCCGATTCATCCAAAGCCTTACCCTCATCTATCCTGATGAACAAGGTCGCACCATTATTAACCGCAAAATCTATCAGGCTCAATACGCTAGCAACAAACTTCTTCAAAGTTCGTAATGTACTCAGCTTCTTAAAATCCTTTATAGAAAACCAATTGCCAAACTCATTTCTGTCATCAATGTCCATCAATAATTCCAATTCCATCAGCCTGTTTAGCCTTCTATTCAGTCTAACAATCAACCTGACGTCATTCACATCCACCATCACCCTCACATGATAGTTCGCATCATACTTGTATTCTACATTCTCTATCGGCAGTTTCAACACCGCAGGATTGCTAAAAAATTCATCCGTCGACATCATTATCTCTTTTATTTTGAGGAAATAGTTCAGCAATCACCTCAACCCTTGAATGGTAACATTCTGTCACCAGTAAAAGAGTCTTGTTGTTGCGAGTAAAATCACCGATGATACTGCTATCAAACACCGGATGCCAATGCCATGGATTGCAGTTCACAAACCCACACTCATAAAATCCATCCGACCTGTCTGCCATCTTTTTGGGAAAGCACCTGGCGCTACCATGGTGAGGCACCTGCATCATCCAAACCTTAGTTCCCTTCGAATAAATACCAAGTATATCAGTCACCCTTTGCTTCACCACATCATATCCATTACCCTTCAGGTTCGAATCCCCAGTGTAGAAACAAGTAGGTGCAACATTTCCTCTCAAGTTTAGTTGATGCCAGATATTTGTATTGTAAGCGACATTTACAGCAGGAAACGATAGCATAAACAGCGTATTCACATTAATCTTCGTCACACCGCCTTTCGTCTTACCTATGGTCTTGTATATATTCCTAAGTTCTTTCCGCTTCGTCAGTATCTCATTGGGGTCATCCAAATTAACTATACCTTTCACCTTCCCTTCAAACACCTTTTGTAGCGAACTCTGGTCAGGCAGCATAAACGGATAGTAGTACCATAGCACATTATCCAACCTTATCACTTTTTTCCCACCAAGGGTTTTATTTCCGCCAAGCCCGCCTATATCTATCGGTTCGCCAAGCCTGTTATCATCGGCATTTTCATCAATACCTACTACCTGAGCCCCGATATTAAACATCTGCATCACGAAGCTTGCCAACATAGGATAATCCTCATCCATCACCATAAGCAGATAAGGATACCTAAAGGGTATTATCACTTTTGTATCCTTATCTATCTTTGTTTGGCTTTGTAACTTCATCAGCCCGTTCACATGATCATTGTCAAAGTGAGAGATAAATAACAAGTCTATATGAGCATTCTTCTCAAAGGTATTCCTTATCTCATACTCAACGAGGTTGGGCTGGCTGGTAAAGCTCCCGCAGTCATACACTACGTTATTTACCACCTTACCACTCTCATCATAAAACTGTTCCGTAAAGAAAGCCCCTTGCCCTACTGGATGTAATACCCTTTTAAAAACCATAATCTTTTCTTATTGTTTTCGTATGTTGCGACACTGTCGCAACCATACCACCGCTCCCTACGGTTTTCCGTAGTGCCTTTATTTCATCCCCTTCATCTCCCCCTCCACCATCTTCATCAGCTTCGGCAGCATCCCTTCTATCTTCCTACACTTCACCTTATTGTAGTGGAAGTCCATATCGTCCAAAAGTTCATTATACAACTCCTCATCCATGTCACCACCATACCCTGCGGCTACGACGGCGATGGCGGCAAGTTTGCGAGCATCCTTGTCCGCTCTCAATCCTGTACTCATCAATATCGTAGGCAGCGTCTCAAATAGGATATTGCAATAACGTAATAGCTCAGAGAAATAATCGTCCTCTGTGAGAAAGGCATCAAGCATCTCTTCTTCATACTGTCGAAGCAAGAGGAAGAACCTTTCCTTCCTAATCTTACCCTTCAGACACTGAGGCTGTGTCATTACCCAAAACAGCGCATGCGACAAAACTATACGATCCTCAGAGGAATGATAATAAAACAGCCTATCTTCTTCCTTTGGATGCATTTCCTGCAGCCTCTGCTCCATCTGAGCAAACATCTGCTTACGCGCCTCCCTCAACCCTTCTATATTTTCGTTTGGAACCATTGTTTTCTAAATACACTATTCAACAACGCATCGGAATCATATTATACCCAACTCTTTCAATATCGTGTATGAATGCGCCTTGAATCTATCTCTATACGTGTTCGTGGGGTGAGAAAGATTCCATTGCCAACATTCTTGAAGAAGGGGAATGGATTTAGAAATCAGCGAATCGTTGTGATGTAGCTTACCGTCATAGTAATAGGCTGTGCCTAAAAGTTGCAGAGCCTCGTAATAATTCTGTTCTGAATTAATACTCTCCTTGTTCAAGTGCTTCTTGTAAATCGATAGTGCCTCATTGGCAAAATCAACGGGATTGTACTGAGGCCGTGGAAATCTTGTTACCCCCCGTCCGGCCAGTTGACAGGCTATATCTAACAAACTCACCTCCACAGCTCCTAGGTTTACCAATGTCTGGGCGTAGCTACGCTCATGTTTGAAGGATTCGCCTTCGCTCATCAGTTCTATTTTGCAGTTGAGTGAGTCCATATAACAATTCTCTGCCAGTTTCCAGTTATTAATATCTGTATTGTAATAGAAGAACCCCATCTGATGCATAATCTCCCCTCGATGGAACAGGCCATCCTTCCGGCTTACCTGCATTAGTCGTTTAGCATGATACAAGGCTCTTTCAAGATGGTATAAAGCTGTTTGGCCATACTTCTCATGATCTATAAGATAGCCAGCTATCTGGTTGGGCAAGAAGCAATAGATGTCAGCAAACCACTGGTCTGTAGGTTCTAAGACAAGTCTCTTTTCCACCAACTCGAATACTCTGACTGCCTCCTGCAAAACCTTGTCATCGCCATTAAACCTCCCTTCACCGCACAGCAATGCACCCATGTACATCGCCTTATCGGCCAAGAACATCAACTCATTCCTGCTCAGACAATCATCTACATGCGCCTTCATCTTAGGCAGTATGCGGTTCATCCCTTCTATATTACCCATTTCCCGGTACGTATGGAATATCATGGCGTAGATGGTAGTCCTGTATCTCCTCAGTAGCCAGCCATCCCCCTTCATGCGTTCGATGTTCTCTTCTGCTTTCCGGTAGTGCTTCAACGCATCCCCATATTTCTCCTGACGGTTAAAACTGTTGCCATAGTTCATACGCATCATCTCTACGTTGGCATCGTTCAACTCGAAGCGATCGGCATCATTAATGACTCTCAAATACAGTTCGTCCTCTTCTTTTGGTTGCTGATGTCGGTAAATGAACGTATCGTACAACCCCACTAAATAAAGTTGAGTACTCATCAATTGTAGAGGTTCTGCTGCACCAGCTTGAACCAAATTCCTCAGTATGGCCTCTTTCTGTTCCAACAGATTCTTAAGCTGCACTGCATTCTCACCGCCCATTGCCGCTTCTATCTGTGTAATTTGAGCATCCAATATCGAAAGCAATTTCCGCCAGTTGTCGATAGCAGACTTCCTCTGTTCCTCAGCTGCCAAATATTGTTCCTCTATAACTGCTGATGCTCTCTTGATGCCATCCATATCACCCTGCTCCAGTTCGCTCTGCACTTTATCAGTCATCTCGTTGAGAATCCACTTATTCACGCAGTTTGTAACGTGCAGCCAAAGTATAGCCTCCATTTCATGCAGTTCTGCCTGTAATCTTTTTCTTTGTACGTGGTCAAGTCCATGATTTCCAACAAGCTGTCTTGAAATGGCATTTCTTTGCACCGATAAGGCGAAAGCTTTGCCAGTGGAATCCAATGTTTTCATTGAAACAACTGGAGAACCGTTCCATAATAAATAATTATTTTGTAGTGACACTCCCGAAGTAGTCATGTTCAACATAATATTCCTTTCACCCATCAGCCAGGAGAACAGTTTCCATCTGATCGTGTCCGCATCCTTCACCTTACAAGTAAACAATTCCCTTGGTTCTAACAGGCTCTTGATTGCAGCATTGCTTTCATGTATTTTAGAATCCTTTGTGACAAAGAATGTTACGTCTTTCAGTCTTTTCCCCTTGTCATCAAGTAATTCCAAACCCCTGCGAATCTCTTTAAGATCATTTTCAGAGACATCCCTTTTACAGTATGCAACATAGTGGTCGGTATCCTCCAACAGGTGTATTTGATTCATCTCATGCAACTTACAACGAATGCCAAGAAACAATTCACTTTGGTCATCGACATTTCTAACGATAGTTCCGAACTCATCCCGCCTATCTTTGTTGTCATCGGGAATCGTTGTGTATAACCACCTCTCTGTCAAATGGGAAATCGGTGTGTTATTTGCAAGATGAAGATTGTTAATGTAACTTTCTATCTTAGCAATAACATCATCTGCGAAAACCTCAAGTGTACTACAGTCTATAGGAGTGATGCCTTTAGTCTTCAATTTAGAACAAATCTCAGCTCGCCAAGTTCCATCTTTAGCAGGTACACGATAGCAATGGATCGTTTTCTTTGCAGTCAAGCAAGCATCAAGTTCACGTTCTGTAAACTTTCCAATTCTTTCGCCAAAGAAAAAAATACAGATATCACTCGGTAGTACCAATTCGTCAATATACTCTTGCTGCTTCGACTTACCCTTATATTGCACCCTAAAATCTTCCCATTGCTTTAGGTATATCCGCACACCTTTCTGCTCCCACACATCATTCAGTTGACGTATACGGTTACCTATACGTTTTCTATAGGACATCTCTCTGAATGAAGATCCTATAAATACAGAGATTGACATATTGATGTTTCTTGTATCATAATATAAAACCAACAATCGACCATATCCCTATTAGAAGTGCTCTTTCCACCAACAGTTCAATGACTTATTTATTCTTTCACCTTTTCTCTCCCTGGATATAACATAATACCAAAGCCTTCAACTGGTTTCATATGAAAAAACTTCACCATCACATCAAAATCAGCATTAGTTTTCAAAGACTCATCAAAATAAAAATGAGGCCACAAAGGCGACAGACTATTTGCCTTCATCTTTTTCAGTATTTCCCAATTTATTTCATTCTCCAGTGTTCTCAAAAGAGGCTTCATTTCTTCATCACTAACATTTTTAGCGCGAAAAATACTTTCTATCTTAAAACACACTTTTTCTTTAGTTGGTAATTCTATCGGTGTCTCGCTATATCTTACGACACAACCGTTTTCACTCTTTACTTCCATACATTCCATTTTTCTGTAATTCTACATCTAAACCATTCAAATAAGTAACTCCAAAGTTCTACAATTTATTCTTTTTCAAATTTTGTCTATGCTCAGCGGTCTTCCCACTGAATAGGTCATTTTTTGCTACATTTCTTCACCCCCTCGTGCATCTGCATTTTCCAATCGAACTCCTGCCAGAAGTCGAAGGTTCCCATCACTGGTGTCCGATGGGCATCAATCATGTCATATAATTCATCAAGATTGTTTGCGAGACCCACCATGAAGAACATCTGCTCCAAATTGAAGAAGAAAGAATTGAAGAAAGGACTCCATGTCTTTGCTGGATCGTGTTGCTGTTTCTGTTCGGTAAGATAGGCAATCATATCGTCTTGTTTCTCTGACAATGTCTTATACCCTTTAATGATCAGTTCCTGTTTCTTTTCGTCAGTTTCAAATTCTCTGACCTCCTTTTCATCTATAGTGAAACGGTACTTCAACATCTCATCAAGCACATTCCTCAATACAGCCCTGTCTTGCAAAGTTCCGTAGTCTGACAGTGTCAGAGTTACCTTGTCCGATTCTCTATCCTGCCATTCCAAGGTATCTATCACCTTCTTCTTTTTGAGCAAATCGATACGGCCCTTCCTCCTTAACAAAGTATCTGTCCTTATACACTGCTCCTGTGAATAGAGCAGACTGCCAGCAAAGTCAAGCACAATCTGATAGATATGTCCCTGCCTGGCAGCTCTTGTAATGGTTTTCTTCTTCATTTCAACCAGAAGAATCTTATCCGGGGTTTCTATAACCACGTCAGCCTCCCCTTCAATCTTATCCACGACATATCTGCCCGTCTTTGTTGCGATGCCCTTCTGGTGCAGTTTATTGTGCATCAGCTCCTCCAACATCAGTCCTACCTTATTGTCAATCTGACTGTCAGATAGTCTCAGTAGCGACATCAACATCTCATACCATCCCCAAACGCCAATAGTTGTTGGGTATAGTATCACGTCACCGTTCTTCAGCATGATAAATGGCCTGTCGTTATAGTTCACCTTGTTATAGTCAAGCGGCTTCTCATAATTGATATTAACAGTACCCATCTCAAGACATAACATCTTCAGGATCTCAGCCTGACGCTTTTTGTCTTGCAACGCACCGATCTCCGTCTGCTTTAGCCGTATAAACTTTTTGATTTCCGTTTTTCCTGCCAGCACGTTCATCACTTGCCGGTATTCTTCAAATGTGCAGTCAGCACTTAGACTCATTCCTGATTGGATCATTTGGTCTATTAGGAAGTTGCACATCTCCAACACAAAGTCTTTCCCGCTTTGTTGCATATAGTAGAGACAGTCCATCAGTGTTAGCCGTTGAAAATACTCCAGAACCATCTCGTTACGATGGAACACCTTCTCCCAGATGGAATAACTCTGGTACGGATATACTGCCAAACAGAAATCTCGACTGAGATTCATGACATGTCCAAAGTGCTTTTTCAGTGCCTCTTCACTGCCAATGCTACTAGTATGCCGTAATCCAAGATTCAGCAAATATCCAAAAGGATACTCTGGAACAAAAGCACCTGGATTCGGCAGGTTGCCCTGCCTTACCAACATGAGCCGTCCCTTCCTTTGGTCGTATGGCAGCAAACTTAATAAAGTCTCTACAAATCTCACCCCACCAATCTGGGAAATCCAGTTCGATAGTTGAGAGGTAACCATGTACTCCTTGTCGAATTTCAAATCATTGTTCTCAATTTCGACTCTCAATCCAATTTTGGATAGTCTCACAGCAGCCCTCGCCCGGTCAAGTTCTTTCTGACGGAAGTCATCCCTAAATGGATCGTTCTGCGGGTGGAGCTCCATATATCCCTTCAGATAGCTCAATGCCTCCGTCCATTGCTGTTCTTCAGAAAGTGGCACATAGTCCTTTATATTATTACCTCCAAGAGAGAAAATGCAATTTAGTGCAATGTAATACGATTCATACTTATCCGTATGCTCCAATATCTTACAATAGGTAAAGACATCCTTCAACTTCTCTATCTCCTTCCGGGGAACTTTAGGCTCTCCCTTTGCAGTGATAGGATCTAGTATTCTGCCTTTCAAGACATCTTCCACCCTGCTCGAAGTATGCGACATTTTATCCTCGATACCAAGCGCTTGGTATTGTTCAAAAATGTTCATCCCTTTCAGGGAGAAGATTGGTGCTTTATCGTATAATGCTATGAATTGCTTCATCAAATGATTGTGAACGATTTCTTCCAAAACCGACAATCGGCCATATCCCCATTGGTGTTTGCTCTAACCAATAGTTCCATGACCGACTTATCAGTAATACCGTTTATGCGAACATTGGTTCGCCCTTATCGTTCTTACATTTTTCGTCAAACATTGCGACGGTAGTAGTTCTTATACCACTCCGCAAATTTCCTCAGTCCCTCTCTCAACGTGATCTTGGGTGTAAACCCGAAGTCACGTTCAAGGGCGGTGGCATCAGCATAGGTGGTGGGTACATCACCAGGCTGCATGGGAACAAGCTGCTTGTGTGCCTCGAAGTCGAAGTCTGCGTGAAGGACACCAGCACGAACAAGCTCTTCTTGTAGGATATTCACAAAGTCAAGTAAGTTCTCTGGCTGACCACCACCGATATTATATACTGCGTAGGGAGGGATAGGCAGTCCGTCCTCACCCTTCTTACGCTCCGGAGCACCCTGCATCACACGATACACACCCTCTACGATGTCATCGACGTAAGTGAAGTCACGACGGCAGTTGCCGTAGTTAAATATCTGAATGGTCTCGCCTTTCAGCAGTTTGTTGGTAAAACCAAAGTATGCCATATCAGGACGACCAGCAGGGCCATAAACAGTGAAGAAGCGCAAGCCCGTGGTTGGAATGTCGTACAACTTTGAATAACAGTGAGCAAACAGTTCATTGCTCTTCTTTGTAGCTGCATACAGCGACACAGGATTATCTACACGGTCATCTGTAGAGAATGGCACTTTCTTGTTGCCACCATATACAGAGCTGGACGAAGCATATACCAGATGCTCCACAGGATTATGCCTGCATGCCTCCAGTATATTATAGAAGCCAATCATGTTGCTCATGATATACGCATCAGGATTGGTAATGCTGTAGCGTACACCTGCCTGCGCTGCGAGATTCACAACGACTTGGGGCTTATACTCCTCAAAGATTCCGTCAATGGTCTGCTTGTCCGCAATATCATCTTTGACAAACTTCCATGTGATGTCTTCAGAAACGGTAGTGTTAAGCTCATTCAGCCTGTATTCCTTCAGTGCCACATCATAGTAGTCGTTCATATTGTCGATACCGATGATGGTAGCACCTTTCACGTCTTTGAACAGACGCTTCACCAAGTTCGATCCAATGAAACCAGCAGCACCTGTAACAAATATCGTCTTATTATCTAATGTAATCTTTTCCATAGTCTTCTTATTTTCCATATTTCTCTACTGCCTCGTAGTAAGTATCGAGGCTACCTATATCGAATCGTCCAGCACTCATGGGCCAAGCATGCATAGTGGTGTGCTCCACCATATAATGCGCCAAATTACCTGGCGCATCCTTGCCGCAACCATTCTCTACAGAGTGACGTACCAAGTCGAGGTCTTTCTTCAGATAGATATAGAATGGAGGCACAGCCCAATGACTCTTGGGCACCTGAGGTTTCTCTTCCATATTCAGCACCTTCATATTCTCATCTACCACAATCACACCTGTCCTTTGGAGCTTCTCAATTGATGGCTGCTCATGGCACATGATACACGATGTGCCTTTGGCACGAGCGAAGTCCACAAACTCCTGGAACGAGAAGAACAGCAGGTTGTCCGCTGCCACGACCAACAAATCATCATCGATGTGGAGCTTATCCATTGCAAACAACAAATCGCACACAGCTCCAAGACGAGTCTCGTTTGTCTCTGTACCATCATCAACGATGGAAATAGGCTTGCTATAGTGCAAATCCTTCTTCCAGTCTTCGAAGATACCAGCGAACTTATGATTCGTAATAATGATATGTTCATCAACCTCAGGAATCCTGTCGATATCATCCAACATCCTTCCCAAGATAGTATTCTCACCAATCTTCAACAATGGCTTTGGGAAGTTCTTCGTCAACTCTCCAAGCCTTGTCGCATATCCAGCAGCAATAACAATGTCTTTCATACTTCACAATTTTCAATTATCCAAGAATCTTGCCCCATCATTCGGCTTCACCCAGAACACCTGGAATGTCTTTTCGTATTCAGGGAACTGTTCCAGATATTTCTCTGTGAGCACCTTCTGAATTTCCTCCTTATAGGCTGGATCTACGAGGGCAATACAAGCTCCTTTGAAGCCAGCTCCAGAGAAGCGACCACCATACACTCCAGGTAACTGGCGCATTATCTCATAGATGGCTATGAGCTCAGGACTACCACACTCATAGTTGTGGATACTACTTTCACAAGAGTCAAAGCTCAACTTACCAAACAGTTTCAGGTTCCCCGTTTCCCAAGCCGTCACACCCTGACGCACACGGCGGTACTCACTGTAAAAATGCTCCGCTCGACGGGCAAAGCGCTGTGGCATAGCAATCCGCGTTTTCTCAAACGTCGCCTTGGGAATATCTCGCAGAAACGTCTTATCAAACGTCTTCAGCGGCTGATCCGTATAGGCCAGCATATTCCAAGCCGCCGTCTTACACTCATAGACACGCAGGTTATAGTCCGAGTTCACTAACGAACGAGTAAGTCCAGAAAAGAAGATGCCAATCTCAAACTCCGGCATATCCGCATTCCGCTTGATGATACGCCAGTCGTTGCTGTCACAATCTAGGAACAGCAGTCCATCCTTCTTGCCCAAGGCAATACAAGCCTGATCCAGCAAACCATTGTTCAGTCCGATATACTCCCGTTCTGCCTCCGATGCTATCTTCACCACCTCAAACGGCTGTAGCGTAATATCATTCGCCTTGGCAAACGCCATCACATAAGCAATCAGCACGGCAGCACTCGATGACAATCCACCTACAGGCAAAGAACCCTGAATGACTCCCTCGATACCTCGCTTCAGTTCAAATCGCTTCCGCAGCGCATACTTAGCACCCCGAGCATAGTCACCCCAATGGTGCTCACGCACTTGAGACGGCGTGTCGATGTCAAAGTCCACCACCCCTTCAAACGTCTTAGACTCCAGATGCACATGACCAATAGACCTTTGACCTTCGTCCTTTGACCTTTGACCGTCATTGACATTGAACCACAGGTCAACACCCTTGTCAATCGCAAATCCCGTTACCAGACCATGCTGGTGATCAACGTGTGCCCCCAATGGGCAAACCCTATACGGGCTAAAAATATGATATTGATACTTTTCCATAAATATTATTGCCTATGTTTTCCACATTGAGGCACAAAAAGGTATGAACAATACGCCCATACCCCTTTAACAATCTTCTTTATCCAACCATAAATCCTTGATTTCTCAACTCAATCAACCCGTTCTCAATATCTTCCATCGGGATTGCGCCTCCCCACATCCTATAAATGTAAAGAGGCGTTATGCAACCGAAATCCATAGAACCAGACCGTACCTCGTTCTCTATAAATTCTCGCAAACTGGATAAAACATCTTCCTTCATACCTCTCCTTTCTCACATCGAGGCGTACATCTCACTCCCATCCTCACCATACTTACCATCCTTACCTTCGAAGATAACCGATGGTTCAATCACCTCCACCGTATGCCACACACCTTTTGGTACTTGGCAGCCGTAGGCACCAGTCTCAGGGCAAAGATGTATACGCTCAGTCTCTTTCAGCGACACCTTGCCATCCTCAGAAGTCACCTCCTCATACAGCACCTCATCCAATCGGCCCTTAATGAGTATCACGTCCTCATTGCTCATTGGATGCCTGTGTATTGCCACCTCTGTTCCTGGCAACATTGCATTCAGCATACGTTGCGAGCCATCCTCTGCAGATGTTCTCAGGTCAAGGTTCGTCCTTAAACGAGGGTTCCCCTTCGCCTCTTCAAACAGTTTATCCAGTAATTCTTGGGTTATCGTCATATTTCTGTTATTTATTTAGAGATGCCAAATACTCTTCGTGAAGGTGGTAGTACTTCATCTTAAACAATACATACGCCACAGCCAGCACAGCCGCAGCCCCTACCAAATATATCCAGTGCGCCAGCACCGTATTCGGGCATAGATAGATAAATCCAAGCGATACCACCAGCTGCATAGCCATATACAGCAGGCTCACTACCACATGGCTCATCTTCAACTCATTCGCCATCAGCTGATACGCATGCTTACGATGCGCCTGCCCCAGATTTTCATGCAGCATAATGCGATGGAATATCGTCATACTACCATCGATACCATATACCAGGAAGAACACAATCCATGTCACATCCTGCGTAGCCAGCATCAGCTTACCCAATGCAAACAGAATGATAAACGCAATACCTATCGAACCTACATCCCCCGCAAAGCACTTCGCCTTACCCTTCGGTCTGAAATTAAAGATGCTAAACACTATCAAGCCGATGATGGCTACAATAAGGTACGATTCATCTATGAATCCCATATTGTGGTTCAGCAATGCAATTGGCAAAAGCATTGCAAATCCGTATGCGGCAGTAATGCCGTTAATACCATCCATAAAATTGATGATATTGGTCGCCCCCACACAGAAGAACAAAGCCACCAAGACAGCCACAATTGTCCATACCCAACTGTCAAAGGCACCAAACAGCCCGATTGACCAGAACATCAGCAGTATCGAAACAATCTGCACCACCATGCGCAGACTGTCGGGCAACGAGTGAATATCATCCACAAAGCTGATTCCTGCCACCATCAACAAGCCCACAAGGAACGGCAAATACTCAACCGTGCCCCCTGCACCATTAACCATGAACCAGAAGTACCATACGAGCATCGATATTGCGAAGATGATTCCACCGCCACGCAACACGATTGTTGAATGCGACGACCGTTCATTCGGTTTATCGATAATGTTGCATTTATCCGCAATCTTAAAGTATATCAGCTCCGCCACGATCAGCAGAACCGCAATAACCAAATACGTTCCCATCATAGTTTTTATTTTAGGCTAACGACTGCCTGTACCACTCAAAGAGCTTAGCAACTCCATCCTCAATCTCGACTTTATGCGTCCAGCCAAGAGAGTGCAGCTTGCTTACATCAATGAGTTTTCTCATTGTTCCATCAGGCTTCGAAGCATCAAACTCTACTTCACCTTCAAAACCGACTGCCTTAACCACCAGTTCCGAAAGTTCGCGGATGGTCAATTCCTTACCTGTTCCCACATTGATATGACAATTGCGGATTTCACCCAGCGAGGGAATATATCCACCACGGCCTGTAGAATGATTACGGTCAACCACTCCGTCAGCAGCTACGCCATAGTGTACACTTGAGTATTTCTCTATGCCTATGATGTCTTTGAAATCTACATTCAAAAGCACATGAACACTAGCATCAGCCATATCCTCTGACCATAAGAACTCACGAAGCGGCTTTCCCGTACCCCAAAGAGTAACCTTATTATCCTCAATACCATACCAAGCAAGTATCTTGCGAATGAGTGCTTCATCGCTATTACCATCAATCACATAGCGCACCTGCTCACCATTCTCCTTGATGTTTGCACCAACGGGACGGATGGCCAAGTCACGACGAATCTTATCCCACTCACCATCATGTATCAGCTTTGCCAGATACACCTTACGCATCATGGCAGGCATCACATGACTGTTCTCCAAATGGAAATTATCATTCGGGCCATAAAGATTGGTTGGCATCACTGCTATATAATTGGTGCCATACTGCAGATTATAGCTCTCGCACATCTTCAGTCCCGCTATCTTGGCGATAGCATATTCCTCATTCGTATATTCCAATGGTGAAGTCAGCAGGCAATCCTCCTTCATGGGTTGTGGCGCGTTCTTAGGATAAATACACGTCGAACCCAAGAACAGCAGTTTCTTCACACCATGCGCATACGCCTCTGAAATCACATTGCACTGTATCTTCATGTTCATCATGATGAAGTCAGCGCGATACAGCATATTTGCCATAATGCCACCAACAAATGCTGCTGCCAAAACCACTGCATCTGGCTGTTCCTCATCAAAGAACTTCTTCACAGCATTCTGATCTGTCAAATCCAATTCTTTATGAGAACGACCTATAAGGTTATTATAACCTCTTTGCTTCAGATTGTTCCAGATTGCTGAACCAACTAGGCCGTTGTGGCCAGCAACATATATTTTCGATGATTTGTCCAACATATAAATATTAATTTGAAAATAAATGGAAGAAGTCTTTCACTGTTTTTCCAATAGACTTCTTGTTGTTAATAAACGCCTCCATGACCTTTGCAGAGCCATGAACAGGAATAAGTTCATAATCAGCAATTGCAGCAGGTATAAGACAGGATGAATCAGCAGGCACAAGCACTTCATCTCCTGTGGCACGCACCCGGATAGTAAACGGTTCCCCAATATTCATAATGATAATGAAAGAGTCGTATTTTATCATATTCCTATGAAAAGGCTCATTGGTCTCCACTATCTTGATGCTGAAAAATGGGGTGTTCAAAACTTCATTGGCTTCGCCTATATTCTCTGCATGGGGAGTCTTATATTCCGGATAGACAGTGTAGTCGATAGCCTTTGCCGCCTGTTCTGTATGCAACTCACGAGGCTTACCATCCAGCCCTGGGCGATTATAGTCAAAGATGCGATAGGTGACATCCGACGACTGCTGTATCTCAGCAAGTTTGATGCCTCCACAGATGGCATGAACACGACCGGACGGAAGATAGAACACATCACCCTTGTGTACCTCATGTTTTGCGAGCACTTCTGTGATGGTGCCATTGGCTACTCGTTCCTTGTACTGCTCAGGAGTAATCTTTTCCTTAAAGCCTGCATAGAGGTATGCTCCTGGTTCAGCATCAAGAATATACCACATCTCAGATTTTCCAAACTTATTATGCTCACGCTTGGCCATCTCGTCATTGGGATGTACTTGTATGGAGAGATCCTGATGAGCATCAATGATTTTTGCGAGAAGCGGAAGTTGGTTATTGTACTTGAGTGCAGTCTGTCGCCCGAGGATTTCTTCCGGTCTGCGAGCTATGACCTCTGTAAGGTTGTATCGCGCCCACGTACCATTCTCCACCTCTGACTCAGAATTAGGCACACCAGATACCGTCCAATCCTCTGTTCCCCATACCAGTGTCTTGCGGTTCTGCTTGAAGAGCATCGGATAGAGTTTGTTGCGACTGGCTTCGATAACGCATCCGATAGTCATGATACGACTATCCTTAAGCGCATGCATCTCGTGACTAGTGCATTTCTCTACATATACAAAGGTATCCTTAGTGCAAGTGGTCTTCTTTCCATCAAGCTCAACCTCCAACTCACCATCGAGTACATAGAAGCCCTCCTGCATATCGGGATGCACATGGGCAGCCGCAATCTCACCTGCTTTGAGTTCAGTTACTGCTATCTGTGTAAGCGAGCAACCGGACTCATTGCTGGAGAGAAGAACACGCTTCAGCCCTACACCATGCGAAGTAGTGACGGGAGCTATATCTGTTAGTCGACGGAACATAAAGGAAGTGGATATTACTTAACGATTCCCTTTTCGAGGTATTCAGCAAGGTTTGTTCTTACCTTAGCTGCAGCACCCTCAGCAGCTACCTTGGCAATATCGCTCTCAACCATTATCTTAACAAGTTCTTCAAAAGAAGTCTTGTTAGGATTCCAGCCCAGCTTAGCTTTAGCCTTAGTAGGATCACCCCAGAGGTTAACTACATCCGTTGGACGATAGAAGTCCTCTGAAACGGCCACTACAGTCTTTCCTACCAAAGCCTCAGGACCTTTCACTACAACACCCTTCTCGTTGATGCCTTCGCCCTCAAACTTCAGTTCAATACCAGCGTGTTTGAATGCAAGTTCAGTAAACTCACGAACACTATGCTGCACGCCTGTAGCAATAACGAAATCCTCAGGAGTGTCATTCTGGAGGATTAACCACATACATTCCACATAGTCCTTGGCATAACCCCAATCACGGAGACTATCCATATTACCCAGATACAAGCAATCCTGTAAGCCCTGAGATATGCGAGCAGCTGCTAATGTTATCTTACGGGTTACAAAAGTCTCACCTCTACGTTCCGATTCATGATTAAACAGAATACCAGAGCAGCAATACATATCGTAAGCCTCACGATACTCCTTCACAATCCAGAATCCATACTGCTTAGCCACAGCATAAGGGCTATATGGATGGAATGGCGTATTCTCATTCTGAGGCACCTCCTCCACCTTACCGTACAGCTCCGATGTCGAAGCCTGATAGATACGACAAGTATCCTTCATACCCAACTGTCGCACAGCCTCCAGGATACGGAGCACACCCACAGCATCCACATCAGCCGTAAACTCAGGGCTGTCGAACGAAACCTGCACATGGCTCTGTGCAGCCAGGTTATATATCTCGTCGGGACGCACCTTACCTATCACACCCAGCACGCTCATCGAGTCACCAAGGTCTGCATAATGCAGATGGAAATGAGGTGTGCCTTCCAAGTGAGCAATTCTTTCACGAAAATCTACTGAGCTACGACGAATCGTTCCATGTACGTCATAACCCTTTTCCAACAAAAACTCGGCCAGATAACTTCCATCTTGACCAGTAATACCAGTAATAAGCGCTGTTTTCATATTATACTTGTTTTTATAATCAAATTCAATTTCAAATTTATTCGGCTGAAAAATCTCGAATACGTTGCTCTTCGCTTCTTTTACATAGGAGAATCTGGCCGTTTTTTTCACTGAAGATATAGCCATCTAACCCCTGCAGGACTACCTTCTTAGCATCCTCTGCATGAACCACACAATTGCTACATTCATAGAGTTTGATATTGCCTACCGCACCATTGTCATTCTCATCTTTCAGCAACTTGTCATGCAAAGAAGCCCAGTTGCCAAGGTCGCTCCAACCGAAATCCGCAGGATGAGTATAAACCAGATTATCAGCACTTGCAGGTTCCATCACAGCAAAGTCGATGGAAATCTTTTCGCACTGCGGAAAAATTTCTTCAACATTTCCTGTAGCAGCAATTTTATTCATATCAGCAGCAATGTTTGGTTTGTACTTAGTAATGCACTCTGTAATGGTATCTATGTTCCACACAAAGATTCCAGCATTCCAAAGGTAGTTTCCAGCCTTAAGATACTGCTCTGCAGTCTCTAAATTGGGTTTCTCCTTGAATGCCTCAACTCCGCAGATTTCTCCTTCAACAGCACTCTTGGCCTCAACATAGCCATAGCCTGTCTCTGGACGTGAAGGCTTGATGCCAATGGTTACAATGGCATTATTCTTCTTCGTAAATGCAAGCGCATTACCGATAACCCTACGGAACTCCTCAGGGTTCATCACCACGGCATCAGCTGGTGTAACCACCACATTGGCATTAGCATCTTCTTTCTTAATGCTCCAGCAAGCCCATGCAATACATGGTGCTGTATTCCTCGCGGCAGGTTCAGCAAGGATATGTTCTACTGGAATATCAGGTAGCTGCAACTTAACTATATCAACATACTTAGCATTGGTCACTACCCAAAAGTTGCTTATAGGGCAAATGCCCTTAAAGCGATCAACAGTAAGTTGTATCAACGTCCTTCCACATCCCAGAATGTCGATGAACTGCTTAGGATATTCTGGTGTACTTAGCGGCCAGAAACGGCTCCCAACACCACCAGCCATAATAACTATGTGATTATTTCTCATCTTAATTATTTATTTTGATGTTATTACTTGTATTCCATCCCATAGGAAGTAGAAAAAGAACTTAGTGCTATCCAATGGGAATATGCGACCGTGTCTTGCAAAGTCCTTTAGTTTATTCCATGCTGAATTGAACTTACCACTTGCAGCCTTTCGATTATGACCGAAATTGCCTGACTCCAGCACAAACTCCAAGATATGCTCTGCCTTCTTTTTCCATCTTACATCATCCTTCTGACATCTTACATCGTAACAGGGCATCGCTAAAACTGGCATACCCAGATGCTCTACAGCAAATGCAGCAAAAGCCTTCCATTCTGTCATCAACCCCATTTTCTGGATTCGTTTTTCCAATAGACCGCGATCCAAAGAATCTCTGTATGTCCATAGCAGTCGGCACCAGTCGCAGATTTGCCTCAGACCTATTCCGTCTATAAAGAAATGATGCAAAATATGCGTAAACACAAAGATGACATCATCATCTACACCAGGTAAAAACACCGATGTCGAGCCATTCATCCATGAACGGACATTGCCTCCGAAGAATACGTCATTTTGTGCTTCATCAATGCCCCTATCTATACGATTAGACAAGCGACTATGCATCGTTCCATGCAATTCTACGGTAAAATCACCCTTCATGGTCATGCCGATATGCTTGAAGGTCTTATATTCCTGCTCTACATTATCAGCCAAAGGAATCAGCACTTTCTTAGCTTTCTCATAATTTGTGTCACTCAGTAGCAAATCCACATCACCAGATGCTCTCCACAAAGGCCTTTCATAGCATCGGGCTATTCCTTGCCCTTTCACCAAAAGCGTATAGACATCTTTTTTACGTAACGTTTCTATCAACAAAACTATGAAGTCGTTTAAAGCTTTATTCTGCTGTTCTAATTGCAAAGACATACCAATAAACTGCAATACAACATCTTGTGGAATCTTCACATCTTGCACATGCTCGATTCCTGCAGTAACAAGACCTATGACGCTCTGCTCGTCTGCAATGCGAAGAACTTCATCGTAATCAACCTTCTTATACTGATCAAGCAAAGCCTCTTTTTCCCAAAGACCTGCTCTCATCAGTTCGAAGAAAGCCTGCTGATTTATATCCAGTTTCATCAGTTACTTGAACGATTCTAACGTCTTTTGAAGACCTACTCTCGCATCAACAGGCATTTTCTCAACGCCAAGTGCTTTCTTAATCTTGTCGTTAGAAGATATATAGTTTTCCGTAAGTTTACGCAAACGCTCCGAATCCAAAGGCAAATGCAAAGCACCTCCGATCTTTGCTACACCGTTCATCAATCCCTTGGGCAATTTCCAAATATGAGCATTCTTGCCTAATGACTTACATATCTCTTCTATCAACTCATTGGTACTCAACGCCTCGTCATCACCCATGTTATAGATGCCTGTAGGCACATCCTTGGTAAGCAATCCTTCGATAACGAAATTAAGATTCTCTATCGATGTGAATGTTCTGCGATTTTCAAAGGCACCAAGCGGCCAGGGTATCCCCTTCTTCACTACACCATATAGCAGGTTCAAGTTACCCTTATTGCCAGGACCATGTATCATGCAAGGTCTTAGTATGTACACTTGCTTGTCATCTCTAAGATGATCTTGAATATACTTTTCCGCAGCTATCTTCGACTCTCCATAGGGGCCAACTGGGGATGGCGTTACATCTTCAGTCAACACACCATCTACCTTATCTGCTGCAGCCTTAGCAGTACTGAAGAAAATGAACTTCTTTGCCCTATTAGACTTCAAGAAGTAATCATATATCTTCTTCGTCAAATCTGTATTCACTTTGAAATACACATCCGCAGCTGCTTCATTTTTGGTATCGTGAGCCTTGCCGGCAAGATGTATAATAGCATCTACTTCCGGTATTTCGCCAGGCTTATCCAGATAATCCCAAGAGAAAGTAAACCTTACACCTTCTTTAATTGGTGAGATAATATCCATCCCATAGATCAAATGCTCCTTCGAAAGAGCCTTAACAAGATTAGTGCCCACGAACCCATGGACACCAGTTATAAGTATTTTCATAATCGTGTAATTCGAGTAATTCGTGTTCGAAAAAAATTGTTTATTTCGTGTTTTTAGATGTTTGCTTCGCTTTACGTTTTTCTTCGAAGTACATTTTCGGAACCATCATCAGATACCCTCCAACTCGTTTTAATTGCTTTTTGGGTTCCTTAAATATACGCTCTAGCCAAATTAATCGCAAGCCTCCAAACTCCTTTTTGTTATTATGAAGGTCGCCTGTATAGAAGTTAAAAGCAGCACCTATCCCGAAAAACACGCTCTGGTTTACATATGGGAATATATTCGATATAAATGTTTCCTGTTTCGGAGCCCCCAAACTTACCCAAACAATATCAGGTTTTATCTCATTAATCTGTTTTGCTATACCCTCATAGTCAAACTGCTCAACAGGAACAAAAGGCACATCGAGATGCTGCATATCCAATTCTATGCCCTTCTCTTTTACCTTCGCCTTAATTTGATCAACCTTCGATGCCTTATTACCCAAGAGAAGATGCTTGTATGGTCTTTCAATGTAATACTCAAACAACTCTGGGCCATTGTATGCATGATAGTGGGTGCCATAAATCTTATTAACCATCTTTGCGATTGAACTACCATCACATGTATTGATGGTTGCATTCTTCACTATCTCGCGATACTTCAGGTCTTTCTGCGCAATAGTGATTACATTCGCATCCACTACACATACGTATGCTTTTTTCTTCTCTTTAATATATTTCTCTACAGTGTTCTTAAACACTTCTGAGTCAAATTCTATGTTAATATTAAAAACTTCCATTTATAAGAATCCCTCAAAAAAAACATTTATGTTCAAAACACAACCCTCTGACTACACTTTACAAACAAGCAATCTTTTTGGACTCATTAGAACTATAATATATCGAATTATATCTCAATTGTAAAAATACACCAGAAATCAAATATTAGGTTCTATATAGCCTCTTAACTCCTTCGCCTTTCTAAGTGCTTCATAATCATCTTCCGTAAGTTCTGTTTGAACTCCAAAAACCTTCTTACCCTCATAATAATCTGAGAATAATTTCTCAAGTTCATCACGACTCATTCGTTCTGAAGCCGGATAAAGAGCCTTTTCATGTTCCAAAATCTGGTCTATACTAAATTTTACGCCCACTATCTTAGCTGGTGCTCCTGTTACCAGAGCATAAGGAGGCACCGGTTTTGTGACCAAGCTACATGCTCCGACAATACAACCACGTCCAAGGTTGGAGCCTGCTAAAATAGTCACGTTTGCGCCAATCCAAACATCCTCAGCAATATAAATATTTTGCGATTTGTCGTTAATGTGAGATGCACCAAGTAAAACATGGGGTATTCCAACAGTGCTTGTGTGCCCATTGGTAACGATAACACAATTAACACCTACAACGGTATACTTCCCGATGTAAACATGTTCGTCCTTGTTATTAAGTATTTTTGTCCCAAGGCGAATAACTGAGTTCTCCTCCATATGCACAGCTTTAGGATAGGTAATATACACTGGAAAACCTATAATGGAATTATCTCCAGTTGATCCCAAATTACTCCGCCCAGGCATCATGCAGCTCTTGAATAATTTCAATTTTGTTATAAGACCCATATACATTATTATTTAAATATTAATACTTTTAATAAAGATACTATTTTCCCATATATACGGTATGGAATGGAATTATATCTTATTGCATTCTTAATAATTGACATATTGGGTTCCAAATCTAACGGAACGAAAAAATCACCTTCGTGAGCGGGTTCAAAATCTATTTTAAAACGATTGTATCCACTACAGTGAGTTGCATTGGTCCCAAATCCGTCATTTCTCACAAGTGATCTTACGGGTTGAATAGAATACTTTGATTGTTTATGCATGGAATAATCAAAGCGTATATACCATGAATTATTTGTATGATCAAAATATCCTTTTAACATTCCAAACAAATCACTTCCTCCTTTATTAAATTCACATTGTAGTTTTTTTGATTTTTTAATTTGATTATAGTCTTTAACATCCCAATCTACAGTGTCCCATCTATTTTTCCATGTTGCCCAACTCCAACTACGTGCTCTGAGGTTCAAGTAAGCATGATATTTATATGACCCGATATGAGTTAGAAGAGTACCATACCCTGATATTTGCATTACTTTATCCACACATTCAAACTTTTCTAACATCTCATTCATAAATCTAAGAAAACTTTGAGATACGTACAAATCATCCTCAAGAACAATCACTCTTCCATATTTATTAATCACCTCCGTTGTTCCAGAAATAATACTACCAGCTAACCCCTTATTCCTATCGGAGAAATAATAAGTTAAGCTCTTAAAACCAGAAATTGTTTTTACAAAACCTTGTACTGATTGTACCTTATCTTTTTCTCCTTCTTTATTAGGTCTAGGGCCATCAACAAAAATAAAGAGGTCACTTTCCGATGCTTCAGGATTACTTAAGACTGAAGAGACAGTTGCTTTTAAAGGCTCTAACCTATTAAAGGCGAATATTATAATTGGAGCATATTTTGAATCTTTCATAGTGTTTTATTTAATTTCTAATTTCCCAAGTTTCACCCATATCATCGGGAACAAACAACGTAGGTGGATTGTAATATAAGCTATTATTGCAGAACGAAGTCCATAATGTCTCCTATTTAAATGAAAAGTTTCTTTAGGTGGCATTCCATTAGGCCGCCTTAAAGACTTTATACGAGTACTTAATGGGAGTCTTGGATCACACCACTTATCCGTGGTAGGATGGACATCACACCATCCTAGGACAATTCCGCATTGTACAAGCCTAATACCCGCTTTATGTGCTCTTAACCCATAATCAAAGTCACCTTTCGAATGAGTAAAATAATAATCTAAATTCCCAATTACCTTATATACTGAATCTGGAACCAGAACTATATTACCATTAAAGTGATGAACATCGCTGTCTTCTCCTTGACATAGGGGGATTGTGCCATCCTGTAGCCTACCACCGTATGTTAATACTTGATGTGTGGCAGTGTCTGTCGTTGCACCTACAATAATAGACCTATGACTATATTTTTCTGATGTATTTATTAAAGCAAGGAGGGCACCCTTTTCCAAGTTCGTATCATCATTCAGCCATAGGAAAAAAGAATAGTTTCCATCACTAGCCGCTTTATTCCATGCTTTCCACATTCCCCGGTTCCAATAAAGATTCCCATCTCCTTGAATTATACACACAGATTCCCTATACTGCTCTAAAACTGCCTGTGCAGTTCCATCTGTACAACCATCATCTGTTAGATAAACCCTTATAACATAACCATTGGGGAGTTCTTGCTTAAAAAGGTTCTCCAGACACTGTAAAGTTTGTTTCTTTCGATTATGGACTGTTATAAGAACAGCAATATGCTTCATCATAACTCTTTGTTTACACTGAGTTTCTTAATAAATTTTGCAGGATTTCCCGCCCATATCTCATTATCGGGAATATCTTTTGTAACTAAAGAGCCTGCTCCAATTATTGAATTATTGCCTATAGTAACACCTTTTAAAATCAAACATCTTGCGCCAATAAATACATTATCCTTGATTATAACCGGTTTTTTGATAGCATTTGCAGCATCAACACCATTTGCACTTTGAGTTCGTAATTTAGGATCCATAGAATGGTGGTCTGTGTCGTGGATTACACAACCGCTTCCAATCCTCACGTTATTACCGACGTGAATAACACCTTTGCATGCGAAAGAAGTTGCGGATATACCAACATTATCACCAATAATTAATTCACCGCCAGGCCAGACAACCAGCTTGCATGGATCGTTGCTACTAACACAATACTCTCTTCCACTTAATGCTCTAAAATTATTACCAATTTTAACTTTTGCACCTTTGAATATTGTAATTCTAGTATAACCAAAGAATTTGCATGAGCCATGTTCTACATTATAATAATCTAATTTTAAATTTGTGAATATACTCAACCACTTAATGTGCAGAATATGTAAAATAGACTCACCTTTAACTAGAGGATAAGCTAATATTTTTTTAAATTTCATATGGATTATTTTTTATCAATCAACTTCTGTTTTTCAATGACTAGCTCAGCTTGCTTTACAATAGGGGGCCCTATATACGTCCCGTCCATTATTGCCACACCGCTACCATTTTTCTCAGCTTCTTGGTATAAATGAAGTATTCGTTTGGCATCCGATACTTCCTTTTCAGATGGTGAATAATATTTGTGAACTAAAGGCAACTCAATTGGATTCAGAACCAACATACCTTCATATCCCAAATCTTTTCCTATGTTTAATTGTTTCTCTAAATCAACAAGATCATGTACGTCAAAAGGATGAATGGTATCTATTGGCACAACCCCACACGCTCTAGCACCAGCAGCGATCATAGCCCTAGCCATACTTATACTCCGTCCTTCCTTATCATGTCGTCCTCTTAGTTCAGTTACATAATCAAGATGACCAAATGCAATAGCCACTACTCTATTGGGGCAAGCGGTACATATATCAGTTATTTTTAGCAAGGCTCCTGGAGTTTCTATGAGAGGAATAATTTGGAATGTCCCTATAGGAAAGCCCTTCTCACACTCAAAAGTTTCCAGTAGTTTTCCGAAGAAATATATATCCTCGCCGCATGTAGCCTTTGGATACATAAAACCCTTCACACCATCTACAGTAAGAGCTGATATATCTTTCAGCATTTCTCCACTCATTCGTTCGTTTACCCTTGGAAAAAGAATCCTCCCGTTAAATTTCCCTGCATTGATATAACGAACAATATTATCTCGGGCTTTCACTTTATTCTCAGAAGGTTGACAAGAATCTTCCAAGTCTAATAACAACACATCAGCATCTGTGCCAATAGCTTTGTCTAGAAGATGTTCCCTATGTGCAGGAACAAACATTAAACTGCGAGTTAAATAATTGACATTCATATTCTTATACTTATTTATTCTTTAAAATCTCACTATAACAATTCATAATATCCATTAATATTTTATTCTTATCATGCCTTAATAACGCTGCTTTCGAAGCATTTTTCCCAATTATTGAGGTAAATTCTAAATCGGATTGCAACAATATTATTTTTGCAGCAACGGCATAAGGATCATTTACTGCAACTAACATACCATCTTGATTATCTTCTATAAGTGAGGGGATTCCACCCACATAGCTTGCTATAACGGGTAATCCCAACATTTGAGCCTCACAGAGTGAATTTGGACTGTTATCTGTATACGACGGGTGTATATATACGCTAGAATTCATCAATTCAGCCACCAACGATTGAGCATCCAAAACACCTAGATATCTAATATTCAAATCCTTACACTTGACCCCCAACTCCCTTTCAAACAATTTAACAACTTTAGCTTTATCATTCAAGCCAGCCACTACCCATTCAAAATCAAAAGAAGCATGTTTTTTTAGTAACATGGCAGATTTCATTATTACATCAAAACCTTTGTATAATGTATCACTAATAGTTGAAATTATTCGGCATTTGTGCTTTGACGGAATGACCCACCTCCCCGCATTTTCATAAAAAATTGGGCGCAACAACTCATCTACATGAAAATAAACAAGTTTCTCTGAGAACAAGGAAGACATCTCTTTATCCCAAACTGTTCTTCCCATTGCGTACTTTAGCAACTTGTATTGTTTTTCTTCTATAATGGCCTTCTTGCACATGGAATCATACAAATATCCAAACCCATTTTTAATGATAGTTTCAGATTTCGATAAAGGCCACATAAGAGTACGCCTATTTATTTGAGAAGGCCAAAACGAATTAGCGATAGGACCTACAACACCTTGGATATGAACTACAACCGGCACTTCAGTCTTTCCTATTATCTGTGACAAAACATTTTCCATGCCAAAGACATGAATGATATCAGGCTTAAAACTGTAGATAATCTGCTGTATTCTATCCAAATAATCTGGTTGAACATTGCGGGATGGATTATAGTAGTTTAGCCACTTTTGTATAGTATTTTTTGGTGGCTTGTATATAGGATAGTATAATACTCCATCCTCTTCTATGTCAAGTTCATTTTTTGAGGTCAAATATGTTAATGCCAACTTCACGTCAGGAACTTTCATAAAAAGTTCTTGCAAAGAATCAACCCATCCTCCGCCATTATATCTATTTACATTTTTCTTCAAAAGGCCTGGTCGCTTTGTTAGCCACAGAATTTTCATAATTCAAAATAATTTATTAGCACGATTTATACATAATTTCGGATATTTCACAAAAAGCAAGCTCCAGAAAGGAGGATAATTCAGAAAGAATTCTCCAATGAGCATTAAAATGACAACTATAGTAAAAACAACTTTTTCATAATCTGAATGAGTCGGCGCTCTCTTAAATAGTGAAAGTAAATATATAAAAATGATGGGAACACCAAAGATATTAATTGCTCCAGTTAAACCATTACCAGTTCCCCCCATGTATTCAGCCAAAATACCATATCTCTCCTTCATAAGGAAACCATTACCAGTTAATGGATTTTTTTTAATATTATCGATATCAATGATGGTTGCACCAAAACGAGACCACGAAACCTCTCCTTGGCCTAATTCTTGCGCCTCTACATATTGCATTTCTATTTTTTCACCTAAGAAATCAAATGTGTTATATGCAAATATTCCACCAGTAAACATCAATACAATTATTATTGTTCTCACCACAAGATTATTTATTTTTTTTAGGACTATCAAGAACAAAAAAGCCGCAAAAGTTAAATAACCAGTAGTGCTTATAGTACTTAACAATGCCCCCATTAATATTAAACACTCATGCCTATATGTCGCCCAGAACTGCTTAATTTGTCCAATATACAACAAAGGGACAAGCATAATGTATCCTTGAAACGCACCTGGCTCCCAAAACATCCCACAGTTTCGGTAAGTCCCCAAACTTGACATATCAGGATAATAATTAAATACAATTAAAGATCTGCTTCGCTCAAAATCTATACCTGGAATATTTCCATGAGTTAATAATACAAACAAGGACATTAATAAAGATATCAATGCTATCCATGTCATTGTTTTAAAAAAAGTATATCTAAACTTTTCACCGAAAACAGAAACGCCCAAATATGCGCAAATGAACTTTGCTAAAAAATTTATATCTGCAGGGATTGATTTTGTCTCAAGGAAAAAGAACTGAAAAACAAATAACAAAAAAAAGAAGAACAACCATTTATAGCAATCGGAAGAAAAAGCCATTTTCTTCTTACGAAAGAAAATATAAAATACAACAACAAGAATTATCGCATAATAATCCGTTGTTCCTATTAGAATTTTATTTCCTCCCATACATAGAAACAAGAACATTAAAAAGTATTCTTTTTTAGATATGGTTAGAAATGGATAAGATAATGTCATATTCATTTATTACGCAAATATAATAATTAAATTATCATTAATATCTCTCTTATTTTCGATTATCGAAAGGATACATTTTGCTCATAGATAGAAACGACTATATACTATTTGCCCAAGTCTCAACATGATACTTACTCAAAATATTAGATGAAACATTTTTCATATCTAAATTCAAGAATGCAAACACAGACTGCTCAGAAGTATCTTCATTCATAATTAAAATATTTCGTTCGTTATAAAAATCATATTGTTTTATATTCTCATTATTGGTAATGAGCTTCTTTTCCAGAAACATCGCTTCAATAGCCCTTTGAGTTAAACCGCTTTGATTATCCTGTGTTATATCACAAAGCACTTTCGTACTATAAATATGTTCCAAATACTGATTATATGGCAAGGGATCATTAAAACCTTTACCGACAATTATAAAATCACATAACCCAAATTTAGATAATACTCTTTGGAACATATCAATTTTTGCTTTACGCCCTTTTTCAGTACCACAAAAAAAGAAATCAGATGTTAGATCGTTTCCAACAACAGAATTTTTAAGTCGATAAAATTGGGGATAATAACCTATTTTATAATCAATGGAGTCTTGTATATCAAATGTTGAAATACGAAAACCTAAAGATTTGCAAAACTCCAAATATCTTTCACAAGGATCAAGCTTCTGATAATTATACCTTCCAACACTAATATTTGTTTTTGCGATAGGATTCCACAAATACAAGGATTTATTATTCACATGCTTACACAGGCGGCTGACCAAATTCAGCAAGTACGAATATTCTTCTATAACAATAAGTTTGTCTGTTGTCTTTATACTACGAAGTTTCCTAGTAACATCCCCAGGTAAGGGGTTTGTATAGATTTTATTGCAGAAATGATTATAAAAGAATATACCGCCCCTATCAACTACACTATAATTTATTCTTTGGGGATAAAATATAGGCGTTAATCCATCTATATCAGTAAATAGATATTCTGTAAGAGGGGTTTGAGGTGTAAATATATATATCATTTATTGGCCTCCTTAATAGCTTGCTTTGTTGCTTCCAAGTAACCGCGACCCCATTTTTGATCTGGCTCAAGATGATTACCTTCAGCCCATTCATTCCATGCATTAATAAACACTAAATTCTCTTCTTTTGAATAGGGTAAAAATTTATTTAGCACATGTAACAGCCATTTTTTATACAAATCTGGCGTGGAGCCTCTAAAAGCCATAAATGACTTATTCACTCTACGCGGTGCATTATCAAATCCAGGAGATACGCAAGGGTACCATTTGTAATCAGGATAATCTATCTCTGTCATTTTTTTTACATACTCTGCATAATCAAAGAAAAACGGCCATTTCATAACCCATTTTTTTACCAATGGGACGTGAATAAAGAAGCTTTTCAATTGTCTAAAAATATTGACCTGTTTTATAAATTTCGACATATTTACAGGCTGGAAATCAAAAGAAGCATCTAATCCTGTTGATAAGGCATCTAGCCCTATTGGGGAGGATCGACATTCTGCATTGATAAGATATAGTTCCATTCCATATTCTTCTTTTGCAATTTTTCTCCATGTATGTACTGTATGGCTAAAATCTGGAAATTGTTCAATTTTATATATTGCAAAGACGGGTTTTCCATCAATCCGAATATATCTTTTATCAGGAAAAACATTTTTACACAACCAGCGCATGTGTTCAATATCATCTTCATCACAGTAATTTTGTTTTATCAGGACATCTTTAAAACCGCCATCCCAATTTCTTGCCCAATTCTCATTAGCCCAGCAAAGCATAAAAGGGAAATCAGGTTCTCCAGACGATAAGATTTCATTAACAGGCCGTTCCATCAACTGATGACCATTAAACCAATAGTGATAATAACAAAAACCATATATGCCATATTCTCTCGCCAAATCAGCTTGCAACTTCCGAGCTTCTGGCAGTCTTAGGTCGTAAAAACCTGTATCAGAAGGAAGATGTGGCTGATAATGACCGGGATATCTTGGTTTTGCCTTTGTCACATTCGTCCATTCTGTAAACCCTTTACCCCACCATTCATCATTTTCTTTAAAAGGATGAAACTGTGGTAAATTTATTGCTATTATTCGATGAGTTGTATTCATATTATTCAATTGTTTGAAACTCCGATATAACTTTTCTGGTTTCATTCAAATAGGCTCTGCCCCATTTCTGATCAGGTTCCAGATGGTTACCTTCAGCCCATTCATTCCAGGCATTGATAAAAATAAGGTTTTCTTCCCTGCTATATGGTACAAAGGACTTTAATATATGCTTTAGCCATTGACCATATAATTCAGGGGTATTTTCGATTATTGCCCAAAATGGCTTATTAATTCTTCTTGGAGAATTATCCCATGATGGAGTTATACCAGGAAACTCCTTATACGGTTTAGGTTCTCTTGATATCTCAATATCAATGTATTCCTTATATCTTATTAAGTTTGTTTCTATTGGACTTTTTCGACCCAAAATATTCAGTATTTTTGTTCTGATACGATAGAAGAACCAATTAATGGGATTCAAACGGGCTTTAGGGAAGCCAGTGTGAAGTCGTGGTTGAAAATCAATTGCAGAATCAAAACCAGCCTCAATAAACTTTTCGCGATTTGGTTCTGGCCAATTAAGCATAAACGCCAAATATAGATCATAGCCATAGTCTTTTGCAACTGTTCTCCAAGTAAGAATCGTATCCTGTATATCAGGGAAAAGAGCGGGTCGATAAACAACAAAAACTGGCTTACCATCAACTTTAATATACCTTTTGTCTGGAAATACCTTTTCACACAACCATCGCATATGATTAATATCATCTTCCTTGCTATACTTCTGCTCAATAAGAACATTTTTAAATCCACCATCCCAATTTCTTGCCCAATTCTCATTAGCCCAGCAAAGCATAAAAGGGAAATCAGGTTCTCCAGACGATAAGATTTCATTAACAGGTCGTTCCATCAACTGATGACCATTAAACCAATAATGATAGTAACAGAAACCATATATCCCCGCATCTTTGGCCAAATCAGCTTGCATTTGTCTTGCTTCAGGAAGCCGTAGGTCATAAAATCCCGTATCAGCAGGAAGATGCGGCTCATAATGACCCTTAAAACGAGGTCTTGCCTTTGTCACATTCGTCCATTCTGTAAACCCTTTACCCCACCATTCATCATTTTCTTTAAAGGGGTGATATTGAGGAAGATTTATTGCAATTACTCTAAATTTGTCCATTTCTTTTTAAATTAGGATTTATAACAAAATCATATCTATCAACTTGTTAAGATCTTTATCCTGTCTTTCTTGCACCTTTAAATATTGTAATCTAGATTTTAAACAAAAACTATCATAATTTTTATCATTCAATTCCATCAATCCTTTAAATATATTGCTAATATAAAATGGAGAGAAATAAATTGGAGCATCACCAAGTACTTCTGGTATTGAAGTGGTGTTAGACGCAATTACCGGCTTTGAATAATGCATAGCTTCGATAGGAGGGTAACCAAAACCTTCAAAAAAAGATGGATATATTAAAGCATAGCAATGCTTATAAGCATGCAACAAATCTGAATCATTCAAATAGTCAACTCCTATTACATTTGAATTATTATCCCCCTTATGATTTAATGCAAGGAGATATATATTTGGACAATAATGACTATATCTTCTAAAAGCATCTATTGTTTTCTGTGGATTTTTTGTATCGCGATTTGCACTTACAAAAAGGAAATACTTCTGATTACTTTGAATCAGTTTTTTTAATACAGAATTTTCAATTTCTTTCTTCTCTTTGGAATAAAGCCTCTCTGGGCTGTATAATACTTCTACTTTTTCAGATGGAATATCATAGTTGTACATAAGCGAATACTTTGTACTTTCCGACACTGTAATAATCGTACTTTTAGGATTATTTTTGACAAGCGAAATAATATTTACAAAATCTCCAACCTCTTTCTTGTGTATCGGATAATTTATATTTTTATAAAACCACAAACCAAATTTATATGCATATCGTTTAAATTTCAATTTTTCAACGATACTATTTTTAGATTTCTTTGCAGAATCGAAATTAGATTGTAATAAATGCATATAACCATAAATGTGATTTGAAGTTAGTTCTTGGTATAGCAAGTCATGAACCACACATATAACTTCACATTTGATATCCATCAAGGTTTCATAAGACTGCAAATACTGGGCACAAGCAATGAAGAACTTATCAATTTTAAAACTACTAACTATCTCGGATATTCTATTATCTGAAACATCCAAAAATGAAACATTATACAATTTTGTCAAGCATTCCTCTTGCATATCTGAATATGCAATACCTTTTTGGGAGTCATATAACACATACACATTTCTCTCGTGAAGATTCTTTTGTGTTATATGACTAATCATCTCAAAAAAAACTCTCCTATGATATTCACCTGCACCTGTTTTAAGGGACAGTGTAATAAAATCAAACAATATATTCATGATTTCAAAGAATTAATAATAAACTGAAGAGATTTATTTCTCAACTTACAGAGCCTTTCATCTACATCATCCCAATCTATTTCCATAAGAATATATTCTTCAACATTTTGTTCTCCCTTCCATATTAAATTCTCTAATCCAACAAGTTTAATAAGATTAAGAGGTCGTTCATTACTAGCCCCATAAGCCCCCTTCAATGGGGTGTATATAAAACGCTTATGATGGAGTATACAAAACACTATACCATGAAAAGAAGCAGTTATAACCAGTTTGGCTTGAATAATTAAAGAAAGCCATCTGCCGATAGTTGCATATTCGTAATTAACATCATTAAATATTTCTCTACATGGAAAATAACCACTACCTGGGGTCACAACTATATCAATATTCTTCTCTTTCGCAAAACTTTTTAAACCACACCAAGGCAAATTACTAGTCGAACTATAATTCAAACTATAAATAAAAAAGAATGATTTATCATATTCTTTTTCTGTAATATCATTAATCAACTCTTCGTAGCTTGATTTACTTAGCAACAATGTCGGGTCAAGAACTAAATTTGCATCAAAACCTACATTTTTACATATTTCAATGCCTGAAGGTTCTCTTACGGAAATCGCATCAAATAGAGATAAGAACCAACGTAGTTTACCCATCAATCTATCAGGATAAAAATTATGCCCTATACTTGGAGCATAAGAAATTCTCTTAACTTTTTTATCCCCAAATTGTAAAAAGAATGCTGCCAATTCATCTTCTGTCAAGTCATAATTCCAAACTTGATCACTACCTGTTATGTATGCATCAGCATCAGGAGGATTCTTTCTTAGATCATCAAGTGTATAATATTCACAAGACGATGAAACAATTTTTTCGGATCTAAATCTCTCAAAACATCTCATTGGATTTTTGAATTCAATAATCCTTCTGTCACTATCCCGTTGAATGTCATTCGCTTTACGTCTTCTCCTTTCTGATATTTCAGGAACAACCAACAAGATTTTAACAAGGCGTTTTATAAAACCAGACAACTTTTTTTTATATGACCTTCTCTTTTTGACTATAGGAAATTCCGCTCTCCTAAAACGTATAAGAAAAGGGGTATGTCCCATGTTTATAAGGCACCGTTGTAATGCCCAGCATTGTAACAATTGCCCATAATTATCATTTGACTGCCAATATGTGATTATACCTATTTTCATTATATATTTTATTTCTTTCTACTTAGCATATATTTTACATCTTCAATCTCCTTGAATTTTAATATATATGCTACAATAATGTAAAATGAGAAACCAACTATTCCACCGATGACAAGCTGCAAAATCATATTATCAATCATTCTTATAAGTGCTAAGACAACAAAAAACATGACAGCAGACAAAATGTATGAGGCTGCGACATCTTTGGTCTGACGCCAAAAACCAACGCCCAACAATTTATTTGTATAATATGTATTAAAAAGCATTCCAACAAACGTACCTAATATCTGATAATAACAGAAGGCTACTATACCGAAATTCAGAGCGAAACACATCAACATAAAGTTTGTTGTTCTCTTAGCAACTTCCATTTTCAAATAAAGGTCAGTACGCCCTTGTACCTGCAGTGCGCTTCTATTTAATGACTGTAAAGGCCACCACATAATTGCAAAACAAATAATTTGCAACAAATATATGCACGCTTCCCACTTCTCAGTTATAAGCGAAATAATTAAAGGGCGTGCCAAAGCACAAAGAAGAAAAAAAACAGGAAAAGATATAAAACAAGTCATCTTCATCATTCTACGATAAGTTTGTGCAAGATGCTGCGGATCTGACTGTAATCTACTTAGTACAGGGAAAGTTACTCCCTGTATAATTCCTGTTATCTGCGCAGAAGGCAATTTTGCATAACCTTCAGCCCTATTAAATACGCCCAAAGTTTCTGGCGTATAGAATTTACCTATAAAAATAGGCGCAACATTAATATATAAAATCTCCAAAACGTTTGCCCCCATAAGTTTATTACCATAATTCCAGAGATAACTAAAGGAATTCTTACAAAACTTCTCTCTTGGAATCCACTTTACAGCAAACCACGTCTGTACAAGCCCCATGAGACTAGACGTAAGATTTGCTATAATAAGAGACCAAAGGCCCAAACCAGAATATGCAGAAGAAATACCTACAATTGCACCAAATATATGATTCACTATTGCTATTCGCGCTGGGGTTTTGAAATCAAGTTTTCTCTGAAGTATAATTACTTGAGGTGTTCGTAAAGGGCCCCACAAAAAAGCAAGAGCTGTTATGCGAATAAGCGATGTCAATACCGGAGTATCATAAAAAACGGCAATCCAAGGAGCAGCTAAAAACATTATTAGATACATGACCGCACCAACTCCTAAGCTGTAATAAAACGACGTTGACAAATCTTTCTCCGTTACCTCCTGCTTTCTCACTAACGCCTGAGCAAAACCACTATCAATAAAAACGCCAGCAATGGACATAAATACCGCGGGCAATGCTGTGATACCATAGTCTGTTGGTGAAAGTAATCGAGCCATCACCACACCTACTGCGAAATTCATAATATGAACTGCAGCTTGATTTAGGAATGTCCAATACATTCCTATTTTCGTTTTATATTTTAAATTATCCATTATCTTCTATAACCTGTTAACAAAGGAAAATACCTATCACATATTTTCGCTACCACATAACAGCATGATAAAATAAAAGAGGAAATAAATAAAGCTACCCATACACTATTTGTTTCTATATATTCTTTCAAGATTATATAAAATATTTTATGAAATCCCAGAACTATTATAGTTCCATTTGATATTCCCAGAATTACTTTACTCTTATAATTAACGAACAAGGAAGATAATATCATTACAAATATTGTTCCTGATATCCCGCTCATAATAAATAATAATGGATAGTGGCCAAAATACATTGTATTAATTGACAAACCGCGAGAGCTATTAAAGTCTATATTTATATTAGTGCAAAAAAGAAGGACAAGGAAACTTACCCCCCCCAGAATGCAAAGGATAATTTTATTACTATGTTTATACTCTTCAATTCTCAAGAAAAAATTCTTAAAATAAAAACCAATATAAAAAAATAGAAATCCAACCATCGTCGAATCAAACCTAAACGGTAATAAATTGTCCATTAATAAAAATAAAAACGATAAAAACAAGCAAAACTTGGCGAATTTATGGTGCATATATAAATAAGACATTAGAATCTTTATTATTGCCAACGAATAGCAAAACCACATTGCACCAGAAAAAGCAATCGATGTATTACGAAAATCCCCGCCACTCATTATACCGAGTAGATAACTTCTAAAAAAAGAGAACGTAATTCTTTCTTCATGGCCGTAACAAAAACTCAAGAAAACGCCTATAACCAAACATATTAGGCAGATAAAAATATAGGGAAGGACAAGCTGACGACTGACTTTATTTAATGTTTCCTTGAAGTTCGAGTATTTATATAGAATTCCTGAAACCACATAGAATAAAGGCATATGAAATAGAGTAATAATATGCTCACTATTCCACAATACATTATTTTCAAAGGGAATTCCCATATAATATACATAGTGTCCAAAAACAACAAGTAAAATCCCTATGACTTTTGAATAATCTAAAAAATTGGGACGTTTCTTAATTTTTAAATCTGATTCACTCAAATTCATTAAATCTCAATATTTACAGGATTGAAAAATCACAGTTGTCAGGATCATATCTCAAACGACTATTTATATTAAAACCGTCAATTTGCTTCATTTCATCCATACTTAACTCGAAATCAAAAATATTCAAGTTTTCTCGCTGATTATTTTTATTAAAGGATTTTATTATCGGAATCAATCCATTCTGGATATGCCATCTTAATATCACTTGAACCTTATTCTTTTTATGGTTCGCAGCAATCTCATTTAGTTTTGGAAGTCTTATTAATCGATCATCAAATCTGGCAATAGGTGTATAAGCTTGTACCTGTATATCATTTGCCTTACAAAAAGACACCAAAGATTTTTGCGAAAATAGTGGGTGTACTTCAAATTGATCAATCTCCGGCATTACTCCAGTTGCATCAAATAAACATTCTATATGGTGCTGATGACAATTCGCAACTCCAATCACTCGGATATAGCCTTCTTCCTTTAATTTTATCAGCTCCTTCCAAGTATTTACATAATAATCTTTTACAGGCCAATGGAATTGATACAAATCAAGATAATCTGTATCGAGTTTCTTTAACGTACTAAAGAAGTTATCACGAATATTTCCTTTTACCTGTGCTCGATTATCAACTCTAGACGTTATAAAAAGATCCTCTCTACTAACACCAGCTTTTTCCCATGCCTTTTTTATTTGAGGAAAATTATTATATGTATCAGAGCTGTCAATAAGAGTATAACCTAAAGATATTGCATGACTAACACCATCAATATAATGCTTAGTATAAGTCTTTCTACCAAAATAATCACAAAGGCCATTTATACATGGAAATCTATTATTGGTAGACGGAAAACGAAAGCCACCAGGTCCATATCCAAGGCAAGGTATTTTTACCCCCCCCACTAATTCAATTTTAGGTATTATCATATTTAAAAATGTATTAGTACCACTCTATGTTCTCTTTTACTACTTTTGCTGGTGTCCCTGCTACAAGGCTATGCGGAGGTACATCTTTTGTAACTGTTGCATTTGCTGCAACAACACTTCCCTCTCCTATAGTAACGCCATTCAAAATAGTACATCCCGTACAGAGCCAAACATGATTTTCTATCGTAACATCCGCTTGATTTTTGTATCCAGAATCAAGAATTACATGAATGCCGTTCCAGTCTCTGATAGAGACATTTCTACCTATTCGCACACCATTACCTATAGTCATCTTTCCTGCACACATAATAGTTAAACCAACATTCGCTGCACCATCCCCGATAGTCAACGTTCCACCGTTAACTATTTCAATATATGCACCATAGCGAAGGTTGTACCAATGAGATTGATATCTAGTCAAAGGACCATCTTTTATCACTAATTTTGTGTTTGCCTCCATCCTCAGCCCAGAAGGAATATGCATTCCCTTTATCATTTCATATCCATAAGTTAATTTATTACATATAGTGATTGAAGCTGTAGGGTCAATATCAAAAGATGAACTCTTGGTTGGATATATCAGATGACGCTTGCGCCAATCTGATTGAGTATTTTTTCTAAAATTTATAAAGAAGAACTTCTTATAAAGACTGATATTCCATCCATAGAGTGATCTTATTTCCTTTGCAAATCTCCAATATGGGCGTATTGTGCGTAGAATTCTGGCAGCAATTCCTTTTAATCCATTATAACTTGGCGCCGTTGGCGACGGTTGGGGGAAATATTTATCGGCAATATTTTCAAATGGTTCATTATCCAAATCCTCAAAAAAGGATTTACGATCTATGGTTTCTTTGGGTATTGGTTTTATCAATGCAGGGTTCCCCCAAAAAATCGAGTCTAAAAGAGTTTCCCTAACTATCATTTTGGAAGATGCCTCATTAAAATAACTCTCACCTTTTTTTGAGTTGAGAAGTATCATTGAGGTACCCACATTATTATCCATGTTTTTATCTACTTTCTCAATTCCCCAATAATCGGCTATTGTAATATCGGCTATACGGGGAAATTGCTTGAATTTACATGAATAACACGAAGGTCGACAAAAAACATTGGTGTGATAACCTCTTCGGAAATCATCATCCATATAAACGCCATAGTAAGACTCACCATTAGCAAATGTCACCTTGCGCGTTAGATTACGCCATCCCAATTCTTTATTTTTAGCTTTTACATATACTACTTTACTATTATACTTTCGTTCAAGGGAGTCAAGATATGCCCTATATACTTTAGGTGAATTAACACCTCGACAGATAAAATCAACAATGATTAGGTTCTCATACTCTTTCCCTAAAAATGCTCTAAGCCCAGCCATTTGACAAGGAGTTCCACATGCTAAGACTCTATTTCCATTACGCAAAATTTTCTTAATTTCAGCATAAAGACCTGCTGCATTACTTTGAACGTATTTTGAACTTCTTAATTTTTCAAGATCGTCAGGATTGTTACTTATATAATTGCGAACTGAAAAATCATCATTAAATAATGCGCCACTAACATATCCCCCTTTTTCATACATTGTATCAGCTAGTGCAGAAAAAGCCCCCCCAGATGTACTATCCCATCTGATTTTCATATCACTATTATAAGCTGCGAATACATGACTCGGATAGTCATAATCGTTCTTTTTCAATGAGTCAATATTAATAATGGGGCATACTTTCTCACAAAGTCCACACTCAACACATAAGGACTTATCTACTTCAGGATACCAAAACCCTTCTTGATCGATTTTAAAAGATATAGCTTTATGTGGGCAGATATCTCCACAGGCATTACATCCGCAACAATTATCTTTATTAACAATATCTATCATAGAGTCTATATCAAGATTATTTTCTATTTCTGTCAATTATATAATACAACAATCCTCTATCTATTCTTGTACATGTTATCGTAATATTTCTGATAGTCGCCACTGGTCACATTGTCCAGCCACTCCTGATTGTCCAGATACCAGCGCACGGTCTTCTCGATACCCTCCTCAAACTGGAGAGATGGCTCCCAGCCCAATTCACGCTGCAACTTTGAGCTGTCAATAGCATAGCGAAGGTCATGTCCAGCACGGTCTGTCACGAATGTTATCAGGTCCATATCCTCGCCTTCCTTACGACCCAACAGACGGTCAACAGTCTTGATAACCACCTTGATGATGTCGATGTTCTTCCACTCGTTGAATCCACCGATATTATAAGTATCAGCAATCTTACCCTCATGGAAAATCACGTCGATGGCACGAGCGTGATCCTCTACATACAGCCAGTCGCGTACGTTCTCACCCTTACCATATACAGGCAGAGGCTTGCGATGGCGGATATTGTTGATGAACAATGGGATCAGCTTCTCGGGGAACTGATAAGGACCATAGTTGTTTGAGCAGTTTGTTACTACTACTGGCATGCCATATGTATCGTGAAATGCGCGAACAAAGTGGTCGCTCGATGCCTTTGAAGCAGAATATGGTGAGTGAGGATTATACTTTGTTGTCTCCAGGAAGAACTTATCGCCATAAGCCAGATGATGCTCTGAGCTTGAAGCGGTAGTTGTGAATGGAGGCTCGATACCCTCTGGGTGTGTCAGTTCGAGTGCGCCATACACCTCATCGGTACTGATATGATAGAATCGCTTGCCCTCGTATTTCTCGGGAAGACTCTCCCAATACAGCTTTGCAGCCTGCAACAGGCTCAAGGTTCCCATCACGTTGGTCTTTGCGAATGTGAATGGATCCTTGATCGAACGGTCTACGTGGCTCTCAGCAGCCAGATGGATGATACCATCCACCTTCTTGTCCTGCATCAGCTTGTAGAAAGCGTCGAAATCGCAGATGTCCATCTTTACAAACTCATAGTTTGGTTTGTTCTCGATGTCCTTCAGGTTAGCCAGGTTTCCTGCATAGGTCAGCTTGTCCAGGTTAATGATGTGATACTCGGGATACTTGTTCACAAACAGGCGCACTACATGACTTCCAATAAAGCCTGCGCCACCAGTAATGACGATATTGCGTTTCATTATCTTACTTTTTGCTTAGATTATTTATACATTTTTTTAAAGAGTCCGTCCAATAAGGCACATCAATTCCAAATGTTTCTTTAACTTTTGTCTTATCCAACACAGAATAAGCAGGACGCTTTACAGGGCTGGGGAATTCATCACTATGGCATGGCTGAATGTCACAACCTTTGTTACCGGCATACTCAGCAATCATCTTAGTAAAATCATACCAGGAGCATACCCCCTCGTTACTATAGTGATAAACACCCTCCACGGGATTCCTTAATGCGGCAACGATGGCCGTTGCAAGGTCCCAAGCATAGGTAGGAGTCCCCGTTTGGTCAAAGACCACTTTAAGCTGAGATTTTGTTGAAGTAAGATTCAGCATAGTCTTCACAAAATTCTTGCCGAATTCACTATAAAGCCATGCTGTACGCAGAATCATATATTTACAACCTGTAGCAATGATTTTTTGTTCACCTAAAAGCTTAGTTGCACCATATACGCCAGTAGGCGTACCTTGTTGATCTTCTTTGCAGGGAGTATTATAAGGCTCTTTACCAAAGACATAATCCGTAGATATCTGAACAAGCCAGCCATCAACCTCCGTCATTGCCTTTGCAAGGTTCTCGGGTGCTGTAGCGTTCAATTTCTCTACCAGAGCGTACTTCTCTGGATCTTCAGCTCCATCCACATTTGTCCACGCAGCACAATTGACAATTGCATCGACGTCATATTCTGCAACTATCTTGCGAATAGCTTCTATATCGGTTATATCCAAATATGTTGTTTCCAAGCCCTCTACTTGGTTTACGTCCGTGAAAATATACTTATCTGAAGAAGCTTTTGAGATAATTCGCATCTCATTGCCAAGCTGTCCATTGGCACCTGTTACAAGTATTGTCATATATTAATAGAGACTTACGTTAATATCAAATGGGCTATCAAAGTCTTTTAATAATGCGTGTTTAGTGTCCTTATCACTTAAATTTGCCAGGTCTGTTGGTATCTTCCAATCAATTCCAAGGGAATCATCAATGATACTGATACCACCATCTGCTTCTGGATGGTAGAACTCATCGCACTTATACTGGAACACTGCCGTTTCGCTTAATACAGCGAAGCCGTGAGCAAAGCCTCGAGGTACAAAGAACTGGCGGTGGTTATCTTCGGTCAGTTCTACGGCTACATGCTGGCCATAAGTAGGACTACCCTTGCGGATATCAACTGCTACATCCAACACAGCACCTTTCACGCAACGAACCAATTTACTTTGGGTGTATGGTGGGCGCTGGAAATGTAGTCCACGCATCACGCCATAGCTTGACATGCTCTCATTATCCTGAACAAAGTTAATTGTATGACCTAGTATAGGAGCTACCTTCTCGTCAAATTCTCGCTGAGAAAAACTTTCAAAGAAGTAACCTCTTTTATCTCCAAATACTTTTGGTTCAATAATTAAAACGCCATCTATAGCAGTTTTTATAATCTCCATGTTATTTATTCTGTTTTATTATACATGTTCCAGCGTACCGCTGTTGACATCTTCTTTCATTTCATCAATCACCTTCAGCAAGTATTGTCCATACTGGTTCTTGAGCATGGGTTTTGCCAACTCACGCATCTTTTCTTCAGAAATCCAGCCATTACGATAGGCGATACCTTCCAGGCAAGCCACCTTCAAACCTTGACGCTTTTCAATGACCTCAACAAAGGTTGAAGCCTCTGCTAAAGAGTCATGCGTACCCGTATCAAGCCATGCAAATCCTCTTCCAAAGACTTGGACTTTCAGTTCACCATCTTTCAAAAATTCCTGATTCACAGTAGTTATCTCCAGTTCACCTCTTGCAGATGGTTTAATATGTTTGGCAACATCTACGACCTTATTTGGATAGAAGTAGAGTCCAACCACAGCATAGTTGGATTTGGGTTCCTTGGGTTTTTCTTCAATGCTCAAGCAGTTACCCTCTTTATCAAATTCAGCAACGCCATAACGTTCTGGATCTGACACCCAGTAACCAAAGACCGTTGCCTTACCGTTTTGGTCTGCATCGTTTACAGCATTACGCAACAACTTGGTGAAGCCTGCACCATAGAAGATGTTATCGCCCAACACAAGGCAGGCACTATCATCTCCAATGAACTTCTCACCGATAATAAAAGCCTGTGCAAGACCATCAGGGCTGGGTTGCTCTGCATATTCAAAATGTACCCCATAATCAGAACCATCACCCAAGAGGCGCTTGAAGCCAGGCAAATCGTAAGGAGTAGAGATAATCAGAATATCTCTGATGCCTGCCAGCATCAGTGCACTGATAGGATAATAAACCATCGGTTTATCATAAATCGGAAGCAATTGTTTGCTCACACCCTTTGTGATTGGGTAAAGTCTTGTGCCGGAGCCCCCGGCAAGAACGATTCCTTTCATATCGTAAGTATTAAAAATTATTGCAATACTCTATATAATAAAGAGCCTAACGAAATAGTTATACTTGCACCACGAAGCCACAATTGACGCGTTTGGCCTATCTTAGAATTTTGTGCCATAGCTTCATTAGGTTCAACATAAACCACATCTCTTTGCTGAAGATAGTAATATGGCGAATTAAGAATATTAGCATCACGCATATCAAGTTCATGTACTTCATACGTTCCATCTGCTAATTCTCGCAATATCTTCACATTATTTCGTTTACCATAAATCGTCATATCTCCTGCCATTGCCAATGCTTCAAGTACATTAATCTCTGGGCGTGAAATAGTGAATGTATTAGGGTTGTTAACCTCCCCCATCACTGTGATTTCATAGTTATCAATATATGTATTCACAACACAATCAGCATCAGGCTGCAAATATGGCATAATAAGACTCCTTATATGACTATTAATAGAGTCTATTGTCATATAACCAACATTAACCTTCCCTAGTATTGGAAAATCTATATTACCATTATTATCTACCAAGTAATGATGGATTTGACCTATTCTGCTTGAGCTCACCCTAGGGATTCCTTGAGAAAAATCAGCCACTCTAGAATCTAACATATTGAAGGGGGCTACAGCCTTCACATCATTTCCAGAAAATACGTATATAGTTAATATATCTTTAGGTTTAATTTTCAGGTCATACTGCATTGCGCCCTTACTCCCATCAAACTCCGCAGAATTCTGGAAATACGGCACATCCTTATAATGAGCACATGAACAAATGCAAAATATTGGCACGATAAATACACAATATTTCATAAGCGCTTTATTTATCTTCATTATATTGATATTTGTATTTTAAATATTAGGAAAGGGGCAAGATCATCAGGATTATTGAACCTTAATTATTTATGAGAGACCCTGATGAGAGCCTGCCCCATACATAACGATTTTTTATATAGTGTCTCGCGACATTCTATATTGAATACTTTGTAATTAGTCGCGCTTAAAAATATCGCGAGTATAAACCTTATCAATCACATCATTCAAGCAAGCATCATAGCGGTTGGCAATGATGGCCTTGCTTTGGGCCTTGAACTTATCGAGATCGTTGATGACCTGTGAGCCGAAGAAAGACTCGCCATCAGGGATAGTGGGCTCATAGATGATGACCTCGGCACCTTTGGCCTTGATGCGCTTCATAATGCCTTGGATGGCGCTCTGGCGGAAATTATCAGAGTTGCTCTTCATCGTAAGGCGGTAGACACCGATGACACACTTCTGCTCTCGATGAGCATCCCACTGGCTGTTGTCACCGTAATAACCTGCTTTACGTAACACTTCATCAGCAATAAAGTCCTTACGGGTGCGATTACTCTCAACAATGGCTGTCATCATGTTCTGAGGTACGTCCGCATAGTTGGCCAACAACTGCTTGGTGTCCTTAGGCAGACAGTATCCGCCATAGCCGAAGCTTGGATTATTGTAATGAGTACCAATACGTGGGTCAAGACCGACACCAGAAATGATGGCCTGAGAATCGAGGCCTTTGACCTCGGCATAGGTGTCGAGCTCGTTGAAGTAGCTGACACGGAGTGCCAAATATGTATTCGCAAACAACTTCACGGCTTCAGCCTCTGTCATTCCCATAAAGAGGGTGTCAATATCTTCCTTTATTGCTCCCTCTTGCAACAGAGCAGCAAAAGTCTTGGCCTTGCTTTCTGCCTCAGGGTTGCCAATAGCAGTAATAGCAGCATTCTCCTCATCCCACTTCTTGTTGCGGTCAGCAGGCAGTATCTTTGGATAGCCTACAATGATGCGCGAGGGGTAGAGATTATCATAGAGAGCCTTTGACTCGCGCAGGAACTCTGGCGAGAAGAGCAGGTTGAACTTCTTGCCTTTGAGTTCTGGGTCTGTCAAGAACTTCAAGGCGTACTTAACATACAGTGAACGGCAATAACCTACAGGGATGGTAGATTTAATCACCATTACTGCATCAGGATTCACGCTCAGTACCAAGTCGATGACATCCTCGATATGATGTGTATCGAAGAAGTTTTTCTGTGGGTCGTAGTTCGTAGGGGCAGCAATCACGACATAGTCAGCATCTTTATAGGCTGCTGCTCCGTCCAATGTTGCTGACAGTTCCAATTCCTTTTCAGCCAAATATTTCTCGATGTAATCATCCTGAATAGGAGAAATCTTCTTGTTAATCTTCTCCACCTTCTCAGGGATTACATCTACTGCTGTAACATGGTTGTGTTGTGCCAACAAAGTGGCGATACTCATACCGACATAACCGGTTCCTGCTACTGCTATATTCATACCATTTAATATTATTTTCTTATCAACAAATTTATCGTTCTAATTCATATTTGTGCTAAGAGCACAGCTCCTGTCATTAGTATTCTATCATGAAAATGGGGCAGGATGAACAGTACTTGTAGGAACATACTAATCAGTGCCCGCCCACTGCCTCACGGCAGTATATCGTTATTTGCTTTTATAAATGCACTTGGTGAACCTATAAGATTACGATGATGGTACAATCCCATGATAATGACTGGTTCTATATCCTCCTTCGTGACTTCCAGTTGCGGACGAAGAAGTTCTACTATCATATCCATATTGCTCATTTCATCACAAGAGACTTTGCTCATCACGAACTCGCGCAGGATAAAATTGATTGCTGCATCATTGATAGCATCACTATATCCAAAAGACTTCAGCCATGCCCTCATCTCCTCTATCGTATGAACATTACCCTTCAGGATCTCCTCCTTCAACGGCTCCGTCACTTCCTTGATATTCTTGATTGGGGGTGTTATGAGTGGCATAATTTGTATACGTTCGTATATTTCATCAGTTCCACAACTCATTCAATCCGTCTTTCCATGCTGGGAAGGGAGGATTGTGAGACAATTCGTTGCAAATATCTATCATCATATTAACAAAATCCTTGTTGATGTCAAGAACCTCCTTAGTTATGGAAAGCAGAGGTATGACCCCAGTCATTGGTACCAACCGACAGACTGAGTAATCGCTATCGCCATTTTTCTTGGCAAGTATGATATTCTCAATGGAATTTGTCAATAGTCTATATAACGTAGGACATGAGATTTTACAGCGAGGTATTTGCACCTCAGGATTCTGGATCAGGTCGAAGAAGCGTCCCCAATTAGCAATAATCTGCATCTGGCCATTGCCAGCAGATTTCAGGTTTGTGATAGCGTACACACCACTATCAACCTTGCTGATCAACTCAATACAATCCTTGCGGACATTGATGGTTGTGGTGGGCAGATTCTCGTTGAACGTCGCTCCTGGTTTATTCGAAAACAGTCTTCTCATCGACTTGACTTGATATATTTGGTTCTGACTGGCAGTATCGAACTGCATCACTATTGCGACCACCTGTGCAATCAGATATTTGGTTTGAGTCTTTTGTCAAGAGCCGTGCTCCTGTCAATATGTTGCCATTTTGGTTAAACAGTGTTTTCAAATGTTTATTTTCGTTTTCGGCCAAATTCCTACCTCTTTCGCCTCGCCTCAAATTTTATCTTGACACCTTCCGCCCCGATTCTTCCGATTTTCGCTCCGAACAGTGAACCACCATTCTCAAAGTCCCCTTCAAAAACCGTCTCTTTCTTAACACTTGTTTACACTCTCGTATAAAACTTTCTTAAAGCTATTGCCCATTCGGGTAAAAAGTACTACCTTTGTATAGAAATGAGCAGGAAAGGCTTAATTTCCCGGATGTCTGATGAATGTCTGATAACTCTGGAAACGGTATTTTCGTATTGCTATGACTGTCAGGCCGTTATGCGGAAGTTCACATTAGCTGGGAAATCTCTAGTCCATTCAAATACTTTACGAAATCATCATCATTCATTCGATGTTCGTATTCATCATCAGTAATTATCATTCCTAAATCATGGAAATAGACTCCTAAAACTATCATCATCCAATCGGACGGGGTCATAATATCATTAGCCTCTTGAACAATAATAAAATTCAACAACTTAAGCATACCATCAACATGAGAGATATCATGTTTTGTGTATTCACTGAAAAGTCCATTTCTACCGATATGATTCAACATATCAGCTAAGGTGTTTTTGGCATATAAAAGATTAAAGCCTTGAAAAAAAGGTAAAGAAAGAGCTTCCTGCGCTTTCTTTTCTGCTCGGGAATTTAAATTATCAGTATTCATTTTTTAGCAAATCTATAGAATGAGTATCATAGTCACTTACCATTGGTTGAACAATTGAAATTTTTTCAATTATCTTATTAAAATAGAGAATTATCGTCTCTACCATAGCAGAGTGATAAGACGAATATTCTGCTATTGTTAACAATGCATTTTTTCGTCCCAAAATTCCCAAAATAAGACTCCCATTCTCCTTTATATATGGGTGTAACCATGCTTTATTTACAAGTTCTGCATTTGTTAACGTGAAATCACCATCTTCATCATAACTCCAACTTGCTATGACTCCTTCGTCGATTTCTTTTTTAAAAACCTCCAGAAACTCTTTTGGTTGAGAAATGTTTATAATAATAGCCATCAAAAAAAATATATATACATGATGAAAATATCTAAACGGGGGCGACAGGAGAACGGGCTGTGTCACCACAATTCTTATCGCTCAGCACGCATAGGATTATTCAAGAAGTCGTCATACGCCATTCGGATGCCGTCTTCGAGTTCGGTCTTGTAGGTCCAGCCCAACTTAGTGGCTTTGCTCACATCCAGGAGCTTGCGGGGAGTGCCGTTGGGACGGGTGGTGTCCCACAGGATCTCGCCTTCAAAGCCTACCACCTTGGCCACCAGTTCGGTGAGGGCCTTAATGGTGAGTTCCTTACCGGTGCAGACGTTGACCGTTTCGTTACCCGAGTAGTTGTTCATCAGGAAGACACAGAGGTTGGCGAGGTCATCGACATAGAGGAACTCTCTGAGCGGGGAGCCGTCGCCCCAGCAGGTGACGCTCTGGGCACCAGAGACCTTGGCCTTAGGAAATCATGTAACTCATACTTGGGAAATAATATATTACAATATCACTAGTGTCCAAGAGTTGAGAGTATCTAGATTATTATTCACCCAATTTTGCCTGTCAGTATCTCTGTTTCTAAGATACTATATACATAAGGTGTGCTCTGCGAGTACAATCCAACGCGCTCGTCTGACAGCTTGGTATATGTCTCAGAGTTGTATATGGTATCGAGGGCCTGTTTCATTGTCAGTCCACGTTCTTCCATCAAACGGAGAGCCAACTCTTTCACCAGTTCCTCTATCATAAAAGTCACTTCAGCCTGGCTCATAATTTTCTTAAATATTTTAGCGAGCGCTCCGTACCAAAGAAATACTGATACGTCTCTCCACCTTTATGTTCTATTTCCTTCACGAATTGCTCCCAATCAATAAGTTTTGCATCAATACGACGCATTTGGAAACCAATGTCATCATCTGCTATAGGACCATAAACAATGTCATAGGAATGCAGTGATGTGCAAGTCTTGTTATTACGATTCTTATGAACGAACAGTCCCCACTCCAATGAGTATTTCTCATATTGAAGGTAAGCCACACCATCAGCTTCTGCAGCAACCTCATCGAATTCATAGCGAGTTACGATAGGATTGCCTCCCAACAATCGAGCTTTCTTCTCGGCCATCTTAATCGCCTGTTCCTCGTCTGGCGACAGATAGAATCCTACTCCGAAATCCTTGCCTGGTTTCGACTTACTAAAGTCTATTTCCTCGATTTCTATGTTAGAACCATGATATAAGGTAATCATATCAATGCGCCTCCATTCTTATGGCAATATATAGCCAAATCATCTACCACATCCTCAAAAGATTGGGTATGCTCCACGCCATAAAATTCATCGACAAAGTCTATCCCCTTGAAGCGATCCAAATAACGGTATGCTTGTTGTGGGCTTAATGAAAACCGAGTGGAGAATTCATTCACCACAGCAATGATATATGCTATTTTATTCTTAACATCAGGCATAAGCTACACGTACATTTTTTATTGGTTTCAAAAAAGATGCAGAATCGATATATAGCCCTTTGAGAATAGGCTTAAGGTCTATATATTCTTCCTCGGGCTCAGTATTATGGCTATATTTTGCTAAGACTACCAAATAACCGTCATCCCAAGTAACGACACTAATATATCGCTCAAGGCTATATGGAGCCTTGAAACGGATATGATATCCTCCAAAGCTGAAAGCGGTAAAACCGTCTTTGCTGCTAAGGATTGCTTCATGAGCTTTATCTATAAGCGTTTTCTCCATATATTAATATCGTTATTGAGTGATACCCAGCGAGGTTGGTGCGTACTTTTGCAGCGGCATCTTCAGCAGCTACCTTGACAATATCGTGCTGAAGATGGAAGATGTTACTTCACAATTCCTTTTTCAAGATACTCGGCGAGGTTGGTGCGGACTTTGGCGGCAGCGCCTTCGGCAGCTACCTTGGCGATATCGGATTCGACCATAATCTTAACCAATTCCTCAAAAGAGGTCTTTGAGGGGTTCCAACTTAACTTGGCCTTGGCCTTGGTGGGGTCACCCCAGAGGTTGACAACATCCGTGGGACGATAGAAGTCGGGGGAAACGCGAACAACGATGTCACCAATTGACAATTGACAATTCTTGGACGAGCCAAGCGGCGAAGCCGAGCGGACAGTTGACAATTTTTCATTAATGCTCTTGACTACGCCTACTTCGTTAAGACCTTCGCCTTTGAATTCGAGTTCAATGCCGGCATGTTTAAATGCCAAATCAGTAAATTCTCGGACAGAGTGCTGAACACCAGTGGCAATCACAAAGTCTTCGGGCTGTTCCTGCTGAAGAATGAGCCACATGCACTCTACGTAATCTTTAGCATAACCCCAGTCACGAAGGGAATCCATATTGCCAAGGTAAAGGCAGTCCTGAAGGCCCTGACTGATACGGGCGGCGGCAAGTGTTATCTTACGAGTTACGAAGGTCTCACCTCGGCGCTCTGACTCATGATTGAAAAGAATACCTGAGCAAGCATACATATTGTAGGCCTCACGATATTCCTTCACAATCCAGAAGCCATACTGTTTAGCAACAGCGTATGGCGAATACGGATGGAAAGGAGTGTTTTCGTTCTGAGGAACTTCCTCAACTTTACCATACAACTCTGAGGTAGATGCCTGATAAATACGGCAAGTATCTGTCATACCCAACTGGCGCACTGCCTCAAGGATACGGAGCACACCTACGGCATCAACGTCGGCTGTAAACTCTGGTGAGTCGAAGCTGACCTGAACGTGGCTCTGTGCAGCCAGGTTGTATATCTCGTCGGGGCGCACTTTGCCAATAACACCGAGTACGCTCATTGAGTCGCCCAGATCGGCATAGTGTAGGTGGAAATGAGGGGTACCTTCTAGATGAGCGATGCGCTCACGGAAATCAACTGAGGAACGACGAATCGTTCCATGTACTTCGTAACCCTTTTCAAGTAAGAATTCACTGAGGTATGAACCATCTTGTCCGGTCACACCTGTTATCAAAGCTACTTTTGCCATATTCTTATTACTAAATTATTTTCTTGTTTATTGCGAAAACATCTAAAATCGCGAAATACGCGAAAATTTATTCCTTCACATTGCTGTTCAGTACCCTTACGGGTTCCATATACAGTTCATTGAAGTTGACCAGCAATCCCAGCTTATAGCCTGTGATTGTTAGATAATTGCGAACCTGAGCCTTGTGAACGTCTGAAAGTTCGCTCACAGCCTTCAGTTCCACTATTATCTTGTCATAGCATACAAAATCTGCTATGTATTGTGCGTCCAACTTCTGTTCTCTGTAATATACATCAAATCGCTTTTCGCGTTCGAAAGGGATGTTTCGGTGTTTTAGTTCTATTTCAAGAGCCTGTTGGTAAACCTTTTCGAGAAGCCCCACACCAAGGCGCTTGTGCACCTCGAATATAGCCCCAACTATCTTGTGCGACTCCTCGCTATAAATAATCATTTTACTATTTTATTGCGAAAACATCTAAAATCGCGAATACGCGAAAATTTATTCTTACTGATGACAGACCGCCTGTCTGCATTTAATCACGATTAAAGGTTATATTTTGTTTGAAGAACTTCTAAGAGCTAGCTCTTTAGATTCTTTCAATTAAAAATAAACTATCATCAGTTAGAATATACCTTATTAATTATTTTTGCTCTTTTCGTTTTTTCGCATATTTTAGCAATCCAAACTTGACTTATACCAATTGAAGAGCTGCTGTACGCCAGCTTCGATTTCGACCTTATGAGACCAGCCAAGAGAGTGTAGCTTTGATACGTCAATGAGCTTACGCATGGTACCATCGGGCTTGCTGGCATCAAACTCAACTGTTCCTTCAAAGCCTACAGCCTTGACAACGAGCTCAGAGAGCTGACGAATGGTGAGTTCTTTGCCTGTACCGACATTAATATGGCAGTTACGGATTTCACCCAATGAAGGGATAGCACCACCACGACCGGCACTGTGGTTACGGTCAACGGCGCCATCGGTGCTGGCACCGAAGTGCACACTTGAATATTTCTCTATGCCAATGACATCCTTGAAGTCCACATTTAAAAGCACATGTACTGAAGCGTCAGCAATGTCCTCAGACCACAGGAATTCGCGGAGAGGTGTGCCTGTACCCCACAAAACGACTCGGTTATCGTAGATGCCGTACTTGGCGAGAACATCAAGAACCTTCTTTCTATTATCAAGAATTTGAGAATTCTTGGACGAGCCAAGCGGCAAAGCCGAGCGTGAGAATTCTTTTTTAGACGAACACGAATTGCTCGAATCACACAAATTTATTTCATTCGTGTCATTAGTGAGATTTGTGTTCGTTAATCCTTCACCAGTGACGCCTTCTACGGGGCGCTTATTGAGGTCAATGGCTATCTTGTCCCAGTCTCCATCATGAATCAGCTTGGCCAGATACACCTTGCGCATCATGGCTGGCATGACATGACTGTTCTCCAGATGGAAGTTGTCGTTCGGGCCATACAGGTTGGTGGGCATTACGGCGATATAGTTCGTACCATACTGGAGATTATAGCTCTCGCACATCTTCAAGCCCGCAATCTTGGCAATGGCATACTCCTCATTGGTGTACTCCAAAGGCGAGGTGAGCAGGCAATCCTCCTTCATGGGTTGTGGTGCATTCTTGGGGTAGATACAGGTACTGCCCAAGAAGAGGAGTTTCTTCACGCCGTGGGCGTATGCCTCGCTAATTACGTTGCACTGAATCTTCATGTTCATCATAATGAAGTCAGCGCGATACAGCGAGTTGGCCATGATGCCACCCACAAAGGCAGCTGCCAATACCACAGCATCAGGCTGTTCCTCGTCGAAGAACTTCTTCACGGCCACCTGGTCGGTCAGGTCCAACTCCTTGTGGCTACGACCAACAAGATTGGTGTAACCACGCTGAAGCAGGTTGTTCCAAATAGCAGAACCCACAAGGCCGTTGTGGCCTGCTACATATATTTTACTTTGTTTACTTAACATTATTCTTTTGTTTTGAACACGAATTACTCGAATCTCACGAATTATAAAACAATTCTGTCTTTTTCCAAGCCATCCGAACAGCCAAAGTTCAGAAGGATGCCGAGTCTAAAACCTGTGGCATGAAGATAGTTATACACTTGAGCGTGGTGTGCGTCATCTAACGCTGACACCGCCTTGAGTTCAACAATAATCTTATCATAGCAAACAAAGTCTGCTCTGTAAGATTGTGTTAGCTCAATGCCATCGTAAAAAATTTTTATATTTTTTTCGCGCTCATAGGGTATACCTCTTTTCTTAAACTCAATCTCTAAACACTCTTGGTATACTGCTTCCAAAAATCCATGACCTAGCTTGTTGTAAACTTCAAAAGCTGCTCCTACTATGTCATAGCTCTCCTGTTTATAGTAGATCATGATTTATTCTTTTCTTTTGAACACGAATTGCTTGTGCTCAGCTCTGCCGCTTTGCTTGCAAAGAATTTCACGAATACTTTAATGTAGATGTCAGTTCTGCTAGAACTGCTTTACTATATAACAAAGGTGGATACTTCATAAAGCATCTCGAAAACTCGTTTTCAGGAGTGCTTCTTGAAAATATCAACTAATCACCTACATTATTATATTATTCGTGTTATTTGTGAGATTCGTGTTCGTTTAACTACTTATATTCTTTTGATTACAAATTCTTGGTGGTATCAACAGGTTTCTTCGCTTTTATCTTTTTTGCGATGGACAAGAAACGGCGAATAGACAGTGGACAGTCGGGATGACTCTGGCAATAGGCCTTTGCCTTTTGGCGAAGGGTGCAATCGTGAGTGGCAATGAAAAGGGCTATCTGGAGATAACAGATAAGTGAAGAGTGAAGAGTGAAGAGTGAAGAATTTCTTGCCGTGCAAGCGTCCAAAGGCCGAGCGGCTACCGCAGCGGATTCTTCGCTATCATTCTCAAGGGTTTCGAGGATCTGAGTGACTCCTTTGGTGCGGCGAGCAATCTCTTCTTTATCATTCATCAGATAAGAGCAGATAAGCATCAAGGCACTGAACTTCGCTGCCTCGACAGGGTCTTCAAACTGGATATTGGCATAACGATACAGGAAAGAGAGTTTCTTCTGATCGGCCTTATTCTGTTCGATGGTGCCATGCTCACCGTGACGGTGGCAGAGGAGTTCAATCAGTTCGTTCTCGAAATTGGACAGCACCGGGTCCACCAACATCCGTTCAGCCTCCTTGTTGCGCAAGCGCACATCGACTATCTCAATACCCGGAACAGCAATCTTCATCAGATTGCCAAACATATCGAAAGCCACAGTGAGGGAGATATGTCCCTGACGCTCACGGATCTCGGTAATCACACCTTCAGAGCCTACCATCGGGCCACCGATAACTACGACCTTGTCGCCTTCGCGCACTTCATCGCCCACAGGAACGCCCTCGCACACTTGAAAGTCCATCTGTCGGATGGCGTTGCGGAAGGTATTCATCTGCTGCTGAGACACCTGTATGCGGCATCCCCGCTCATTGAGCAATGCCCGAATAGGCACTTTCAGTCCTCGATTCCACGAACGTTTCAACAGTTCATCAACCATTGACTCGTCGCCATAGACGAATATAAAGCTGTGCAGGTCGCTGCGCAGCGCATTGCCGTCAAACTTTGGCTGATACTTCCCATCACGTTCGGTGATAGACTCAGCCTGAGCCATAGAGGGCCGGAACTGTATCTCGCAAAATGGGATGAAATATTCGAAATCGGGTAGTGGATGCGCACGCTCCTCGACTGTGAGCGATACTTGCTTCTTCTTGGAGAAGATATCATCGATCATGGTTGGGTTTGGATGGCGAAGGATGTGCCAACGCTTCTCTATATTTATCATCAGGTCAGAACGATTCATTTATGCACACTATTATTTTTCCCCTACAGTTGTGACTGTTAGGAGTTTATTTGATTTGTTTGGATGCAACTTAATGCATCCTTTTTCCCATTGGTCCATCTATCCATTGCGTTTTCCCTTGTAAACCCTATTTGCACAGGGCCTTCAGAACGGCGGAAGATATTCCTGTTTTTTGTTCATGCTTAAAAAGCCTAAACGTGTGCAAAGATACAATTTATTTTTGATAATAGATGTTTATTTATTATAAAAAAGCTACTAACTCACAAAAAAAAGCAGATTCCTCGTCATTTTAGACAAAGAATCTGCTATTAGCGTGCTTAGATGCTATACGGAAGGAAACGAATGACTATCCGATTTCAATCTGACGGCTTACCTTTACCTTCTCTTCGACCACCTTTGGCAATTCAACGGTCAGCACGCCGTTTTCCACCTTGGCCGAAATAGTATCTTTCTTCACATCGTCGGGCAGAATAAGCGTCTGCTCATACTTAGTATAGCTGAACTCACGACGCAGGTAGCGCACGCTCTTATCTTCCTCCTTTTTCTCGTTTTTCTGTTCCATTTTGATGATGAGGTTGCCTTCATCGTTGATATGCACATTGAAGTCGTCCTTCGTCATACCTGGAGCAGCCAGTTCTACGGTATATCCCTTATCGCTCTCCTTCACATTGATAGCCGGAGCCGTGGCATTAGCACGTGGCATGAAGTCGGTGTCAAAGAAATCATTGAATACACTGGGCAGCCAAGCTGCGTTACGTCTCATCATTGGTGTCATAATTTTGTCCTCCTAATGTTTATTTTAGTTGTTGTTAATGTTCGTTTTGCGCATCCTTGATTGGCTGCGCTCACACTACTTGATGCAACATTGGTGCCAGCGCTGAATGATAAGACAAAATGACATAAATAACAGACAGAATGACAGAAATCCGATAATCATGGGCATGGTTTCAGGTCACTAGCAAATTCCATTGTTTGCCTTACTTCGCATTATACAAAAACCTTCAAAACCCTGAACTGTACTGCTTTGCTCTGCGAGCAATCGTTCTAAGATATCGTTCAAGGACTGCGCAAGCCAGCTTGCCAGTCCTTGCCTGATACCTCAGAACAGCCTGCGGCTTAGCAGTACAGCTCAGAAAAACAGAGAAAAACGAGAGACATTTTTAGATGGCTGAGGTGCATCCAGCTTTCACAGGAACTGTAAAAAAGACAACAACAAATTACACAATAATCCGTACAAAAAATACGTTTCTACGCAAAAAGCTACATCCCTGACAGCAGAGACGTAGTCTCAACCAGACAAAAAGGGTTTTGAAGGTTTTGGTTAATAGTACACAGGGGTCTGCAGGTAACCCAAAATATTATTTATTTCTCAAATCTATCTATGTAATTGAAAACAAGAAACGATTTTTGGAAAAGATTTTCTTATTAGATTTTTCGTTCGATTTTAAGGAGTGAAACGACGACCAAAGATTTTGGGGCATTACACTTAATTTTTAACGAATAATCTGGTTTCAAAAACTTTGCTACTACTCAGCTGCTGTTTTAAATTTTGGCCATTATTTTTTTAATTTTGGCCAAAATTCAGAAAATAATGGCCAAAATTTATTTTAGCTTTCATTCCGTTGACTCTTCAAAAACCAACAATTACCAACTAACGGAACAGCTTTACAATTTCAATCGCTAAACGGATGAAATAAATTATAGCTAAAATTCAAAAAATTATAGCTATAATCGCGAAAATTATAGCTATAATTGTTTTCAATAGCATTGCAACTGCCAGCTAAGACTTTAAGAACTGAGGTGAAACAGAACGGCTGTTGCGTTACAATGGAGGAGAGTTTTCTATTAGATGGAAGCCAAGACGTGGACGGCCTCTTCGACGGTGGGCACGTCGGTGATGACCATGGAGCGTTTGCCTTGTTGCTCACGGAGGTTACAACGACGGACATTGCGACCTACAAATTCAAGGATGCGACCGAAGGCTTCACTCTGATAGAAAGGACTGCGGGGACTGCTCACAAAGAACATGAACATACGGCCTTGCTTCAACAACACTTTCTCACAACCAAGTGCCATGCCCAAACGACGGAGGCGAACCACCTGCAACAGTTCCTCAGCCACAGCAGGTACTGGGCCGAAGCGGTCTTTCAACCGCTCACGATAGGCATCCAGTTCTTTGTCGTCGCGCACATTGTCCAGTTCACGATAGAGCAACATTCGCTCGGAATCACTGGGCACGTACTGATCGGGGAAGTACATCTCAAGATCAGACTCAAGGGTGCAGTCGGAGACGAAAGCGAGGTGAGAGGGAGCTTCTAACTGAGAATTTAGAGATGAGAGATGAGAGGGAGCTTCTAACTGAGAGGTGAGAGGTGAGAGATGAGAGGTGTCGGACATTTCGGGTTCTTCATTTCGCAGTTCTGCCATGGCCTCGTTGAGAATTTTCTGATAGGTTTCATACCCCAGGTCACTGATGAAGCCGCTCTGCTCGGCACCCAAGAGATTGCCGGCGCCACGGATATCAAGGTCCTGCATGGCGATATTAATGCCTGAACCCAGTCCGCTGAAGTTCTCCAAAGCCTCCAGTCGGCGGCGCGAATCCTGAGGCAGTGCAGCCAATGGCGGAGCCAACAGATAACAGAATGCTTTCCTGTTGCCACGCCCTACTCTGCCACGCATCTGGTGCAGGTCAGAGAGTCCGAAGTTATGGGCGCCATTGATGATGATGGTATTGGCATTGGGAATATCGATACCATTCTCAACAATGGTAGTAGAGAGCAGCACATCATAGTCATAATCAGAGAATCCCAGCACTATCTCCTCCAGTTCCTCGGGCTTCATCTGTCCGTGACCAATGGCAATGCGACAGTCGGGAATGTACTTATGAATCATCTCGGCCAAATGAGGCAGGTCGCTGATACGATTGTTCACGATATATACCTGTCCGTTGCGCGACATCTCGAAGTTCACCGCATCGACCACGATTTCAGGCGAGAAGGTATGTATCTCGGTCTGAATGGGATAGCGGTTGGGCGGTGGTGTCTGAATCACGCTCAGGTCACGTGCCCCCAACAGCGAGAACTGTAGCGTACGGGGAATAGGCGTAGCGCTCATAGTGAGCGTATCAACGTTGGTCTTCATCTGGCGTAGTTTCTCTTTTGCCGACACGCCAAACTTCTGTTCCTCATCGATGATCAAAAGTCCCAGATCTTTGAATTTCACTGATTTGCCAATCAGTTTCTGCGTACCGATCAGAATATCGATTTTACCTTCTTCCAGATCTTTCAACAGCGCAGTGGTATGTTTCGTAGTACGGGCCCGAGTCAGGTAGTCAACCCTCACAGGCATGTCTTTCAGTCGTCCGAGGAAAGTACGATAATGCTGATAGGCCAGCACCGTGGTAGGCACCAGTACGGCCACCTGTTTGCCATCAACAGCAGCCTTGAAGGCAGCACGCACAGCCACCTCTGTTTTTCCGAATCCCACATCGCCACACACCAGTCGGTCCATGGGGCGCGCCTTTTCCATATCGGCCTTCACCTCTTGTGTAGCCTTCAACTGGTCGGGCGTATCTTCATAGAGGAACGATGCCTCCAGTTCATGCTGCAGATAGCTGTCGTGACTGAAGGCGAAGCCCCGTTGGGTGCGCCGTTTAGAGTAGAGACGAATCAGGTCGCGTGCTATATCCTTGATATGTTTCTTGGTACGTTCCTTCAGTCGTTCCCACTGTCCGGTGCCCAAGGTTGACATGCGGGGCGGTTGTCCCGTGTCCTGTGCCTTGTATTTCGACACCTTATAGAGTGAGTGAATAGACACATAGATACTGTCGCCATGCTGGTACTGAATCTTGATCATCTCCTGATAGGCAGTGCCGCCTGTGGGGGTGGTGATCGGCATACGAACCAGTCCGCTGAACTTACCTATTCCGTGGTCCACATGCACCACATAGTCGCCTATCTCAAACTGCTGAATCTCCTTCAGTGTCAGGGCCACCTTGCCACTGCGGGCCTTATCGCTCTTCAGGTTGTACTTATGGAAGCGGTCGAATATCTGGTGGTCGGTGAAGAAGCACGCTTTCAGGTCGTCGTCCACAAAGCCCTCGTGGAGAGTCTTATCTACAGGGGTGAACACATTCTCCGAGTGCAGCGCAGCGAGAATCTCCTTCAGTCGGTCCTGCTGCTTTGCGCTGTCGGCAAGTATATAGATGGTATAGCCTCGAAGTTGGTAGTTCTCGAAGGTCTGTGTGAGAAGTTCGAAATTCTTGTGGAACAGCGGCTGGGGCGACACATTGAAACTGACCACAGAGCTTTCAGTGCCCTTTCTACCCTCAAGAGTATCGCTTGAGGGGCGTCCCAACTCTATCCGAGAGAAGGGGGCGGCATCGGATGCAAACTTAGAGGCCGTCATCAGTTGTAGTTCACGCCTCATCTCGCGCTCTATTTCCTGTTGTTCCATCTCCGTAGCAGCCGCCATGCGCTCGGTGAGTGCCTGATGGGAAAAGCCCTCCTGATAGGTACGATCCACCACCTGGCACACATAACTGAAATTGCGGCATACCAACACAGTATCTTTGGGCAGGAAACTCAGCAGCGACTCTTTTTCCTCAACGGTAGATAGTTCAGGCACGATGGTCACCTGCTGACAGCGCTCACGCGACAGCTGGTCATCGACCTCGAACGTGCGAATAGAATCGATATCGTCGCCAAAGAAATCTATACGGAACGGATATTCATGACTATAGGAAAACACGTCGAGGATACTGCCTCTGAGCGCAAACTGTCCGGGTTCATAGACATAGTCAACCTCACGGAACCCCAGTTCGCGCAACTGTTTTACGACGCCATCCACTTCCACCGTCTGGTTCTGCTCGAGCGTGAGCGTACGGGCATCAAGACTCTTTCGTGTCACCACCAGTTCGGCCAGTGCCTCGGGATGAGTCACGATGCATAATTGAGAATTGAGAATTGACAATTGACAATTATCTTCCGAACGAGAGGTGGCTTCTAACTGTAATTGAGAATTGACAATTGACAATTGACAATTATCTTCCGAACGAGAGGCGGCTTCTAACTGTAATTGAGAATTGAGAATTGAGAATTGACAATTATCTTCCGAATGAGAGGCGGCTTCTAACTGTAATTGAGAATTGACAATTGACAATTGACAATTATCTTCCGAACGAGAGGCGGCTTCTAACTGTAATTGAGAATTGAGAATTGACAATTGACAATTATCTTCCGAACGAGAGGGATTCCCTAGCTGAGAGGGGAGAGGGGAGAGATGAGAGGTATGATTACCACTCAATGATGGTCCGCTTTGTTCGGTCAATCGCGTCAGGACCTCAGTGCGGAGTATCTCGCTGGCCGGATCTTTCTGAGCATACTTGATGGCACGGCGGTAACTGGAGGGGAAGAACAGTACCTTCTCCTGCCCCATCACCTGCGTCAGGTCGTGATAGAAATAGCCTGCATCCTCAGCATCGTTCAAGATGAAGAGCATGGTGCGCCCAGTCTTCTTTGCCAAGGCCATCATGGCCATAGGAGCAGAAGAAGCCTGCAGGCCCTCAACATAAAGGGTCTGCAGGCTTTTCTGTTTCAACATCTTAGCCAATGCTGCCACTTGGGGCAACTGCACGTAGAGCGATGCCAGTTCCTGAATCTTCATCTGTTCAGAGTTGTTGCATGCGGGCAATGTACTTGCCTATGATGTCGAACTCGATGTTCACTACCGAACCGAGGCGAATATCGCAGAAGTTGGTATGTTCGAAGGTATAGGGAATGATGGCCACCTGGAATGTATCTCGGGTAGGATTGCACACCGTCAGCGACACGCCGTTGACAGTCACTGAACCCTTGTCAACGGTGAAATAGCCGTGACGAGCCATCTCTTTGTCAAAATCGTATTGGAAAGTGAAATAGGTAGAACCATCGGCATCGTCAATCTTGATGCAGCGTGCCGTCTGGTCAACATGGCCCTGCACAATATGTCCGTCCAAACGGCCGTTCATCAGCATTGAGCGCTCCACATTCACCTTGTCGCCCACTGCGAGAAGTCCGAGGTTTGAGCGGTCGAGCGTTTCCTTCATGGCCGTCACCACATAGGACTTTTTCTCCACGTCGATAGCCACCACCGTGAGGCACACGCCATTGTGGGCCACGCTTTGGTCTATTTTCAGTTGGTCAACAAACGAGCAGGTGAGTGTAAAATCGATATTCTCCCTATCTTTCTTTATGGCCACAACGGTGGCAAACTCTTCAATAATACCGGAAAACATTGTTTACAAGATATTCTTTGGGTGAATAATAGAAAAAACGGGGACGCACAAGTGATGTGATGAAAACTCCTTTATCACAGGTTGTGGGCGCTCTCTACCTTTGTAATCCATCGGCATCAGGATGCTTGGTTAATGGCCCGCCATTAGCAAGAGAAGACTACCCGGTTTTCACAAGTTAATTGATGAGTATCCCTATCGAACCTGTACGCCCCCAATAAGATTATTTTCTGCGTGCAAAGTTAGTCATTTAAATTGAAGCACGCAAGAATTTAAAGATAAAAGAAGTAAAAGGCCCTCCCCCAGCCTACTTAGAACACATAGCCCAGGTTGATGTAGAAATAGGGTTCCTTGGTCTTGTTGGAATAGCCCACCGAACCGCCTACGGGGCCAAACACTGTGTTGTAGTAATAGGACAGTGACGAACCGATGAGTGTGCTACTATCAAGCAGGTGGCGCATCTTCTCTGCCTGTTGGGCGGCAGCACCACGCAACAGCAGATAGCCATTGGCACCCACACGCTGCTGGGCCTGCAACTGGATGGCCACAAAGAAGGGGTCGGCATATTCCAAGTAGCCTACTCCCGCAAAGGGCAACTGCTGAGCAATGCGATGACCGAACCACTCGCCTCCTATCAGGTTGCTGAGCATGGCCGGACGATTCTTGCCGTAGAGCAGTCGGCCGTAGAACATAGGCTGCAGTGCAAACCTACTGCCAAAGAGGAACGACTTACGCCACATGGCCATCACCTCTGTGACGGTCTGCTTCATATCCACCTTGGTTATATTGTCGGTATAGTAGGCATACTGTGCGTTCAGTTTCGAACCGCGCGTAGGGAAGTATCCGTTGTTCTCGGAATTATAGTACACCCGGGCGAAATAACTGTAGTAGTGACTGTCTTCCAGAAGTCCGATGGTGTTCATATTTTCCTGATTGGCCAGCACATGCGGGAAATGATAGTAATCCCAGCGCACACCGCCTGTGAAGTTTAAGTTGCGGAAATTAAAACTGAGCACCGACAATTCCACGGCATGCTGCATGTAGTCAATATTATTGTTTTTCTCGCCCTTTTCATATATGTTCACCTCGTCACGGTGGAAGATATAGGACAGTGTGGGATTCAGCACCTTTCCCGGAGAAAACAGCAGATCGATGCGTCCCATCTGACGTGCACCCAGTCGGAGGGTCAGATCGACATCGGGCAGCAGTGGTTTGCGTATGGGCACATTGGCATTCACCTGCAGGGCCACCATCTCCTCGGTATCGAAACGTACACCCAGATTCACCTGCGTACTCTTCTTCGGTCCGGCCGTGAACACCGCCTTCATGCCATTTTCGGTGGCCATCAGGCGGTAGGATGGTTTCTTGTAGAACAGGTCTATGCGCATGGTGGTCACTATCAGTTCAGCCTTTTTCGTGTCAATGCATTTTCCATCCTTCAGCGTGAACTTTGAGCGCAGGTATTTCTCGTCGGCCGCATCCATATCCACAAATTCCACTTTCGAAATCTGCATAGAGTCCAGCTGTTGCAATGGGCGCGGCTCTCGCCGTATGCCACGGTCATGCTCACCAATAGTTCCTATACGTTTTTTCAGCGCCATCAGCTCGTCCCAATGTCTCATGGCTTCTTCCTCACCCCTTCTCAGCAGGGTATCGATGGCCGAGGGGTTGAAACTGGCTGCCGAGTAGTTCTTGGTGTCCACCTTCATCACCAAGTCGGTGATGTCCAGGTTCTCCTGATATTTATTCTTGGTATTCTGATCAATGATACATCTGATAATATCGCTGGGCGTATTCAATTGAGCAGCCGTCATCGGTTCGTCGGGCACGGTCACGCCGATGATGATGTCGGCGCCCATAGCCTTGGCCAAGTCGGCCGGGTAGTTATTCTTCATACCGCCGTCCACCAGCACCTCATTGCCCATTCTCACTGGAGCGAACACCGCAGGAATGGCCATTGAGGCGCGCATGGCCTGCGCCAGATAACCGCTATGGAAGTCGTGTTCGCTGAAATCCACCACATTCGTGGCCACACAGGCAAAGGGGATAGGCAGGGTGTTGAAGTCGAGCGAGTCGCTATAGCCCACCAGCAGTTTTTCGAACAGGTTGTGCAGGTTATTGCCCGTTATGATGCCTCCGCCGGCCACTATGCGCTTACGGTCCTTGCCCATCTGAAGTCCGGAAGAAATGATATAAGTGTTCTGTTTCTCGCGTTCGCGCACCGACTGCATGCGGAGGTCCTCACGGTCAAAGATAATCGAGTTCCAGTCCTGCTGTCTTACTATAGAATCCAGTTGACTGGCGTTATAGCCCACGGCATAGAATCCGCCCACTATGCTTCCCATCGACGTACCCGTTACGATGTCGATGGGTATGCCAGCACGCTCTATCACTTTCAGAGCGCCCACATGCGCCACGCCCTTAGCACCGCCGCCGCTGAGCACCACGGCCACTTTTTTCCTTGCCGATAACGGCGCAGTGGCACACAGCAGCGACATTGCCACTAATGCCCATCTGACCGTCTGTCGTCTTATAGTTTCTATCATACAAACCTTAGTTTCTTTTGTTTTAGCCGGTGCAAAGATACAACAACTCTTTGCAATTTTTGCAGAATAAGAGAAAAAAGTTAGGATGCGCGGAACGTAAATCCGTTCACGCCGTCCCAGTCGGGATTGGCAGTGAGACGGAAGGTGCCGTCGGAAGTCTGGTCAGTGCCGCCACTACTGAAGAAGTTGCCGGTATAGCGGGTGATCTGATTGCGGGTGACGGGGACGTCCACGAAGTCCATCTCTTTGATGATGTTGTCGTTGGCATCGAGGGCGGTGACAGTGAGTTTCGTCAACACGTCGTCCTCGGTGTGCGGCAAGGTATATATGTCGAAGGTTGTTCCTTCGGAAGATCTGCTGGGCACGGGGAGAAATTCCGTCTGTTTTGAGTTCACACAACCGTAGCCGTTTTTCGGATTGAAGGTAGAAGAGCCGCCGAGGTAGTAGAACTTGAACTTCGCCACGGACGACGGGATTTCCTCGTCGGTAAGCACCAGGCGGAACATGGCAACGGCACGGGTCAGCGTGAGGTCATAACTCTGCTTGGCATCCGTCACCACCAGATCACCATAATAATAGAATGTGTCGGTCACTTTGTTGCTGGGGAACGTCACCTTTTCCGTTGAAGAAATCGTGGCCGAGCCTTCACCGTTGTGGGCGATGACAACCAGCTGGTAAGTGCCGGCAGCGAGAGAAAGGGCGACAGTGCCAAACGAGGCATCACCATCTTTTTGCGCCACGGTCTTTACCTTTGTGCCGTCAGCATCAAAGATGGCAATGTTCAGGCGCGAGCACAGTTCAGTGATGTCGGTAGCAGAACGGGTGACGCTCTCAGTCTCTTTTCTGTATGAGAGAGAGATCACCCTGTCGTCAAACGGGATTTGCTCGTACTGTGTGAAACGCAGGATGACGTTGGCATCAGCATCCATTACAGCATCCTCGCTGTCAAGGATGGGCTTCTCACATGCCGTCAGTCCCAGCAGGATGAGGACTGACGCAATCAATGATAATCGTTTCGTTGGTGTCATTCTTTTTAATGGTTAAATGGGTTTATCTTTTCAAAATGACTACAAAACAGGAACACAACTTGACGTTGCATTCCTGTTCGTTGGTTAAGTATTCCGATAAAAAACGGGATTCTTATTTCACCAGGTTGGCACGTGCAGCGGCAATATCCTTGGCTGCGCTCTCCAGCTGACCCTTCAGCTCGTCAACAGTAACGGCATTGAGCACCTCGAGAGTAGCCAGTGACTCTGCCACAGGTTTGATTTCCTCGTCGTACTCAGACAGGCGGTTCACTGCATCGAGAATCACCACAATACGGAAAGTGATGTTGGAAGCAGCCTCATCGTCAACTACAGAGAGGAACTTCTCGGTGTTCTGGCTCACCACGTAGAGCTGCTCGATCAGCGCAGCAGAAGCCAACTGCCAGAAATAGTTGATACGGCCATTCTCGTTCATAGCCTCGTAGAGAGGTTTGGGAGTTTCGAAGATGGCAGCAGGATCCTCAACAGCCGAGAATGAAGGATCGTTGATATCGGCAGCCAGTTTGGCGATAGCCTTGTCGTAATCCTCGGTGGGCAGACCGTAAAGAGTAGCCACCTTCTTGTCTATATTCAGAGCGCTCAGCACACGATACTTCTCGCTGAGAGTGGCAGCATCGTCGGCCACAGCAGCATCGAGCAGATAGTCGGGCTTCACCTGCTTCTCTTCGTCGGTGAGAACCAGCTTGTCCTGACCCTCTACAAGGAAGGGCAGGGGCTTCAGACGGCTCACCTCAGAGGCGATGCTGTCGAGGTGCATCTTGATGCTGGCCTCAATCTGTTCCTGTTCGAAACTCTTTTCTTCCTGAGCCTCTTCGGCATTCTGCGCATTTTTGTTGCCTCCACAAGCCACAAATGTCATTGCTGCGAAAGCAAGTGCAATCATTGAAAACTTTTTCATTGCTTTTTTGTTGTTTTGATTGTTAATAATGAATATTTGTTATTTAATAATAGAATCGTAAGTACTACAGCCATCATCATCATCACAGCCAGGTTGAACCAGAAGGTTTTTACGTGCCACGAGCCTATAATCTTTTCGCTGCTATAGAAGGGAGCACGCCCCAATTGGCTATGAGGAGTGAGATAAACGGCACCGGCACGGGCCACGATATGACCATCGATGACATCGAGCATGCGCTGTTGGTCGGCACCAATGAGCATATCCTCCAACTTAGCGTTGTGGTTGTTGCGCTTCAGCTGCAGCAGTTGTTCCTTACCCATGGTGCGCACTAGGCTACTCATCAACTTATCGGCCCGAAGAGTGGAACGATTGCAACGCTGGGCCATCACATTCTTTGCCTCGTCCAGATAAGCATTGAGCGAAGCAACGGAATAATCACCTGCATAGGGTTGCATACCACAATAGGCCGACAGTTCGGGCAGATTGATGCGGATGATATTCAGATGGTCTGGATTCTCGTCCTTACCATGCTTTTGTTCATGTTTCAGTGTGGCCAATTGCGAGCTCAACTCATAAAGGAAGCCCTGGTTATAATAGAAATCCTCGTATTTCTGCTTATCAGCCTCAAAGAGCGGAGCCTCATAGGCATTATCTGTATAAGTAGTCACGGCCAGTGCCTCGTAGGCCCAGCGCGAAGGTATCACATCGCCAATGAATGGCACATTGCCCGTAGTACTCTTCGGGGTGAGGTCGGAGAAACTGACCACCAGTCCGCAGAGCAGTATCTGAGGAATGAGCAGTATGGGAATGGTGATATAGATGGCAATGATAGAGCTCAGCCACTTAGACAGCAGCAGACCAGTGAGATTAGCCAACAGAGCCGTCACAAAGAGGATGGGCCACCAAGTGAACAGCATGCCGTGAAGCCCCATGATACTGTTGCCCACCACGATGAACAGGAAGGTCTGTACAAGCGACACAAAGCCCATGAGTACTATCTTAGACCATATATAACTGGCATAGGAAAGATTGAGGAAGTGCTCACGTTTCAACAGCGCACGGTCCTTGATAATTTCCTCGGCGCTGCCACTCATTCCGATAAACGTGGCCACGATAACGGCCATGAACAGATAGCTTACCAAATTCTTATTGGCCATCACGCTATAGCCCTCGGGAGGTGCATAGCGGGTGAGCAGGGCACAGCCAACTGCCAGCAACGGGGCTTCGAGCAGCGTGATGAGCAGGTACTGCAGATTGGTAATCTTCGACTTCACATTACGGCGCAAGAAGATAGAGAACTGCTTGAGCACACCAGGCTTCTTCTGGTCGGACTGCGGAACACTGCTCACTTCAGGAACAGCCAACTGAGGTCTGCGCTCCAAATAAAGCTCGTGCCACTCCTGAGGCGATACTTTACGCTCATCAGTAGGTTCGCCCGAGTTGTTAAGGCGCTTCTCGTCGATGATGTTCAGCACTATCTCCGGGTTCACATTACCACACGTAGGACAGGCACTGGTAGAAGCATCGGCATAATGGGCCTCTTCCTTGAAATAGGTGATGGCATCGATAGGATTGCCGTCAAACACAGGATAGCCGCCACGGTCCAACAGCCACAGGCGGTCGAAGAGTTTATAGACATCGCTGGAAGGCTGGTGAATGTTCACCACAATGAGCTTGCCTTTGAAGGTCTGTTCCTTCAACAGGTTGATGACTTTCTCGGTATCGGCTGACGACAGTCCTGATGTGGGTTCATCGAGGAACAGCACTGCCGGTTCTCGAATCAGTTCGAGGGCAATATTCAGACGCTTACGCTGTCCGCCAGAGATATATTTATTAATGGCCGAGCCCACCTTCAGATTTTTCGCGGCATCAAGGCCTAAATCTTTGAGGGTCTTCATCACACGATTGTCTATCTCGTCGTCGGGCATGCCTTCAAAACAAAGTTTAGCTGTGTACCAAAGGTTCTGATAGACAGTAAGCTCCTCGATGAGCAAATCGTCCTGAGGCACAAAACCGATTAGATTTTTGGCCGATGGTTCGGAGATGTCGTGTCCATTGATAGTGATGGTACCCTGCTGCGGCTGCAACGTACCGTTCAGAAGCGAGAGCAATGTTGTTTTTCCGGTTCCCGATCCGCCCATAATAGCCAACAGTTCACCACTACGAAGGGTGAAACTGAGATTGTGCATACCATTATCACTATTGGGGAAGCGGAAATTGATGTCGCGCCCGCAGAACTCAACCTCATGGTGCTTATCCTCCTCTACCCCATTAGCCTTATTATAGGCATCGATAATAGTAGAATAATAAAGTTGCTTTCCGCTATAGCTGCTTTTCAAAACACTGCTCTGTTGCCATACCTGATAAACGCCTGAAAGAATAGGCACATCGTTCAGCAACACGGTATCTGTACCGGTATAGGTGAAGATGAGCGTTTTAGAAGTAGGATCGAGCAATGTTTTCAACTGTCCCTCAAAACCTTCCGGATGGAATAACTGAATTACATCAGAAGGCTTATTGGAGAGATAGTCAACGAAATACTGGAAATAGACATCAGAGATATTGAACTGTCGGGCAATGACGGTAAAGATATCATGAGGAGCCTCATTGTCTCCCCCCGCAGAGATCGTACTTTCAGTGTTGGCAGGACGGGTAGCAAGGCTTTTCTGATAACCACAGAACTCCATGAGTCGCAACAGGAGCATGGCCTTGGCATCGTGCTTGATACGAGCGTTCAACTGATCGCAGATAGCCTTCACCGTTTGCAGACTATCAAGATGGTCGCTCATCTCATAGGCTGTGCGCATGTCGCTATAAAGATCGACATAGAGCTCAGTGTTTCGAATGCCATAATGGTGATGAAGAAAACTTACGAGCATTTTCTTTGCCCGCACGTCATCAACATTACTCTCCTTACCAAAAAGAGCAAACAAGCTAATAAAACTTGACAGAACAATATCGGTCATACCTTAATTCAAAGGCAATAAAGATCAGTATTTAAATATGGTGCAAAGATAATCATTTTATATTAAACAAACAAGCATTAAGGAAATTTTACTCGTTTTGTATGCAAAAAACAGAAAATAAAAACAAACGAACTGCTGAATAGACACTTTCAACAGTCCGTTTGTTTATCGTAGAGAGGAAGTATTGCTTACTTTACCTCCTCAATGATTTTTCCGCCTTCTTCCAGAGCCTGCATATTCAAAGGAATCAAATTGTGATGACGCTCGGGAAGAGTTTTGTAGAGTGCTTTCTCAACGCCACCAGAGCCTACAACGGGAGCTACTTTCAGCAATCCGCCCAACACAATCATGTTGAACACCTTGCCATTCTTCATCTCGGCCGCCTTGTCCATGGCATCGATTTTGTAAATGGTGATGTCTTTACGCTGTGGAGGGTTAATGATTCCGTAGCTGTCGTAAATAAGAATGCCACCAGGTTTGAGTTTAGGTTCAAACTTCTCCAGCGAGGGCTGGTTCAGTACGATGGCAATATCATACTTACTAAGGATGGGCGAAGAGATGCGGGTATCGCTCACTATCACCGTAACATTGGCTGTACCGCCACGCTGTTCAGGTCCGTAGGCTGGCATCCAAGTTACTTCCTTGTCCTCCATCAATCCTGAGTAGGCCAGAATCTTACCCATAGAGAGCACACCCTGACCACCGAATCCTGCAATTATTATCTCTTTTTTCATAACTATTCACTTTTCACTATTCACTATTCACTTCTCACCTGTAGTGTCTTTGAGGTCGCCTTTAGGATAGAAGGGGAACATGTTCTCCTTCATCCATTCGTTGGCCTTAACAGGTGTCAGTTTCCATCCACTGTTACAGGTTGACACGAACTCGACCAATGAAGAGCCCTTACCGTCCATCGAAGCCTGGAAAGCTTTCTTCAGGGCTTTCTTGGCCTTGAGAATAGAAGCAACCGACTCTACCGACTGACGGGTAACATAGCATGTACCCTCCAACTGGGCAGCGATATCAGCCATTTTCAGAGGATAGCCATGAATCTGTGGATCACGACCGTAAGGACAAGTAGAAGTTTTCTGCCCAATCAGTGTAGTAGGAGCCATCTGTCCGCCCGTCATACCGTAGATGGCATTGTTGACGAAAATGATGACAATATTCTCACCACGGTTCAAGGCATGAATGGTCTCGCAGGTACCGATACAAGCCAAGTCACCATCACCCTGATAGGTGAACACCAGTCGGTCAGGCCACATACGCTTGATACCAGTTGCAATGGCTGGTGCGCGACCATGGGCAGCCTCTTGCCAGTCAATATCAATATAGTTGTAGGCAAACACGGCACAACCTACCGGGCTCACACCAATTGATTTTTCCTCGAGTCCCATTTCCTCAATCACTTCGGCCACGAGCTTGTGTACCACGCCATGGCTACAGCCCGGACAATAGTGCATATTGTTGTCGTTCATCAACGCCGGCTTCTTGCAGACGATGTTCTCTGGACTAATTATTTGATTTTTATCCATCGTTCTTCAACTCTTCAATTCTTCAACTTATTCAACGCATTAACGATTTCTTCCGGTTCAGGAACGATACCGCCCAAACGACCGAACTGCTCAACGGGCACAGCACCATTGACAGAAAGTCGGACATCTTGTACCATCTGACCGGCATTGATCTCGACCACAAGAACGCCCTTCTTGCCCTTTGCCATTTCTGCAATTTCCTTTTCAGGGAAAGGCCACAGAGTGATAGGACGGAAAAGACCAACCTTCAGTCCTTCTTCGCGAGCAATCTCAATGGCTTTCTCAGCAATACGAGCTGCTGAACCGAAGGCAACAATCAGATATTCGGCATCATCACACAGCTGGGTGTCGAAGCGAACCTCGTTTTCCTTGATTTTCCTATATTTTTCCTGCAAAGCCAGATTGCGTTTCTCCATTTCCTCGGGTTTCAGTTCCAATGAAGTGATGACGCGGCGGGTCTGTCCTTTCTTCTTACCAGTAGAAGCCCAAGGGCACTCACGGATAATCTCTTCGTCAGTACGACGGGGCTTATAAGGAGGCAATACCACTTTCTCCATCATCTGACCAATCACGCCATCGCTAAGAATCATAGCCGGGTTGCGATACTTAAAGGCCAGATTGAAAGCCAAATCAACGAAATCGGCCATTTCCTGTACAGAGGCAGGAGCCAGCACAATCACATTGTAGTCGCCATTACCACCGCCACGGGTAGCCTGGAAATAGTCGCCCTGTGAAGGCTGAATGGTACCCAATCCAGGACCACCACGCTGAACATTCACGAACACGCCGGGAATCTCAGCGCCAGCCATATAGGTAATTCCCTCCTGCATCAGGGCAATACCGGGTGATGAAGAAGAGGTCATGGCACGCTTGCCGGCACCGGCAGCACCATAAACCATATAAATAGACGCCAGCTCGCTCTCTGCCTGAACTACCTGCATACCGGTAGTTTCCCAAGGCTTCAGCTCAGCCAACGTCTCAATCACTTCACTCTGCGGAGTGATAGGATAACCAAAGTATCCATCAACGCCACAACGAATAGCAGCACGGGCAATAGCCTCGTTGCCTTTCATCAAAACCACTTCTTGCGTCTCTTTAGCAGCAGACGCATTCGCAATTACTTTCTCTTCTGCCATAGCGTTTACTCCTCCACTCGTTTACGATAAACCGTTATACACCCATCGGGGCAAACAATACCACACGATGCACAGCCGATGCAAGCTTCAGGCTTGACGGCCTCAACATAGGGATAGCCATGTACATTCACTTTACCGGCAAGGGCAATAACTTTCTGCGGACAAGCCTCCACACAAAGTACGCATCCTTTACACCGAGTCGTGTCAATGACGATAGCACCTTTCATTTTTGCCATAAACAGTATTTGTTTAATATCAAATTGTCTTAATTTAAGGCGCAAAGGTAACAATTATTCGGGAACTAACAAAAGAAAAACTGAAAAAACTATAATGACGGAACCGTAAAACGCCCTTCAATATAATCGGCAAGTGGAACATCGAAAAAACTATCCTGGCTACGCACATACTCCATCAGTTGACGGAACACGACATTCTCGTCCAGAATTACCGGATTACCGAATAACAGAAGATGCTTTCTGGCACGGGTCATGGCTACGTTCAGTTTGCGATCGATGACACATCCTTCTTCTTCAAAGACATTGCTGGTGAGAAAAGCCAACTGGTAGTGTTTCTGAACGGTAAAACCGTATAGAATATAGTCGCACTGACTGCCCTGATAGCGTTCAACAGTATCAATGGTGATATCGTGCAGCACCGGAATACCATATGCGTCAATACATCTTCTGATTTCAGATATCTGATTACGGTATGGAACAATGATGCCCACCGTCTGCAGTGTCGAAAAATTCTCTTTACATTGGTGATAAATATGTATAACGGTAGCAGCTATGGCCTGTGCCTCATTGGCATTCACCTTGTCGGAAGTGCGCTGACTGGTGGGAGAAACAGCCACGAACGATAACCTTCTTGTAGTCAGCATATCGTCTATACCATTCTTTCCTTTCCCTCTTTTCGGCAATTGCGTTTGCTGGTGGTGGAGAGGCACTTCCTGCAGTCGGTTCTGATAGAAAACATCATTGGGAAACTGAGCTATATCGTGGTGCATACGCCCTTGACGAGTAAGCATATAGGTGAACTGAGGATTCTTACCGTAACACCTTAGAAGCCGTTCGAAAAGTGAATACCGACAGTTGTCGAGGTGGATTGACTTCAGCAAAGGATTGTCCACCGCCGACTCTTCCTCTTTCTGCTGAACCACAGCTGGCAGTTGTTTATGATCGCCGATGAGCACAATCTTCTTGATGGCACAGGCACCATGACTGTCTGTAGCACTCAACAATCCGACGAGGTGGGGCTCAAGAATCTGTGAAGCCTCATCAATGATAGCCAGTGAGAACTGCTTCAGTCGGAACAGGTTCAGTTGGGCATTGAAAGCCGTAGTGGTGCCAACAAAAACGCGGGTGGAACAGACGATTGCTTTTAAGTCGCTGATGCGCTCGCACTGTTCAGCTTTTGAATCAAGGAGATAGGGTTTGCAGTTCTCTTCGCACGAGAAGCGGCCTCCTATTCTGATAAAATCGATATCACTCTCTATCAGTTTTGAGCATATCTCATCGACGGCTCTGTTGGTATAGGAGAGCAGGAGCACGGAATCCTGAGAAGAGAGCAATGCCTCCTTCAGGGTGTAGAGTAGTCCGTAGGATGTCTTTCCGGTTCCCGGCGGTCCAATAATCAGATAGAGGTCCTGTGCCTGCTTTACCCTGAGCGCCAATTCGTTGAACGAACCATAGTCGCCCACTAACGTCTGAGAATTGTCTATCTCCGGCTCACGTTGCAGTAGGAGCAGATCGCGCCGCTGTTTCGGTGCTGAGAGGAAAGCGTGCATTCCGCGATAGAGCGAACTGAACGAAGAGTCGAAGAAGTCGTGTTCTACCGCCCATTTCCTGTCGCCATTGTACCAGAATACATGGGCATCGGTTTGAGCCGAACGCAAGTTCAGCAGTATTTTCTCAGTGCCGATGTCTTCTATCGTAGCACGAAATACCATCGTTCGGCGTGCATCAGGTTCTTCACCTTCTTTATAAGGATAGAAGATGACAATATCGCCTGTCCGGAAATTAGATACTTCAAGGTCGGGACGTTCCGTAAAGCCCATTTCCACCTGAGCTACCCTACCCGTCTCACCCTTTGCCGGCGATAATAATTGCAGGTCGCAGTAGATATTGCCAGCCAACAGTTTATCCTCCAGCGAGCTGTACCACTTATCGGCAAACCCGGAGTTCTCCTTGCTCTGGTTGCCTACCTTTGCCATTAGATGTTCTGTAGCCAAAAATTGCAAAAAGCGCAGGTAGTAGGCACGTTCCAGTTCCGATGCCTCATGAATAGGCGACAGCAACTGGTTGATTTGAGGCTTCTGATAGCGTTCCCATAAAGGGCTGTGCACATTCTGTTCATTCAGACTATCGGCCGTCAGCATGGAGAGTACATCCAGTGAGCCACGCGTATAGTCATATTCAGCGGCAGCTATCTCATTGCGCAACTTGATGGCAGCAAACACCAGTTCAGGCGCAAAGCCCAAAGGGAGCAGTCCGTTGGGATAACGGGAATAGAGCAGAAAGGCAAAGAGTTTATGATGATTTTCTTCGTATTTCTGTCGATAATTATAGCGCAGAAGAAGCATGTAGAGCAATAGCTGGACATAGTGTTTCTGCTGCATACGAGGCGGATCGCTCTCGGGGTAGCCACCCTTGCCCGATTTCTGTTCAATGACAATTTTCTGATCCAGTTGCAGGAAGTCCATACGTCCCTGCAAGCCCAGCATCTCTGAGAAGAACGAGGGTTCAACCATCACCTCTGTCGAATCAAAGCGACTGTCGGGTAACAGTTCGGGCAATTTTTCCCGGAGAATATGATGGATATTTTTTTTCTGCTGTTGCGCCTGCAGATGGAAATCGGCAGACAGTTCGGTGGTCAGTAATGGGATGGCATTATCCTTAAAGAATCGTTGTACACTCTCCTTGTATGAGCAATCGTTGGGATATAAATAGAGACCTTCATCCAGGAACTGTCCTGCCAGATTACCTAACACGATCGGTTGGGTTGAGGGAGCTGGCTTAAGTTTATTCAGTAGGTGGTTCAAGGGCGAGACGCCATAATCCTCAAAACAGGCGGCAATGGCTGAGATATCTACCAGATAATCGGGTTCCCATATAATGAGTTCCGGATAGAGCACCCCTTCTTTCTCGCGAGGGCGTACAACATTCAACTGGCACCCTTCTTTCAGCAGTGTCTGCAAGTAACTCCAGTCCCAATCCTTATAGACCGCTGTCTCACTTTTTCCACCATAGAAAATTTTCAGTTCGTCGGTTCCTTCCACATCAGCAAAGGCATAGAGAAAGGTGTCGTCCCAACGGTTGACAATGACACGAAGGCTATCGGCCTTTAGTTCACCTCGTTTCTCAGTACGCTCTTTGGGAAATACCGCTTCCAGTACACCAGGGACAGGCGTACTATACACGAGAGCTACGAACTGGCATACAGCCTTCAGATCGTAAAGAAAATTCTCTTGAAGTTCATGGTTCGCCAACGAACTGAGTTGTCGTAAACGAACACGAGCATCATTGACACTTCGCAGCAAATGGCGCGAAGCCTGATGTTCTTTCAGCAGATAGTCGGCCTTTGCAAAGGCGCCTCCAAACCGAATACCCGAGAAATTAGTGTTCTCAGAAAGACACAGTTGGAAGGTACGGTTTAGGGCCGAATATGCTCGCCTATAGTCAGGGAGCATTCTATAAGCCTCTTGCAAGTCGGCATAGAGACCGTTAGCTGTCTCTGGCTGATAGACATTCATGGATTATATACGTCCAGCAATATCAGGGATTATACATATCCTTGCAATAGAAAGCCATGATATCATCCAACATGCGCTTGGCCTCGACAGCCGGACTGTCGGGGTCAAGCGCAATGGCTTCTATATAGCAATTGATTGCTTCAGAGAAATTGCCCGTCTTTCGGAAGGCATTGCCCTTTTCATACCATTCTTGAGCAGAAGCAAAATCTACACTTTTCACTTGTAGTATTCCTTTTTTCCTGCTGCTAACGTATTCTTCATCAGTGAGCAGATGGTCATGGGGCCCACACCACCAGGAACGGGAGTGATAAACGAGCATTTTGGAGCCACCTCGTCAAACTTCACGTCGCCAGAAAGACGGAAGCCGCTTTTGCGGGTTGCATCGGGAACACGGGTAGTACCTACGTCAACGATGACAGCACCTTCCTTCACCATATCGGCAGTAACAAACTCAGGACTACCGATAGCAGCGATGATGATGTCGGCCGCGCGGCACTCTTCCTTCAAGGTTTTTGAGCGTGAGTGGCACACTGTGACGGTTGAATCGCCATACTGTTTCTGCATCATCAACTGGGCCATAGGCTTTCCTACAATATTAGAGCGGCCTAAGATGACACACTTCTTACCAGAGGTTTCAATATTGTAGCGTTTCAGCAGAGTGATAATACCGAGCGGAGTGGCTGAGATAAAGCAAGGCAGACCAATTGCCATGCGGCCTACGTTGATGGGATGAAATCCGTCCACATCCTTGCGATAGTCGATGGCTTCAATAATTTTCTGTTCATCGATATGCTTGGGAAGGGGCAACTGAACAATAAAGCCGTCAACATCGTTGTCCTTGTTCAGTTTGTCCACACATGCCAGCAGTTCTGCTTCCGTCACATCAGCCTCATAACGAATGAGGGTAGATTTGAATCCGCAAGCCTCACAAGCCAACACCTTATTCTTCACATAGGTTTCAGAACCTCCATCGTGGCCTACCAGTACGGCTGCCAAATGAGGCTGTTTGCCACCCTTTGCTATAATCTCTTTTACTTCTTCGGCTATTTCGGCCTTGATGGCCGCAGCCGTAGCTTTTCCGTCAATCAGTTGCATATTTTTGTGTTATCGTTTCATGTTCTTCATTGCGGCAGCCATCTGTGCCATCTTACTTCTGTCCATGCCGCTCACCATCTTCATCATCTTACGAGTCTGGTCGAACTGTTTCAGCAGACGGTTCACATCGTCAATCTTCGTGCCCGAACCCTTGGCGATACGCATACGACGGCTCTGGTTGATGATATCAGGATTCTGACGTTCCTTCGGTGTCATAGACTGAATGATAGCCTCAATACCCTTGAAGGCATTATCGTCAATATCAACATCTTTGATGGCCTTTCCTACTCCAGGAATCATGGCAGCCAGATCTTTGATGTTACCCATCTTCTTAATCTGCTGAATCTGATTCATGAAGTCGTCAAAGTCGAACTTGTTCTTACGGATTTTCTTCTCCAGTCGTTTTGCCTCTTCTTCGTCGAACTGCATCTGAGCACGCTCTACCAAAGAAACGACATCGCCCATGCCAAGAATACGGTCGGCCATACGTTCGGGATGGAACACATCAATGGCTTCCATCTTCTCACCAGTACCCACAAACTTGATAGGCTTAGTAACTACGGTGCGAATAGAAAGGGCTGCACCGCCACGGGTATCGCCATCGAGTTTGGTCAGTACCACACCGTCGAAATCCAGACGGTCATTGAACTCCTTGGCGGTGTTCACGGCATCCTGACCCGTCATCGAGTCAACTACGAACAGGGTCTCATCGGGATTGACAGCATCCTTCAGGTTCTTGATTTCCTGCATCATCTGCTCATCAATAGCCAGACGACCGGCAGTATCGATGATGACCACATTATAGTTTTCCTGTTTTGCCTTACGGATAGCATTCTGGGCTATCTCAACAACATTTTTGTTGCCTTCCTCGGTATATACGTCAACGCCTACGGTCTGCCCTACCACTTTCAACTGGTCGATAGCAGCAGGACGATACACGTCGCAAGCCACCAACAACGGAGTCTTGTGCTGACGGTTTTTCAGCATGTTTGCTAATTTTCCTGAGAAAGTAGTCTTACCAGAACCCTGCAAGCCCGACATCAGAATAATTGCGGGACGGCCTTCCAGTTTGAGTTCGGTAGCCTTACCACCCATCAGCTCTGTCAGTTCATCGTGCACAATCTTCACCATCAACTGACTAGGTTTGATGGCTGTGAGCACGTTCATGCCCATTGCCTTCTGCTTCACCGTATCAGTAAAGTTCTTGGCTACTTTATAGTTCACGTCGGCATCGAGCAGTGCTCTGCGAACGTCTTTCAGCGTCTCGGCTACATTGATTTCGGTGATTTTCCCTTCACCTTTCAGTATTTTGAACGACCGTTCCAGGCGTTCACTTAAATTCTCAAACATACCTATTTAAATTAAAATTGCGTGCAAAGTTACTAATAAGTGAGCGAAAATCAAAAGGAAAAGTCAATTTTCTTGTTATCAGCAATATATCAGCTTACCACTTCGTCCATCATGATGTCATGTTCTTCTGAAGGAACCTCGGCTACTCTTTGGAAAGGAAAACAAACACCAATTTTATGAATACCAGGATGAGCAGCAAGAAAACGATCATAATAGCCTTTTCCGCGTCCCAACCGATGACCGGCAGCATCGAAGGCCATACCAGGAACGAGCGCAACACTTATCTGATCAAAGTCGGCAAATGGTTCTCCCACGGGTTCTTGAATATGAAAAGCACCTTCTGCCATATCATCTCTTGAGGTATAGCGACGCAGTTCCATTGTTCCTTCGCCTGTAACCTTTGGCAAAAGAATTGTATGTCCCTGAGCCACCAGACGGTCTATCAGCGGAGTAATATCCACCTCATCGGGCAAAGGCCAGTAGGCTAAGATAATTGATAATTGACAATTGATAATTGACAATTGACAATTGAGAGATGACAATTGAGAGATGAGAGGTGAGAGGTGTTCTACCACTTGGGTGGACAAGGTGGGGAGTTGAGCATGGTGTTGCTTTTTTGCCTCTCGCATCTGTTCACGCAACAGGGGCTTGGTGGGAGCTGCATGACGGGCCGAGAATTCACAGCCACAGTATTGCTGATTATAGAAATTGTTCTCGCGAAGCAACTGATTGCGACGCTCTTGGAGTCCACCCTTTCGCCAGTTCTGAGCCCAGAAAGAAACGGGAGGAAGTGGGAATTGAGAGGTGTTGACGGTTTGTTCGGCTAAATGGCCAGCACGTTCTATCTGCTCAAGATTCTTCCAACGACTGGAGGCCAGTGTAGTAGCAAAATAGCGGAATCCCAGTTCACGGGCTTTTTCAGCTGTTTTGGTCAGTCGGATGGTGAAGCACTGCTGACAGCGGCTTCCACGTTCGGGTTCACCTTCCAATCCCTGTACATCACAGCGCCACTGCCCGTGGTCATAGTCTCCGTCTATCCATTTGATTCCCAACGACGCGGCGTGTCGTTTACTCTCGTTCTTACGAATTTCATATTCTTCACGCGGCCATATATTCGGATTAAAATAGAAAATGGTGGGGCGCACGCCATTATTCATCAGCCACTCTACGATGGCTGATGAGCAAGGAGCACAGCACGCATGCAGCAACACTTCCGTGCACCCCTCCGGAATTATAATAGACGGCTCTTTCAATTATGAATTATAAATTGTGAATTATAAATTATAAACTATGAATTAAGAACTACCCCATTCCTCTTGCCTTCCAGATACGCTCTTTTGCGGCATTGATTTCCTGGAATTTCTTTTCAGCAGCCTTGCGCACATCATCGCCAAGTGCTGCCACACGGTCGGGATGATGTTCAAGCGCCAGTTTGCGATAGGCTTTCTTCAGCACATCGTCGGTAACATCAGGACTTACTCCCAGGACTTTATAGGCCGATTCCAAATCATCCTGTCCGAGATTCAGCATCGAGTCAACTGCATCAGTAGGCAGGTCTATCCAACGTGCCACATCCTTCAAGGCATTCACCTCGGTAGTGTCCACGTAGCCATCGGCCTGAGCAATCATCAGCAGGAAGTTCAGCAGTTGCAGACGGCCACTATAGTCCACGTTCTGAGCTATTTGCTGACACTCCTCGCGAATGTTCCGACGATACTGTTGTTCACCCTGTCTGTTGGCTTCTTCAAACAGGCGGCGCAATATCTGATCGCCCTGTTGGGCAGCTACCTCGCCAAAATTCTGACGAAGCCACAGGCGAGCCAGTTCCATCTCAGAGTGCATGATGCGTCCATCGGCACGGATAATATATGACATCAACACCAGCATCGACATGAGGAAGCTGTTGCGATTTCCTATATTCTCGCTGCCGTTGTTGCCACCAAAGAGGGTTTGGCCTTCCCCCTCGCTACCATTGAGCATCGAACCAAGAAAGCCACCTATAATAGCGCCGAACGGACCGGCTACGAACCAGCCTAATAAGGCACCTATCCATGTACTTGCTGCCATAAGCTTTCTATTTTCCTTTTCTGTCTATCGTTTAATCTCAATATCTCTGCGCACATTATCACGTATCTTCTTCAGATACTTCTTCATACCGTCAGCATCCTTGTGGTCGATAATTTCAAGGAGTTCTTTGAGTTCGGTACGAATCTGCGACACCTGGTCGTGGGTATAGGGGTTGAACAGGATTTCCTGCAACAGGTAATCGTCTTCGTTCAGCACGCCCTTGGCTATGCGCATGTGGCGCTTGAAGGTGGTGCCTGGTGCATCCTGATGCTTCATCACTGCTGCAAACACGAAAGTAGAAACGAACGGAATACTGAGCGAGTAGGCCACGGTCTTGTCGTGCTCTTCAAACGAATATTCATAGATGTTCAGTCCTAACTTCTGATAGATATCCTTGAAGAACAGCCGGCCGATGAAGTCGCCTTCGTTGATGATGATGGCATTCTCCTCGCTCAGCTGGTTCAGGTTGGCAAAGGTTGGACCAAACATGGGGTGACTGCTGGCATAGTGCATACCAGTGCTCTCGTAGAACTCTTTCAGTCCGGTCTTTACCGACGAGATATCGGTGATGATGCAGTCCTTCGGCAGATAAGGAATAATCTCCTTGAATGCAGGAATGGTATATTTTACTGTCACGGCGTTAACCACCAGTTCGGGGCGGAACTCGCGCACCTCTTCCAACTGGGTGAAGCGCTGACAGTTGTATGTAAAGCGCATGCGCAGCGGATCTTTCTCATATACCGCCACCTCATGGTCAAAACTCAGCAGGTCGATGAAGAAACTTCCCATCTTTCCTGCGCCCATTACTAATATCTTCATATAAAACGGGGAGCCTTCTATTTATTTATAATTTCAATCTGTTGTCTCACACTCTCCTCGTGAATGCTCTCGAACACGCGAGCCACGAACTCAGCTCCCATACCACAGAGAGCGCCCTGGGCTCCACGCTTAGAGAGAATCTCATTGTAGCGGTTGGCCTGCAGAACCGTCATGTTGTGTTCCTTTTTGTACTGGCCTATCTCACGGCAAACGCGCATACGCTTGGCCAACAGGTCCATCAGTTGGTTGTCCAGTTCGTCAATCTGCTTACGCAACTGCTGGATACCCTCGGTAGTAGTGTGCTCGTCACGAATCACGAGCAGTGAGAGGATATAGTCGAGCACATCGGGAGTCACCTGCTGAGCGGCATCACTCCAAGCCTTATCTGGATCACAATGGCTCTCAACAATCAGTCCGTCGAAGCCGAGGTCCATGGCCTGCTGACAGAGTGGTGCAATCAACTCCCTACGGCCACCAATGTGTGAGGGGTCGCTGATGATAGGCAAATCGGGAATACGGCGACGCAGCTCTATGGGAATCTGCCACATAGGAAGGTTGCGGTATATTTTCTTGTCGTACGACGAGAAACCACGATGGATAGCGCCCAGACGTTTCACGCCGGCCTGATTGATACGTTCCAACGCACCAATCCACAGTTCCAAATCGGGGTTTACGGGATTCTTTACAAACACGGGCACGTCAACGCCTTTCAGCGAGTCGGCCAATGCCTGCATGGCAAAGGGATTGGCTGATGTACGTGCTCCAACCCAAAGAATGTCAACATCATATTTCAGAGCCAGTTCAACATGCTCGGGGGTAGCCACCTCGGTAGATACCAGCATACCGGTTTCTTTCTTCACCTGTTGCAGCCATGGCAGAGCTTTCTCGCCATTACCCTCAAAACCTCCTGGTTTGGTGCGAGGTTTCCATACACCGGCACGGAAGTTATGACAGCCTTTCATGGCCAACTGGCGGGCAGTTGTCATTACCTGTTCCTCCGTCTCGGCCGAACAAGGGCCAGCAATCACGAAGGGACGTTCATTGTCACTTGGCAAATTCAGTGGTGCTAATTCTAGTTCCATATCTTCTATTTTTCAATTCTTAAATTCTTCATTATTTCAATTTTTCAATTCTCCTCAGCGCAGCTTCGAGCTTCTCTTCCTTGGCACAGAGCGATATGCGGATATATCGTTCGCCATTCGAACCGAAAATGAATCCGGGGGTGATGAACACACGGGCTTCGTGAAGCACACGTTCCGTCAAATCCTCCACGTTTTGAATCTCAGCAGGGATTCTTCCCCAAAGGAACATTCCCACCTGATTTTTATCATAGGTGCACCCCAGCACATCCATAATTTTCTCTGCCCATTGACGACGACGCGCATAGGTATCAATATTGAACTCTCTATGCCATGCCTCATCGTTCTTATATGCCTCGGCAGCAGCCAACTGGATACCACGGAAGGTTCCGCTCTCAATGTTGGACTGTACTTTCAGAATCCATTGAATGAACTGTGGATTCGAAGCACAGAGACCTATACGCCAGCCTGGCATGTTATGACTCTTCGACATTGAGTTGAACTCAATGCAGCAGTCTTTAGCGCCCGGCACCTGAAGAATGCTGAGATGTTCCTCGCTCAGTATGAACGAATAGGGATTGTCGTTGACCACCACGATATCATGGTCTTTAGCAAAGCGCACCAACCGCTCGTAAGTTTCACGACGGGCACGTCCACCTGTTGGCATATTAGGATAGTTGGTCCACATCAGCTTCACATGGCTCAGGTCCATTTTCTCCAATTCATCGAAATCAGGTTGCCAACCGTTATCTTCTTTCAGATTGTAGTTTACGATTTTCGCACCCAGTATTTTCGAGAGCGAAGTATAGGTAGGATAACCTGGATTGGGCACCAGCACCTCATCGCCGGGGTTCACGAAAGCCAGCGTAACGTGAAGGATTCCTTCTTTCGAACCGATGAGCGGTAGTACTTCACTCTTGGCATCAAGTTCAACATCATACCAACGCTTGTAGAAGGCGGTCATGGCCTCACGAAGTTCAGGTGTTCCCTGAGTGGGTTGATAGCCATGGGCATTAGGCTGATGGGCCACCTCGCACAGTTTTGCGATGGTTTGTTCAGAAGGCGGCATGTCGGGACTGCCGATAGCCAGACTGATAATGTCCTTTCCTTCGGCGTTTAGTTGGGCTACTTCTTTCAGTTTTCTACTGAAATAGTATTCGCTCACGAGCGATAGTCTTTCTGCTGGTTGTATCATATTTCAACTCTCAATTCTCAATTTTCAATTATCAATTATCAATTCTCAGCTTCCCCTGTATTCTCCTAAGATTTTCAGATCACGGGTAAGCGGAATGATGGCATCGACAGCCTGCCGATAGCGAGGCAGATTGTTGTAGGTCACGTCAACATAGAACAGGTACTCCCATTCGCGGCCGATGATGGGAAGCGACTGGATCTTCGTCAGGTTGATCTTATAGAACGACAGAATAGCGAGTACGGCCGACAGGCTTCCCTCTTCGTGAGGCAGGGAGAACACGATGCTCGATTTGTTGACCTCGGTGATTGGGCGCAACAGGTCGGCTTTCTGCTGAGCTGAACAAACAAGGAAACGGGTGAAATTGTGCTTGTTGTCCTCGATACCATCCTCCAACACCTTCAGTCCGTAGAGCCGAGCAGCCTCCGCATGACAGATGGCTGCCCATCCGCGATGTTTTCCTTCGGCTATCATTTTGGCCGATCCGGCAGTATCTTCACCTTCCACGATACGCAGTTCGGGATGTTTTTCCAGGTAATGGCGTGTCTGCATCAAGGCCACGGGGTGTGAATGCACCTCGGTAATTGTGTTCCAATCATCCTCGGGCAAACAGCATATACAATGGGTGATGTGCAGTTTGTGTTCGCCTACCACCGTTGTACCACTGTCGCGCAACAGTTCATAGTTGTGAAGCAAACTTCCGGCTATGGTGTTTTCAATGGCTGCGATGGCGATGACCGTTGGATCTTCGTTCACAGCCTGGAAGGTTTTTTCGAACGTGGGACAGCAGATCAGCTGTATCTGCTCACCCTTGAAATACTCATGGGCAGCAATATCGTGGAACGACCCCACCTGACCTTGTATTGCTATTCGTTTCATATTCTCGTATATTATTAAAAAAACTCCGCTTTCACCTGTTAGTGAAGCGGAGCTGTATTATTTCTTGTTTTACCATACTCGTTTTTACATACGGCCATCCGCTTCACAACTTGTTGCAAAGTAAAAATAAAAGCCGTAATAAAATGAATTATGGTTCAACATACTTCTCATCTTTTTGTTAAATTCGCTGCAAAAGTAACACTTTTCTGCTAACCACACAAATAAAATGAAACTTTTTTCGCCATTTTCCTTACTTTTTTACAATCCGTGAGGGTTCAGACTCGAGAAAATCTTCTTTGCCCGATGCTCTACACCTTCGGCCGTGAAATTGCCGGTCAGGTCGCCCATGTGCTCCATGAGCCAGGTGCAGTCTTCCTGTGCACCTTTCACATTGCCCATCTTCAGCAGTATCTCTGCGCGCAACACGCGAGCCTCGGCCAGCGCCTGATCTTCTACAATGGCCTGGGTCAGTTGGGCCAGTCCGTTTATCAAATCACCATGCTGCAAGGCCTCTTTGGCCTGCTCCAGCCTATTCTTTGCCTGTTCTGTATCCATAAACTTTCCTTATACCTTATTTTTTAAAATAATCGTTATACACCTTTATCGAAAACACAATGATGCTGCACAGGGTTGTCACCAGATTGGTGAGGAATAGCGACCAGATGATTTCCGGTTTGTGCAACAGTCCCTGCAGCATAAAGCAGAAACTGCCTATGCCCATCATCAAAAATGTAGGCAAAGCTATGCCATCTGTGTTTCGTGTACGAATGGTCTGTACTGCCTGAGGCAGATAGCCCAGTACCATTCCGATACTGGCAATGATGCCACACATTTCATAAATCACTCCTTGTTCCATTATGTATTATTTTGTGCAAAAATACACATTTAATTTCATATTCGCCTCATTTCAACAAAAAACAATCACTATTTCATGCATATCTTTGTTGAAAGATAGAAAAAACACTATCTTTGCATCAAAGTATAAAATCACAAAAACAAGACGAATATGAAAGCAATTGTGATAGGTGCATCATCAGGCATTGGTATGGAGGTGGCTCGCCTCATGGTAAAAGAAGGGTGGACGGTAGGTGTTGCTGCCCGAAGGATTGAACTGCTTGGCGAGACAGGTGCTGCTGCAACAGCCCAGATTGACGTGACACAGGAGGATGCCCCTCAGCGCCTTCAGCAACTCATTCAGCAGTTGGGCGGTATGGACTTGTTTTTCTATGCCTCGGGCATTGGCAAGCAGAACCGTGAACTGACGGCCGACATAGAACTGGCTACTGTACAGACCAATGGTTTGGGATTCACCCGTATGATTGGCGAGGCCTATCGTTATTTCGCCCAACAGGGTTATGGCCATATTGCTGCTATCTCTTCGATAGCTGGAACGAAAGGCCTGGGCCCTGCCCCATCCTATTCGGCTTCGAAAGCTTATCAGGCTGTCTATCTGCAGGCATTGGAGCAGCAGATATACAAGCGTGGCCTAGATATCAAGATTACCGATATTCGTCCTGGTTTTGTTGATACCGCCTTGCTCAGCGGCGATGTGCGCTATCCTATGATGCTGAAGCCGGAGACTGTGGCAAAGGAAATTATCTGTGCCATCAAAAAACGCCGCCATATCCGTATTATCGATTGGAAATACCGTATTATGACCGCCATGTGGCGTCGGATTCCAAGATGGATATGGCGACGTCTTCCGCTATAAACGCTTATTTACCAGTGTTCAAGAACTGGATTGCACGTTCTAACTGCGTGTCACGTCCGTCGTCTTCCAACAGATCGGCATCAAGGTCAACATCTATATCGGGTGTCACACCGACTCCCTCCAAGAACTTTCCTTCATGATCGGCAAAGGCCAACGAGGGAAGATAGAGGTAGATAGGAGTGTCGTACTCCACTCCGACAATTCCTGAGTAGTTATAAGGATAGGTTTCGGGATCAGGATTCAGCCCACAAAGTCCGCCATGAGTAGTTTTGCCTATCAGTGTACCATTGGGCATCACCTTTGCAGCCAGCGAAGTTATTTCTGCCATGCTCACTGAGTTACAGTTGGCCAAGACTACCACCGGTTCGGTGATGGTTTCATGTGTCTTTTCAAGTGTAAGGAAGCGGAAAGGAGACAGAGGCGAGTAGTCGTATCGGCCTATTCCACGCTTGTAGCGGGTGGAACCAACATTGAAACCGCCGCTGGGCATCATACTGCCCAACACATACTGGAAGTCATTGAGGAAACCGCCGTCATTGCCTCGTATGTCAACAATAACGCCTTTCAGTTGTCCCTTCTTGTGCAGATCCTGAACGGTGTTGAACCATTTTTCCCAAACAGAGCGCACCTTCTGAATTTTCTTCTCCGTATTGGTATCTGGATTTGGGAACAGATTGGCACACTCTTTTTCGTCTAAGTATGCAGTTAGCGAGAAAGAATCAAATGTCAGATAGACTATGCTGTTGCGGAAAAGGGCATACTCAATTTTGATACCACCATTTATGAAACCGGAATTGATTTCATTAAACCCAGGGACTTCCAATATAGCGTATTTCACAGCAAGCTCATTAAACATCCGTATAGCAGTTTGAATAGTGATACTATTCTGGCTGACAAGACTAAAGAAATCATCTAATTCACTATTTAGCTGCTTTAAGTTTTTCAGTTTGAACTGCTCCAGTTCATTAGGGGTTTCCAAGTCTTCAAGCCTATAAATCTCCTTCGTTATCCACAGTTTTCCTTGGTTATTGGTGAGCAAGAACTCTCTAAACATGCTACCTAATTGTGTGCTGGCAGACAGATGCTCAACAATTTCGCCATTGCCATCCTCATCTTCCGGATAGTAATATTCCAAATCAGGCTGAAATCCCTCGGAGACAGCATAGTCGGGACGTTGTTTGACGCGCAGCGTGCTTGGTGAAGCTGATACGAAAGATCCTGTCTGATGGTTTTGCATTTGAGCCATGAAGTGTCCGTCGTGAAGTGGAGCCACGGTTTTTGAAAGCAAATCTAACAATTCTTTATCAGTAACATCATCGCGCTGGTCGAGTGCTTCATATTGGGGCAGAAACTCATCGTACACATTGTCCCAGTCCAATCCGAAATCCCGTTCATAATCCCAAAGGGCATAGTTCTGGTCAAGTGCTCTCCAGAGCGCTTTGAACTTGACTGCAAAACTACTGTCAGCGCCTACATAGCCCAATCCGTCGTTAGCGGCATAATTCTGTAGCACATCACTCTCTTCACGACAGCTTGTAGCCATAACCATCAGGAGCAAAGTGCTCCAAAGAAATATCTTATGTTTCATATTATCTTGTCTTAATAATCTAAATGATAAAACAAAAAAAATATAACTATACCAATTAGAAGAAATACATCACTCCTGCCTGAATGCCAAAGGTTGAATGGTAGCGTTTGTCATTAAAGTGCGGCATTTCTTTGCGGAAACTGGTAGTGCTGTGGTAGTAGCGTGCTTCAATCTGAGCGCCCCACCGGTTACAGAACCGGTATTCCAGTCCAAGTCCGCCCACAAAACCACAGTCCCATCGCTGGTCCTGATCCTTGTCAAAATCCATGCTCTCCGAGAACGTGAAATAGGTTTGGGAAAAAGAGTTATAGTCTTCACCCTTGCGTGAAGCGTTCAGCCAATAGCCACCGTAAACGCCGACATTGCAGAAACCACGAATTTTTTCACTGCCAAAGCCGAAGGAAGCCATAACGGGCATCAACAGATAGTTGTTCAGATACTTATAGTCCTGTCCTTGGATGACCGTACGTGTTTGACGATAGTTTTTCTGCGTCAGATTGAGTTCGGCACGCACGCCTAACCATTCGTTAAAGTCATACTGTCCCATCAGTCCTGCGGTGACACCCCATCGGTCTTTATACTGCAAGTCAGTCATATACTGCCTGTCAATAGTAGGATGATTAAATGAGGCACCCACATTGGCACCCACACGCCATTGAGCGTTTGCCGCAAACGGAAGCATTAGCATCAATAGAAATAAAAGTTTTTTCATTTTTAGAAAAAGATTAGTTTTACAAATTGTACAAATTTATTTATATGTGATTTGTTTGTTGCAAAGGTAATTCTTTTTTTGAAAAGCGTCATATTCTAGCTAAGCATTTTTTTCTGTCATATAACTCCAATAGCGGCGGGGCATGTCGCTAAGTTGCTTTTTGGGATTCATGCGTTCTTTAATGCAGATGGCTTTAAAATAGGTACGCCAAAGGTCTTGAAACAGGCTGTCGTTGTCGCTCAGCACATCGTCGTTTAGTTTTCCATTGGACAAATCGAAAGGCACCTCGGCCTCATTTTCAAAGGTCACCCGAACTGCTTTTCCTCTTTGCTTATTCTCAATTGGTGGTATTGCTCCATTGTCAGGGGCAGGGGAATCTCCAGTGGAGGTTCCTTTATAGTACCCATAGTGTCGTTTGGCATCATAGATGAGCCACGACTGGTCGCGGAAACGGTCCTCAAAGTGATTGGTGATAAGCGGAAGAACATTATGGTCGGGCGATACAACAGCCAGGTAGGTGCCATCCTTTGCTTTCTGAAAACGGATAAACTGTTTCATTCGCAACTGTTCGTGAAGCACTCTTCTGCAGGTGTTCCTGACAGCCAGCACATCTGGATCGCTGGCATTCTGTTCAAGAGAGAGCTTCTTTGCTCCACCTATTTCGGAGTTTCTGGGGGGCCGGTTTCTGAACACCTTACAGATAAAATTAAACAACGGTTGATTGAGAGCCCGTTCTTCCGACATCCAACTAACGGTTATCATGTGCAGGGCATCGCTCGAGAGATTTTTCTCGAGTCCTTTCCACACCCTACTGGCTTTCTCTTCATCGGTTACTACCACATGAGGCTCGTTGGCAAACAACGGTAGCTGTTCGCCCTCAGCCAGCAACGTCACCTCTTGCTGGTGTAGAAAGAAACTGTCAAATACAGCTGTAAGCAGTCCGTCGAGCGTCTGATCGAAAGTATATACCGTCATCTGTTTTCTACCGAATCATCTATTATATATAGAATTCCGAAAATTACTCCTCTTGGAAATCCAACGACAACTGCTGTTCCTCAGCAGCTCTTTTCTGTTGAGCCTTTGAAAGCAACATGGGGCGCAGGCGTTCGGGATGCAGTTCGTTGATGCCAATGATAGGCTGTGAAAACGACGAGGTGAGCTCGCCACAGGTAATGAAGTACTTGGCTTTCTTCATCACAACTCCCATTTTCTTGAGGTGGAAGGAAGTGATACGGTTGAAACGGCGCGATTTGACTATCAGCACTGCACTCTTCACGCCAATGCCCGGCACTCTGAGAATATGCTCATAGGGGGCACTGTTTATATCAACAGGAAAGAACTCCGGATGGCGCAATGCCCATCCAAGTTTCGGATCCACCTCAAGGTCGAGGTGGGTATGCTGGTCGTCCACGATCTCATCGACATTAAAATGGTAGAAGCGCATCAGCCAATCGGCCTGGTACAGTCGGTTCTCGCGCACCAAAGGCGGTTGTTTAAGCACCGGCAGGCGCGGGTCGTAGGTATTCACGCTCACATAGCCACTGTAATACACACGCCGTATCGTGGGCTGCTGATACATCATGTTCGACATTCTCAGAATATCCAGGTCACTCTCTTTGGTGGCACCAACAATCATCTGTGTGGACTGACCAGCCGGTACAAAACGGGGCGCATGTCGGAACTTCTTCCTGTCTTCCTTATTCTCCAGCACACCCTGCTGGATCTGCTGCATGGGAAGGAATACGCTCTGATGGTCTTTTTCAGGAGCCAGCAGTTTGAGTGATTCCTCCTTGGGAATCTCAATATTGATACTCATACGGTCAGCATAGCGTCCTGCCTCCTGCAACATCTCACGCGAAGCCCCGGGAATTGTCTTCAGATGGATATAGCCGTTGAAGCGGTGCACCGTTCTCAGGTCGCGAACAATGGCCACCAGGCGTTCCATCGTATAGTCGGGATTGCGCACCACCCCACTACTCAAAAACAGTCCTTCGATATAGTTACGCCGATAAAACTCCATCACAATCTCCTCCAGTTCCGACACTGAGAGGGTTGCACGTGGAATATCGTTCGACCTACGGTTGATGCAGTACGCACAGTCGTACTTACAGTAGTTGGTCAGCATCACTTTCAACAATGAGATGCAACGCCCGTCATCGGCAAACGAGTGACAAATGCCCATGCCGCCAACAGTATTGCCCACCATGCCGTCTTTGCCTTTACGCACGGTGCCGCTGGAAGAGCACGACACATCGTATTTCGCTGACTCTGCAAGAATACGTAGTCGTTCCATTGTCTTTTCTGTCAACATGAGCAATATTTTTTTGCCTACAAATTTAAGCATTTTTCGGCGCACGTGCAACACTCTGCGTCCATTTTTTGTAAACCAGAAACTATATAAGAAATTCATTTGTAATAATCCTCGCAAGACTTTTATTACGTTCATGAATCTTATTCAATCAAGTGCAGATTTTCCGTCATACTTTTCTTTTCAGACTTTCGGCAGTTTTTTTTTGAGGAGAGAAATCTTATTATTAAAACGGGTTGTATAACTTGTCCAAACCAATCTATTTAAGATTGAAATGCAAAATGAATGTAATTACATGCGAGTTCTCATCTTTTTACAATTAAGGAGAAACAAGACAAAAAGGAATTATAGCTATAATTGCGAAAATTATAGCTAAAATCAAAAGAATTATAGCTATAATTTATTACCCCCGCTTAACTATTAGAATCAAATAGTTAAACTGCATATTGATAATAGAAATAGGTTCAAAGTGCAATACAAATTAAAAGTCTTGGCCATTATTTATTTAGATAATGGCCAAGACTAAAATAATCATGAAAGCTTCAGGTGTACCTACAAGCGAATTACACGTTTCATCTCGAGATTCTCATACCCCTCAGGACAGTGAGTAGAAAGATAAACGGTAGGATGAGTGCCAACAAACTCACGAACTCGCTCAAGTGTCTCACGAGATGCTTTTATATCCTCAAAAACGATGCTTAACTTGTTGGCTTTTAGAGCAGCATCGGTATAAGTAACATCTCCTTGGAACATATAGAACAATTCGTCTTGCTCAAGAATCACGATACTGTTGCCATGGGTATGTCCCTTTGCCTCGATAATCCGAAGGCCCGGGATAACTAACTGAGACTTTGGGAAGTTATAATAGGCACCATCGGCATAATTGAGACGCACAATATTTTCACCTTCCAATTTCAAAGCATCAGCATCCTCAGGGGCAATATAAATCTTGGCATTGGGAAAATATTCCAAAGCACCAGAATGATCTGGATGCTTATGGGTAACAAGAATCTTTGTCACCTGTTCGGGCTTATAACCTAAAGATGCAAACGAATCCATGTAATCGGCCACTTTCTCGCCCATATACATCGGTGCTCCCAGCTTCTTAGATGGTGCAGGGAAACCGTTCTTGAAGCCTGTATCTATCAGAATGACCTCTGAACCTGTATCAATAAGGAAATTCTGCAAACTGGCACGATAAAGAATCTGTTCGTCACCATCTTCCTTGTTCTCGCCACCAAAAGCGAAGGCCTGGTTCATGAACCCGACATCGAACATCTTAATAACCTTGATTTCCATAACTTTAGTTTAAAGTAAGATAATTACAAACAATCTTTTGCTCGCAGTCTGTGTCGGTATGACAGTGAATTCAGACATTTCACTTTAATGCTGAAACACATCAAATGGTACAACTGGGCTTTTCGCTATTTTACAGAATACTGAAGCGTAGCAATTGATTTGTTTTTATCCATTAGTTTTGTTTAGTATTAAGTTAATAATAGATCACGTCGCAAAAATATAAATAATATTTAATTACACAAAACTTTTTTCAAACAAAGTCAAAGAGAAGCTATCAATTTCTTAAAAAGAAATCCAACAAAACCGTAGTTATCTGCTAATTAAGGAGTGTCGTCAGATTCTTCAAGTATAGGAAGTATTGTTTAATTCTTCTTGTATAGGTCGGCATGAGGCTTTTCCCTTGATACGTACTGGTGCAAACCTTGCTGTCATTACGTTTTTCTGAAGTATTACCATCATTTTAGTGATGTTTTGAACTAAGGGCGACCATTAATGGGGAGTTCTCTGCTGATGACTCCGTTTCTTGATTGTCTGAGTTGTTTCTATACAGCCTTTGCCCATTTTTGTTTTGCCCGCCACTCTGCCAGGAGGACATCGATCGCTGTATGGATACCAAAGAAAAAAATAACAGAAGAAAAACGGTTTAACAACGGAAAGCGTCTTAAAAACTCATTAGAAAAAAAAGGAGCATCCCTACCTAACACCGGAAAGCTCCTTAAAATCTCAGCATAAATATAGAGTATTGGTTACTTAAGAACAACCTTCGTATAACGTATTACTTCTACTTCTTTACGATTTTCTTCTTCATCTATTTCAGTAATTACAAGTATGCCGTTATCAAAATTGAATGAGCCAACCTCTTCCCAATCATCGGTATCAGCTTGATCTTGTTCCAACATGAAAAGTTCATTACCTTCAGTCTTATATTGAAACTTCTCTTCGATTTCATAACTGCCATCTTGATTAATATCAATAATAGCAGCAGTATGATCTTCATTAAACAAATAGCCAGAAACAAATTTCCTATCAGAGTAATTTGATATACGGGGATCTCCTAATTGCTCCCAATTACCATTAACTTTTTCATATTTAGTTTCAATCTTCTCAATTCTTTTCCAGGCACCAACAAGTCCACTACTTTCACCATCTCCATCATCATCTTTACTACAAGATGAAAAATTGAAACTAAACTTTGCAACCATCTTCATGGTGTACATACTCAATAAATACTATTTCATATTCAACAAGTTTTTAAAATAATAATTTGTTTAAAACTATAAGCAATACTAGCAATTTCAATGAACATTTCAAAGGTCACTGCAAATTAAATAAGTATTTATCAAAAAAACAAGAATCAAAACACTAAATTGCCCAAGAAATGATAATAATACTAATTACTAATGACCAAAGTTAAGCAAACACTTATGTAAAATTTAGGAGCAAAGTTAATAAAAGTCGATGAAAGGAACAAATAAAAGGAACAAATAAAATAACCAACAACAGAAAAGCCCTGTCTCATTGCTGAAACAGGGCTTTCCCCAAAAAAGACGGCGGCCTCCTACTCTCCCGCATTGCATTGCAGTACCATCGGCGCAGGCGGGCTTAACTTCTCTGTTCGGAATGGGAAGAGGTGGGACCCCGCTGCAATAACCACCTTAATATAGGTTATGACATATCAACACAAAGACTGAAGATACAGTTGAAAGTAAGCGCCAATCGGTGAAACCATTCGGGCAATTAGTAGTGCTCGGCTTTGACGTCACCGTCTTTACACCTGCACCCTATCAACGTCGTAGTCTGCGACGACCCTATATGGAGCCCTAATCTTGTGGCCGGCTTCGCACTTAGATGCTTTCAGCGCTTATCCGAACCCGACGCGGATACCCGGCGGTGCACCTGGCGGTACAACCGGCAGACCGGAGGTCGGTCAATCACGGTCCTCTCGTACTAGTGACCGGTCCACTCAAGACTCCCACGCCCACGATAGATAGAGACCGAACTGTCTCACGACGTTCTGAACCCAGCTCGCGTGCCACTTTAATGGGCGAACAGCCCAACCCTTGGGACCTTCTCCAGCCCCAGGATGTGACGAGCCGACATCGAGGTGCCAAACCACCCCGTCGATATGAGCTCTTGGGGGGGATCAGCCTGTTATCCCCGGAGTACCTTTTATCCTTTGAGCGACGGACCTTCCATACGGATCCGCCGGATCACTATGCCCCAGTTTCCTGCCTGCTCGGCATGTCTGCCTCCCAGTCAAGCGCCCTTATGCCATTGCACTCTGTAAGGCCGGTTACCAATCGGCCCGAGGGCACCTTTGGAAGCCTCCGTTACGCTTTTGGAGGCGACCACCCCAGTCAAACTACCCACCAAGCAGTGTCCGGATTATCACCCGTTAGACCTCAGGCAGCAGAAGGGCCGTATTTCAAGGATGGCTCCACAACGCCTGGCGACGCCGCTTCATAGCCTCCGGCCTATCCTACACATCCGATGACCAAGGTCAGTGCTAAGCTGTAGTAAAGGTTCACGGGGTCTTTTCGTCCCATCGCGGGTAATCGGCATCTTCACCGATACTACAATTTCACTGAGATCGTGGCCGAGACAGCGTCCGGATCATTACACCATTCGTGCAGGTCGGAACTTACCCGACAAGGAATTTCGCTACCTTAGGACCGTTATAGTTACGGCCGCCGTTTACTGGGGCTTCAATTCAATGCTGCAACTTGCGTATGACATCTCCTCTTAACCTTCCAGCACCGGGCAGGTGTCAGGCTGTATACATCATCTTTCGAGTTTGCACAGCCCTGTGTTTTTGTTAAACAGTTGCCTGGACCTATTCTCTGCGCCTCCCCCGGAGGGGAGGACCCTTTATCCCGAAGTTACAGGGTCAGTTTGCCTAGTTCCTTAGCCACGACTCTCTCAACGCCTTAGTATGTTCTACCCGACTACGTGTGTCCGTTTCCGGTACGGGTTCCCTAACGGTTAAGCTTAGCGGATTTTCTCGGGAGTATGATTACCTGCACTATCGGCTCTCCCCGAAGGGAGTGCCGTACTATGGGGTATCAGCTCGAATGGTGGATTTGCCTGCCATCCTCATAGCCTAGACCCGTCAACGCACACATCCGTCAGTGCGCGGCAGTGTCACTGCTCCGTCTCCACAATCGCCCGTAAGGGAAGTCACGGAATATTAACCGTGTCTGCCATCGCCCTCGCCGTTCGGCTGAGACTTAGGACCCGACTAACCCCGGGCTGAATGACATCGCCCGGGAAACCTTAGTCTTATGGCGGGAGGGAATCTCACCCTCCTTATCGTTACTTATACCTACATTTGCTTTTCCTGAAACTCCACCACAGGTCGTCCCGTGGCTTCGGCGTCGCAGGAATGCTCCCCTACCGATACTTTTATTATTGCTATCCCGCGCCTTCGGTACCTGTCTTATACCCGATTATTATCCATGCACGGCCTCTCGACTAGTGAGCTGTTACGCACTCTTTGAATGAATGGCTGCTTCCAAGCCAACATCCTAGCTGTCATCGAGGCCACACTTCGTTAGACTAACTCAGACAGGATTCCGGGACCTTAGACGGCGGTCTGGATTCTTCTCCTCTCGGGGACGGACCTTAGCACCCGCCCCCTTACTGCCGGACTGCAGACCGTGAGCATTCGGAGTTCGTCAGGTCTCGATAGGCGGTGAAGCCCTCTTGACCTATCGGTCGCTCTACCTCTCACGGTGAATATCCGACGCGGCACCTAAATGCCTTTCGGGGAGTACGAGCTATCTCCGAGTTTGATTGGCCTTTCACTCCTACACACACCTCATCCGGAAGCTTTTCAACGCTTATCGGTGCGGACCTCCATCCCGTGTTACCGGGACTTCATCCTGGACATGTGTAGATCACTCGGTTTCGCGTCTACCCCCACCAACTCAACGCCCTGTTCAGGCTCGCTTTCACTGCGGTTGCGCTCCAAAGAAGCTTAACCTCGCTGGTGATGGTAACTCGTAGGTTCATTATGCAAAAGGCACGCCGTCACTGCAAAATGCAGCTCCGACCGCTTGTAGGCGCCTGGTTTCAGGGACTATTTCACTCCCCTCATCGGGGTGCTTTTCACCTTTCCCTCACGGTACTCGTTCACTATCGGTCTCCCGGGAGTATTTAGCCTTACCGGATGGGCCCGGCAGATTCGCGCAGAATTACTCGTGTTCCGCGTTACTCAGGATACCACTAGGCTGAATCTGTGTTCGTGTACGGGATTATCACCCTCTATGATGCATCTTTCCAGATGCTTCCACTCCACATCAACATGCCACGGCGTGGTCCTACAACCCCGACGGTGCATTGCTACACCGGCGGTTTAGGCTCTTCCCCGTTCGCTCGCCACTACTGGGGGAATCATTGTTATTTTCTCTTCCTCGAGGTACTAAGATGTTTCAGTTCCCTCGGTTAGCCTCCCTACGTAAGCAGGGATAGTCACACTTCATATGACTGGGTTGTCCCATTCGGAAATCCTCGGATCAAGGGTCATTTGCACCTACCCGAGGCTTATCGCAGCTTATCACGTCCTTCATCGCCTCCGGGAGCCAAGGCATCCACCAGACGCCCTAACTCGATTTCGCCTACATTCCAACTCGTGCCGGTAACAGCGCTATCATATAGCGTAATACCTGGCAAAAGCAAGAATTGCTCATACTTTCAGCTGTATTGAGATTATTTCTAATCTTGTGACTTCTAAAAAGTCTTTACTTACAGTCTTGTGTCTCAATATGTCAAAGATCTCTTCCTCGTAAAGAGGATAGTGGAGAATATCGGGGTCGAACCGATGACCTCTTGCATGCCATGCAAGCGCTCTAGCCAACTGAGCTAATCCCCCAAAGGGGTAGAGAAAAAAGTAGTCCCAGGCAGACTTGAACTGCCGACCTCCACATTATCAGTGTGGCGCTCTAACCAACTGAGCTATAGGACTAGGTAGTCAAGCTACTGGATATATAAACAGTTGTGTAGTAAAGAAGCACTGGGCTTGCCAAACCAACTGTCAATCAGAAATTGACAGCTAAGATAGTGTCCTCTCCAGAAAGGAGGTGTTCCAGCCGCACCTTCCGGTACGGCTACCTTGTTACGACTTAGCCCCAATTACCAGTTTCGCTCTAGGCCGATCCTTGCGGTCACGGACTTCAAGCGCCCCCGGCTTTCATGGCTTGACGGGCGGTGTGTACAAGGCCCGGGAACGTATTCACCGCGCCATGGCTGATGCGCGATTACTAGCGAATCCAGCTTCATGGGGTCGGGTTGCAGACCCCAATCCGAACTGAGGATGACTTTAAGGATTGGATCGTCCTTGCGGACGACCGGCTCTCTGTATCACCCATTGTAACACGTGTGTAGCCCCGGACGTAAGGGCCGTGCTGATTTGACGTCATCCCCACCTTCCTCACACCTTACGGTGGCAGTATCACCAGAGTGCCCAGCATCACCTGATGGCAACTAATGAAAAGGGTTGCGCTCGTTATGGCACTTAAGCCGACACCTCACGGCACGAGCTGACGACAACCATGCAGCACCTCCACAGGAGCCCCGAAGGGCCTCATCATCTCTGAATCGTTCTCCTGCAGTTCAAGCCCGGGTAAGGTTCCTCGCGTATCATCGAATTAAACCACATGTTCCTCCGCTTGTGCGGGCCCCCGTCAATTCCTTTGAGTTTCACCGTTGCCGGCGTACTCCCCAGGTGGGATGCTTAACGCTTTCGCTTGGCCGCTTACTGTATATCGCAAACAGCGGGCATCCATCGTTTACCGTGCGGACTACCAGGGTATCTAATCCTGTTCGATACCCGCACTTTCGAGCTTTAGCGTCAGTTAAGGACTCGGAGGCTGCCTTCGCAATCGGGGTTCTTCGTGATATCTAAGCATTTCACCGCTACACCACAAATTCCGCCTCCGTCGTACTCACTCAAGAAAACCAGTTCGCGACGCACTTCCACGGTTGAGCCGCGGCATTTCACGTCACGCTTAATCTCCGGCCTGCGCTCCCTTTAAACCCAATAAATCCGGATAACGCCCGGACCTTCCGTATTACCGCGGCTGCTGGCACGGAATTAGCCGGTCCTTATTCTTCAGGTACATACAAAAAGGCACACGTGCCTCACTTTATTCCCTGACAAAAGCAGTTTACAACCCATAGGGCCGTCATCCTGCACGCTACTTGGCTGGTTCAGACTTCCGTCCATTGACCAATATTCCTCACTGCTGCCTCCCGTAGGAGTTTGGACCGTGTCTCAGTTCCAATGTGGGGGACCTTCCTCTCAGAACCCCTACTGATCGTCGGCTTGGTGGGCCGTTACCCCGCCAACAACCTAATCAGACGCATCCCCATCCCTTAGCGGAAAACCTTTGGTTCAAATCAGATGCCTTCAATGAACAACATAGGGTATTAATCCGACTTTCGCCGGGCTATTCCCTACTAGGGGGAAGGTTGGATACGCGTTACTCACCCGTGCGCCGGTCGCCATCATCGGTTGCAAGCAACCAACATGCTGCCCCTCGACTTGCATGTGTTAAGCCTGTAGCTAGCGTTCATCCTGAGCCAGGATCAAACTCTTCATTGTAAAATCTGTATCTCTAGAACTAGTACCACTAGTGTAACTAGTAGAACTAGTATCTCTTACTCTGTCTCAGAACAACTATCCAGTAATTCATTCAAGAATTTAACGGTTTGACTTTTGTTACCCAAGTACTAATAAAAGTACTCGCTTCTTGTACTACTTCACTGTCTATGTAAATCTTTCAAAGAACTCTTTCTTAGTCGCTTACCACCCGTTTTATGAGCGAAAGCGGATGCAAAGGTACGGATTTTTCTTAAACCTGCAAATATAATGCAAACTTTTTTTGAGAAAAATGCAAAATAAATCATTCAATAGATATTTAAATGTAAAACACACATTATTATATATATAAAAAAACTTCCGCCTTTGAAAAAGCGGAAGCTCATTTGATGTTGTTAACGTCAACAATATACTTTTCTTCTATCGTTACTTAATTTCTTCTATCACCAAGTATAGAAAGAAGGTGAAGGAAGAGATTAATAAAATCCAAATAGAGAGTTAAAGCGCTCATCAATGCCAATTTCTGCATTGACTCACTTGCATCAGGAGCTTGAAGCATCAATAGCTTAATTTTCTGAGAATCGTAAGCAGTAAGCCCAACGAAAACAATAACCCCAGCATAACTAATCAATAGATGCAAGCCAGAGCTTCCCACAAAAATGTTTACAATAGAGGCAATAATTATACCCAAAAGAGCCATAAACAGCATTCTTCCCCAAGAAGTAAGATCTTTATTTGTAAAATATCCATATGCAGCCATCGCTCCAAAGGTTGCAGCAGTTATAAAGAACACAGAACCGATGGACTCAGCAGTGTAAACAAGGAATATACTCGACAGTGTAACACCATTAATGATGGAATACAAGATATACATCAGCGTAGCCGAGACAAGGGACAATCTATTGATTGCTGCTGAAAGCCAAAAAACTAAAGCTAGTTCGGCAATAATGAGTCCCATCAACACTGCACTGTTGGCAAAGATCATTGAAAGAAGTGCTGGCGTAGTGGCAACATAAAAGGCTGAGAGGCCTGTAATAATCAGTGCCAATGCCATCCATACATATACTTTCCTCATCAATATTGGAAATGCTAATGATGAGTTCAACTGTTGCTCACGCGAAAGTGAGCCATAATTCATTTCTTCGTAATCCATAGAAAACTATCGTAATTAATTAATAACAGCGACAAAGATAGTAAGTTTTCTATAGCGAGACAAATAATAAGACTTTTTTTTAGTTAAAATAGCAATGACGATACCATCACCTTTCATGAGGAAAGACCTCATTTGATAGATCTTTGAAAAAATCATAGTCTAAAATAGCAGACAACTGTTTCAACAGATTCACATTGATATCAGAACGTTTAAAGATATCGTAAACATTTGTACGTTCACAAGGAATCTGTTCAGCCAACCATTTTGCTGTATGATTCTGAGCGAATAACACGCTTTTAATCTTTTCTCCTATCTTTTCCATTAATAGTCTTTATTTTTCTGCAAAGATACGAAAAACATATCTATCTTCAAAACGCAGATTTCCACGGATGTGGACAATCGGACTATTACACAGATTAAGAAACTATTTTTGTAAACAAAAAGGATATTTTTTAATGATCGAAACGATTCAAGAGAGTAACAATCTGTTCTACTTCTTTATTTTTCATAGCCTGATAACATGGAATGCTGAGTTCTTGAGCATGAATACGCTCAGTAACAGGAAGAGTCAGATCATTCCACTGACGATAGCATGCCTGACGGTGGGGAGGTATGGGATAATGGATGACCGTCCCTACCCCATTCTGCTGCAGAAAAGTTTGCAGTTTATCACGCTGTTCGCACAATACCGGGAAAATATGATACACACTTTCAGATGGATGTGGAAGGTGTATAATTGAATTATCTACTTGAGAAATATAAATACTTGCTATCTCCTGACGACGCGCATTATCGGCATCCAGATATTTCAACTTTACATCAAGAACAGCAGCCTGCAATTCATCGATACGCGAATTGCGACCAACATAATCAAACACATATTTCCGACTAGAACCATAATTCGCTATAGCACGAATAGTTGCAGCCAAGGCATCATCATTGGTTGTAACTGCTCCAGCATCGCCCAATGCACCAAGATTTTTTCCCGGATAAAAACTATGTGCTGCAGCATCACCAAGAGCCCCGGTTTTCTTCGATGGACTATTATTTACCGATTGATAATTACAACCATGAGCCTGAGCATTATCTTCTATGAGAAGGAGTTGATGTTTTTTGCATATTGTAGCAATTCGCTCTGTATAAGCACAACGGCCATAAAGATGGACTATCATGACGGCACGAGTGCGAGAAGTAATTTGCTTTTCTATAAGGGAATCATCAATAAGGAACGTATCTATACGTGGCTCCACGAGCACTGGCACAAGATTATTTTCAGTGATAGACAGAATTGAGGCCACATAAGTATTGGCTGGTACAATCACCTCATCTCCGTCATATAGAATTCCCAATTCCTTGTAAGCCCGAAGAATTAATGTGAGAGCATCAAGTCCGTTAGCTACTCCTATGCAGTATTGTGTTCCTATATACTGTGCATAATGTTGTTCGAAACGTTCGGTTGCCTCACCTTTCAGATACCATCCACAATCGACTACTTGGTCAATAGCCTCGTGAATCTCTTTGGCATGCATAGCCGTAATACGTTTCAGGTCTAAATAATCAATCATAGAGTCCATTCGTAAGTATCATAGCAAACTGCACGAGCGCCGAAGCCCTCTTTTTGGAATATGAGTTGTTCATTCAGTTCCGCACTGTCGCTGGCAGTCGATTTACCGAAATCGATGTAGGGATAGTCTGCGTACGCCTTATTAATAATGTGGTCAAATAGCAAATCAATGGCACCAATTGTCTTGCCCTCAGGAGTAGCCGAAATATACTGGGTATGCAGCACTTGCGGCGTCAGGAACAGGAGCGTTCCACCCACGGGTGTCTGACCGCGGTATGCCATCCAGAGACGGATACGATCAGGAAAGCGGGAATGCAACAGACACAATTCATCTGCACTATGAACAGGATGTACATCGTACCTCGCTGTAAGATTATCGTTCAGAATCTTCCAGAAAGCATCTATGTCATCAGACTCTGCAATAGTCAGCCCTGTATGCTGGGCTTTACGCAATCCAGAACGGCGCGATTCTGTGAACTTCATACGATGATTAGCTACAATTACCGAGGAAATATCACGAATTTTCAAGCGAGCGCTGCAAACAGAAGTCAAAGCAAAAAGGTCTTCCTCAGCAGGCAACTGATGATATATCCAAGGGATAGCCTTATAAACAACGCGATGGAACCTATGTTGTTGCAGATAGCTGTTCATCGTTGTGAAGACATCGAGCACGCCTTTGGCCGAGCACTGACGACTCATTATCAATCCGCCATATGTCAGTCCTCCATGAGAAACTAGTACGTCATTCTTCTCATTGGCAGGTAACAAGGCATAAAGTCGAGAGTCACGATAGACCATCAGAGAGTGGTCACGAAAACGGTCAGAATGATAGTCCATAAAACGGCGGTCGAAAAGGAACGTGCCGTTCTTCGACTGAGCCACGAACTGATTCCATTCGTCAGCTTTCGCAGCAGAGTATCTCACTATTTCGTACATCCCACGTATTTCAGAAACTCGTCGTAATCATAAATATAGTCATCCTCATCATAATGCTCGGAAGCCAACACCAAACAGACGGCACCCGACGAGAAATCGTCAAGCGTTCGCCAGGTGTTTATGTCGATGAGTAATCCCTGCCAAGGATGGTTCAGTAGTACAGTCTGTTTTTCGAATCCATTGTCGAGCATGACATGAAACGAGCCGCTAAGCGCTATGACCAACTGTTTAAGTCGTTTATGGGCATGACCGCCTCGGCTCTCGCCACCAGGTACATCATATACCCAATATGCTCGTTTGATATCAAAAGGAACAGTATCCAATTCCTCGGCCACTGTCAAGTTTCCACGAGGATCGGTTATTCTTGGAAGGTCGATAAGAGTTGTCTTCATTTATTCATATAAGGATCGGTACCAAGCACAGTTGCTGCCAATCGCTTTGCTTTGTCACGGAGGACCGTAATATCATCGTTAACATCGCCATAGCAAAGAGTTACACCCATGCGACGACCGAAATATGCTTCAGGCTTTCCAAAGATGCGAATACGAGTACATGGTTCTTTCAGGGCATCAAGGAAATTGTACTGCAGGTTCTGTGAAACAGTTCCGAATGGAGCTTCTTTTGGAGAAAGAATTACGGCAGAAGCGCCAGCATGCTCAAGACGGATATCGGCAATAGGAAGTCCCATGACAGCGCGGAAATGAAGTTCAAACTCTGAAAGGTTTGTAGTATGTCCGAGTGTCACCATACCTGTGTCATGGGGACGAGGAGACAACTCACTAAAAATCACCTCGCCTTGTTTGGTGAGGAAGAACTCTACTCCCCAAATACCAGCACCAGTTAGAGACTTTGTCACTTGCTCTGCCATGTACTCTGCCTGTTTCAAAGCCTCATCAGATATCTTATAGGGTTGCCAAGACTCACGATAGTCGCCACCTTTCTGTACATGTCCTATTGGGGGACAGAACAGCGTGGGCCAACCATTCTGCTGAGTAACTGTGAGCAAGGTGAATTCTGAATCGAAGTCGATGAACTCTTCAATGATTACTTCTTTCACATCACCACGCGAGCCTTCCATAGCCTCACGGAATGCCTGCTCAAGTTCATCATCATTGTGAACATAGCTCTGACCATGACCAGAAGATGACATAAGAGGCTTTACCACACATGGGAAGCCTATCTCATCGGCAGCTTTCTTGAACTCATCAAAAGTCTTAGCATAGAAATACTTTGCTGTACGAAGACCGAGTTCTTTAGAAGCGAGGTCTCGAATGGCGCGACGATTCATGGTGTAGTTCACAGCACGGGCACTGGGCACCACCTGAATACCCTCTTCCTCGAACTTAAACAACCGCTCGGTGCGGATGGCCTCAATCTCCGGCACGATGATGTCGGGCTGGTGCTTACGTACTACGGCCTCAAGGGCGTCGCCGTCGAGCATAGAAAAGACCTCGCGCTCGTCGGCCACCTGCATAGCAGGAGCATCGTCATAGCGGTCACATGCAATAACATACTGACCTGCACGCTTGGCAGCAATCACAAACTCTTTGCCCAGTTCGCCTGAGCCTAATAACAATATCTTTTTCATAGCTTTTCGTTAATCATTTGCCACTCTGGAGTGACAGCAAGTTTTCTTATACATTTGTCTATAGCCTCCATGGTCTGTTCAGGCGTTTCCTTTCGCTTTTCGGCAATTTCATCTAGTGAAAGACGTGGCTCACCAAAGATACCATAATAGCTGATGAGCGCCTGCTCGTCCTCCGGGAAAAGAAGGGCAAGCAGGTGCTCCATCTTATGTTCTTGCTCATGAGGGGCTCCCTCATAAGCCATTTTCACCAAATAGGAATGAAGAGTTTTACTTAGCTCATCCATTTTGACTATATTCTACAAATAACGTGAGAACGCCAGCTCTCCAGAAAGAGCTCGCCATACTCTATCGATTCTGATACATATTGTCGTAATACTTCTGATAGTCGCCGGAGGTGACATTGTCAAGCCATTCCTGATTGTCGAGATACCAGCGCACAGTCTTTTCTATGCCTTCTTCAAACTGGAGAGACGGCTCCCAACCAAGCTCACGCTGCAACTTCGACGAATCAATAGCATATCGCAGGTCGTGACCAGCACGATCGGTAACATAAGTAATGAGATCCATATCCTCACCTTCCTTACGTCCAAGGAGACGGTCAACGGTATTGATAACAACCTTGATGATATCAATATTCTTCCATTCATTGAAACCACCAATATTATATGTATCTGCAATCTTTCCTTTATGGAATATCAAATCAATAGCACGGGCATGATCCTCAACAAACAACCAGTCACGCACATTCTCACCCTTACCATAGACAGGCAATGGTTTGCGATGGCGTATATTATTAATAAAAAGAGGTATCAGTTTTTCGGGGAACTGATAAGGTCCGTAGTTATTCGAGCAGTTAGTCACCACAACAGGCATGCCATAAGTATCGTGGAAAGCACGTACAAAATGGTCGCTTGAAGCCTTTGAGGCGCTATAGGGAGAATGAGGATTATACTTTGTTGTTTCCAGGAAGAACTTATCGCCATAGGCCAGATGATGTTCTGCCGAAGAAGCCGTAGTAGTGAAAGGAGGTTCAATTCCCTCGGGATGTGTGAGCTCAAGAGCGCCATACACCTCATCGGTAGATATATGATAGAAACGCTTTCCCTCATATTTCTCAGGCAAAGACTCCCAATAGAGCTTTGCTGCCTGAAGGAGAGACAATGTGCCCATAACATTTGTCTTGGCAAAGGTAAAAGGATCCTTTATAGAACGGTCAACATGGCTCTCTGCTGCAAGATGAATAATACCGTCAACCTTTTTCTCCTGCATAAGTTTATAGAAAGCATCAAAGTCGCATATATCCATCTTAACAAACTCATAATTTGGCTTATTTTCAACATCTTTGAGGTTAGCCAGATTTCCTGCGTAGGTTAGTTTGTCAAGGTTAATAATATGATAGTCTGGATACTTGTTTACAAACAGACGTACCACATGGCTTCCTATAAAGCCAGCACCACCAGTAATTACAATGTTCTTCATACTAAAAACTCTTGATTATATTTTCCCTTATTTATATTTACTAATCAATCTCCTAAAGTAATAACTTCACAATCAGTGAATTTATTGCCTTCAATAGTCAATCTTATTAATGTTCGCTCTTTATGCCATCCCTGCATGCCAGCAGCTCCGGGATTAATGTGAAGCAAGTTCAATGTCTTATCGTATTTCACTTTGAGAATATGGGAATGACCTGCAACAAACAATTGAGGAGGCGAAGAGTAGAGCAATCCCCTTACAGAAGGATCGTAATTGCCTGGATATCCGCCTATATGCTTGATAAGCACATCGACATCCTCACACTTAAAACGGTTCAGCTCACGATACATAAGGCGCAGATCGCCACCATCACAATTACCGCACACAGCCCTGAAAGGCCGGAATTCTGCCAATCGTTCAGCCACTTCAACCGAGCCGATATCTCCTGCATGCCATATCTCATCACAGGGTTCGAAGTAATGCAAATATTTCGGATCCCAGTACGAATGAGTATCACTAATGATGCCAATCCTTTTCATTATCTTTAGACAATTAATCCGTTAATTGAAGTTTCTTTCTTACGAAATCAGCAATGATTCGTTCGGTTGCCTCAAAGCCTAAGAGTGAAGCATCGATACAGAGATCGTAACTAGCGGCATATCCCCATTGCTTTCCCGTATAATAGTTATAATATTCGGCACGATTCTTTTCTTTTTGCTCTATTATCTTTTTAGCCTCATCAGCAGAGATCCCCTTTGTCTCGGCCACAACATGAATACGTGTATCTAGGGATGCAGTGATAAACACATTAACAACGTTTGGATAATCACGCAACACATAGTCGGCACAACGCCCCAAAAACACACAAGAACCTTCATCAGCAGCCTTTCTTATAGCATCGCTCTGAAACTTAAACAGGCTTTCCTGGGAGAAGTTGTTCTGATAGAAATTGGTAGAGCCCACTCCATTGCCATAAGGAAGACTGAGGAAAGAACGGAGGAATCCCTTTCGTTCATCATTGCGCTTAAAGAATTCAGCTGAGAAGCCGCTCTCTTCAGCAGCCAGGTTTAGTAGTTCACGGTCGTAATACTTTGCATGGAACTCTTGAGCCAGCATTCGGCCAATTTCCAGTCCCCCAGCACCAAGCTGTCGACCAATGTTAATGATTATCTTTCTGTCCATAGACTTTAAATTTATTCAGATGCCACATCAAAACAGGTATGGTGATGACAAATGCTGCGAAATCGCTTGAAGGCATGGCGTACCACACTCCGTCAAGGCCCCATATTAATGGGAAGGAATAGGCCATCGGCAGTAGCATAAACAACTGACGCGAAAGCGACAGAAATATACTGATGCGTACTTTTCCGATACATTGAAAGAAATTAGTGATTACCGCCTGAGAGCCTACAACAAAGAACACCAACATATCAAGTTTGATGCCACGTGCGGCCAAGGCTATGAGAGTCTGATCGGTGGTAAAGATGCGAGCTATCTGCCAAGAGCAGAATACAGAGAGTGCCCATCCTACAAGAAGAATACTCGTAGCAACGGCAATAGCTATCCACAGACAGCGCAACATACGGTCGAACTTTTTGGCTCCATAGTTATAACCTACGATAGGCTGCATGCCTTGGGTCACACCAATCACGAACATAAAGAACATCATGACCACCGAATTAGCTATGGAATAAGCGCCAACCGCCATATCACCTCCGTAATGAACGAACTGATTGTTCATAAAGATAACAATCACACACGATGTGGCATTCATCAAAAAAGGAGAAACACCAATAGAGATAATATTACGTACTAAATCGGCTTTCAATTTATAGATACCCTTACGCAGATGAAGCAGTTCATTCTTATTGCTCAGAATAAACATCTGCCAGCACAAAGCCAATGTCTGCGAAAGTACAGTTGCTAATGCTGCACCACGAATCCCCCATCTGAACCACCACACGAAAGTGCATACCAGAATGACGTTGCACCCAACGGTAAACAGCGTGGCATACATAGCATGACGAGGTTTGCCAGCAGCTCGCAACACAGCATTCATTCCGAAATACATATGGGTAATCACATTACCAGCCAGAATCACCTGCATAAATTCACGGGCATAGGGCAAGGTCACCTCAGAAGCTCCAAAAAAATGAAGAATCGGATCAAGGAACACCAGGCACACCACCATAAATGCCAGTCCGATAATCAAGTTCAATGTAACTGTATTTCCTAATAGGTGCTGAGCCGTTTTGTAATCGCGCTGCCCCAATTTCACGCTAATACAAGTAGAAGATCCTACTCCTATAGCAGCGCCAAAGGCTGCGCTCAAGTTCATGAAAGGAAAAGTGATGCCAAGACCTGCGATTGCTTCAGGCCCTACCACCTGACCAATTACAGAACGGTCAATAATATTATATAGACTGGAAGCCACCATGGCCACCATAGCCGGCAGGGCATATTGCAAAAGCAGAATCCCCACAGGCTTTGTACCTAGTTCCAGTGCTGCTTGTTTACTATCATGCATAATCGCTGCAAAGTTACATCTTTTTTCCGATTCTGCAAAAATTCAATCCTTCATTTCATTCATGCTTTACTCACCCATTGCAAAATTTGGCTATATCAGAAAATAATCGTACCTTTGCCAACACTATCAAATACACAAAAAGCGTAAGTAATATGCGACAATCTATTCTTTGTTTGCTGGTTATCCTTTTCACTGTTGCATCCGTTGAAGCAAAAGTGAAATATCCAGGTTCCAAGACATATGCCTACCGATATTACCTCAACAACAAACAAGGCGGGAAATACACTCTTGACAAGCCAAGTCGTTTTCTCTCTATCAAGAGTCTGGAAAGAAGAAAACGACAAGGTCTCCAGATAGATTCTACCGATCTTCCCATTCCTGAGAGCATCATTTCCAGATTCCGTGTTAAAGGTGCTCATGTGTTAGGTACAAGCCGATGGAATAACACCATTCTTGTTAGTTCCACTGACTCTACTCTATTGAAACTTTTGGCTCAGTTACCTTGTGTCAAAGAAGCACGCATGGTATTTCAGTCACCCGACAGTTTGGACGAGCCCTATTCGGCTATTCGTCCTCGATTTCACGATCAGTTCAACCGTTGGGACACTCTTCGTGGCGATCCTATGGGCATGTCACGAACACAAATTGAAATGCTGGGAGGTGATCGTTTACACGACCTGAATCTCCGTGGAAAAGATATTACTATCGCTATTCTTGACGGTGGTTTCCAAAATGCAGACCGTCTCCAATGTTTTGCCAACACCCGGATTGTCGGCGAACACGATTTTGTAAATCCTGCTACCGAAGGACGTCTTTACGGAGGTATCGATCATGGCACGAAAGTATTGTCTGTTCTTGCAGCCGAAGCCCCTGAAGTAATGATTGGAACCGCCCCCGATGCCAACTACTGGCTTTTACGCTGCGAAGACTGTTGCACAGAGATGCCTATCGAAGAAGACTATTGGACGATGGCGGCTGAGTTTGCCGATTCCGTAGGTGTAGACATCATCAATTCGTCACTCGGTTATAATGAATACGACAATCGCATGGGCAGTTATCACATAAAAGACCTTGACGGACAAACTGCCATGATTTCACACTCTGCCTCCTTGCTAGCCCAGAAAGGCATCATTCTTTGCAACTCTGCCGGTAATTCCGGTATGGGCTCATGGAAAAAGATTACCGTTCCTGCCGATGCTTTTGACATCATCACCGTCGGAGCCATCAACCAAGAAGGCATGAACGCCCCATTCTCAAGTATTGGTCCTACCCAAGACGGTCGTGTAAAGCCTGATGTTGTGGCCTTAGGCAGTGGTACCACCCTTATTTCAGGAAGAGGAACATTGATTCACGATATGGGAACTTCTTTCTCCACCCCTATCGTATGTGGCCTGGTTGCCTGCTTGTGGCAAAGTCTTCGCGAAAAGACCGCACTGGAAATTATCAAGTTGGTGAGAGAGAGCAGTTCTCAATATGAAACGCCCGACAACATCTTCGGTTATGGTCTTCCCGACTTTTGGAAAGCCTACACAACTGGAAAAGGAGATGGTAAGAGGAAAAAGTAAAAGCGAAAATTAAGAATGGAAACGCTTTCATTATACGAACTGAACTCATTAGTACGCGAGGTACTGGAGGCAGAACTGACTCACGAATACTGGGTTGAAGCCGAGCTATCAGAGGTTCGCGAGTCAAAAGGACATTGCTATATGGAGTTGGTACAGAAAGACGAGTTTTCCAACACCCCTATAGCCAAAGCATCTGCCAAATGCTGGCGTTCAACATGGAGCATGATTCAACCCCACTTTGAGCGCGTCACCGGCCAGCACCTTCATGCAGGTATGAAAGCGCGACTGAAAGTGTACGCCCAGTTTCATGAGGCTTTTGGCTTTTCCTGGATTGTTACCGATATAGATCCCAACTTCACTTTAGGCGATTTAGCCCGACGCCGTCAGGAGATTATTGCAAAATTGAAGCAAGAAGGCATCTTCGACCTGCAAAAAGAACTTTTCCTCCCCTTATTCTGTCAACGCATTGCAGTTATCTCGAGTGCTTCCGCAGCTGGCTTTGGTGATTTTTGCAAGCAGCTTTCGGAAAGCGGTTTCTGCTTTGAGCCCGTTTTGTTCCCTGCCATCATGCAGGGTGAACAGGTTGAGCAAAGTATTATCGAAGCACTTGAGCATATATATCAAGAGTGCGAAGGCTCTGGAGTAATAGGATATGATGCTGTTGTCATCATCCGTGGTGGAGGTGGAACGGCCGACTTAAGCGGCTTTGACACGTTGGCCTTAGCAGAGCATGTCGCCCAATTTCCCATACCCATTATCACAGGCATTGGTCACGACCGCGACGAATCGGTGCTCGACATGGTATCCCATCTGCGGGTAAAAACGCCCACTGCTGCTGCTGCTTTTCTCATTGAGCGCCTTCAACAGGTCATGAACCGAATAGACCATGCCGAGCAACACATCGCACTGTCTGCCCAAAACAGAATTTCAAATCTGAAACTTCAGTTCTCAAATCTTGCTCAACGTATTCCGCCCCTTTTCTCTTTAGTAAAGACACGCCATGAAGCAAGTTTACAGCAGCTGTCCACCCGACTATCAAACATCCTTTTCAACCGTTTGGAAAAGGAATCTGTCAAAATACAGTCTTACGATACCCAACTATCAAACGCCGTCAGTCAGCAATTGCTAAAAGAACAACATCGACTAGAGATGCTTGAACAACGCACAAAAGCACTCGATCCACAATTACTACTGAAACGCGGCTATAGTATCACCTTGCACAATGGAAAAACAGTCCGCAATCCAATAGAATTGCAGAAAGGTGACGAGATAGAGACAAGACTAGAAAAAGGAATCATCAAATCCGTTGTAAAATGAAATACGAAGAAGCACTTCAACAATTAGAAACCATCGTTCGCAAGATGGAACAAGGCGAGTTTGACGTGGACGAACTCACCGAGCAACTTAAAACGGCACAACAGCTCATCAAGCTTTGCCGCGACAAGTTAACAAAAACTGACGCAGAAATCAAGAAGATTTTAGACAAATGCGAATAAAACAGTAGAAAATTTGGTCATTTCGCTTTTTTCGTCTACCTTTGCGCAACAAATTGTTACAAGAAACGTAAGCAACAACAACAATTGATATGAAGAACTTAGATTGGGCAAATCTGTCTTTCGGTTACATGAAGACAGATTACAATGTGCGGTGTTATTACCGCGATGGTAAGTGGGGCGAGATTGAAGTCTGCTCCGACGAGTATCTGAAACTTCACATGGCAGCCACCTGTCTGCACTACGGTCAGGAAGCTTTCGAAGGTTTGAAAGCTTACCGTTGTAAGGATGGTAAAGTGCGTGTCTTCCGTGTAAAAGACAATGCTGAGCGTTTACAGAGCACTTGCCGTGGCATCCTGATGCCTGAAGTTCCCACCGAGTTGTTTGAAGAGATGGTAAAGAAAGTGGTTCGTTTAAACCAGGAGTGGATTCCCACCTATGAGAGCGGAGCCACACTCTATATCCGTCCGTTGCTCATCGGCACCAGTGCACAAGTAGGTGTTCATCCCTCAAAAGACTATTGTTTCCTTATATTTGTAACTCCCGTAGGTCCATACTTTAAGGGAGGTTTCTCTTCAAACCCTTATGTCATTGTTCGCGACTATGACCGTTCGGCTCCTCTCGGCACAGGTAAGTACAAGGTAGGTGGCAACTACGCCGCTTCTCTCTTTGCCAACAACCTGGCTCACGAGAAAGGCTATGCCTGCGAATTCTATCTTGACGCAAAAGAAAAGAAATACATTGACGAATGTGGTGCCGCCAATTTCTTTGGTATCAAAGACAATACCTATATCACACCGAAGTCAACCTCTATCCTCCCCTCTATCACCAACAAGAGTCTGATGCAGGTAGCTGAAGACTTAGGATTGAAAGTAGAGCGTCGCCCCATCCCCGAGGAAGAATTGGAGACCTTCGAGGAAGCAGGTGCCTGCGGAACAGCTGCTGTTATTTCACCTATTTCTTATATTGACGACCTTGAAACTGGCAAGCGTTACGATTTCGGAGCTCAGCCTGGTCCAATCTCAAAGAAGTTGTTCGACACCCTGCGTGGTATTCAGTACGGCGAAATTGAAGACAAGCACGGATGGACAACCGTAGTGATTGAATAATATCGCTATAGAATATAATAAAAGGACGCAATCCTATGAATCATTCAGGAATGCGTCCTTATTTTTTATAATATGTATCCTATATCTAAAGGATCATCTAAATCTAAAGGCTCGTCCAAGCGTTCCCTGTTCACTCAGCTTCAGCCTCGTCTGCTACATACTTTGGAGAATCACCATATTCATTGGCTTCACGTTTGCCATCAAGACAGCAGAAAATCACTACAATCAGTGAAACGATTGAGAACAGCAAAGATAAAAGTCCAATAATGATAAAAGGAGAGGGATCCTTTTCTATCATCTTTTCCAATCCGTTTGAACCGCTAACCAAAAAAGTGGTCATTATCTGTGTACCAGGAATAAAGATTGCCATATTCATCATTATTCCAAAGGCAAAACTCAAATAGACCCAAATAGCGCTTTTTCCAACATCATGCAATCGACGGGCAGTAGCGCTAAGCCCAAAACACATCACTAAAATTTGAGCAAGTGCCGAAACCATTGGTATAACAGACAAAACGCTGCTCACCACATAATTGACAATCATAATGATGAGCATCCAATACCAGAACTCAGACCGGCGGCTGCGTCCGCTAAAGTCTGTCAATCTGTGAGATGCCAATTTAATAGCATCAGCAAACTCCAAAGTGGGAATAATTTTGTAATTTGACATTGCAGTATATTATTAAAGTTAAGATTCATTGAATGACTATTGCAAAAGTAACAAAAAAAGCGTACCTTTGCAGTCAAATTGCATTTTTTAACTATGGGTAAAGGGAAATTAGCCAAGTTTGCCGACATGGAAACTTACGAGAACGTATTCCAGTATCCGTTCTCAGTAATTTCTGACGTACCTTTTGAAATGAAAGGGCATTGGCACGAACAATATTTTAAGAACAACAATCCCATTGTTCTGGAATTGGGGTGCGGCAAAGGAGAATATACAGTAGAGCTGGCTAAGCTCTATCCTGACATGAACTTCATTGGCGTCGATATCAAAGGAGCTCGCATGTGGACAGGTGCCACTTTAGCTTTGAAAGAAGGGCTAAAGAATGTTGCTTTTCTTCGCACCAGTATTGAGATTATCGACCGTTTTTTTGCTGAGGATGAAGTACAGGAAATCTGGCTCACCTTCAGCGATCCACAAATGAAGAATCCACGCAAGCGACTCACTTCAACCTACTTCATGGAACGCTACCGTCATTTCTTGATTAATAATGGTATCGTTCACCTGAAAACAGATTCTAATTTCCTTTTCACCTATACTACCTACATGGTGGAAAAGAATGAACTACCTGTACTTTTCCGTACCGAAGATTTGTATCACACTGAAGGTATAGACGAAGAGACCCGAAAGATTCTCTCCATCCAGACCTATTATGAATCGATGTGGATAGCCCGTGGACTGAACATCAAGTATATGAAGTTCAACCTGCCTCGTGAAAAAGAATTGCAGGAGCCTGACGTTGAAATAGAACTCGATGACTACCGTTCCTACCATCGTACCAAGCGAAGCAGTCTTGACAAAGCAAAATAAATCATTATGACACTATATCCAAAACTTATTATGGATGCGCTGGCTACTGTAACGTATGCCGGCACGAAGAAAAATCTTGTAGAAAGCGAGATGGTGGCTGATCAGCCCACTGTCACCCCACTCAATCCCCCTGTTGAGGGAATGAACTGGAAGGTGAACGTAGTCTTGCTATTCCCTCGTGACACCGATCCGTTCCTGAAATCTACGGTAAAAGCAGCTGAGGCTGCTATCAAGTATCATTGCGGAAAGGATGTAGAAATCAATATTGAGACCGAATTTAAGACGAAGCCACGTCCTGAAGTAGGCAAACTACTCCCTGGAGTGAAGAACATTATTGCAGTGAGCAGTGGCAAAGGAGGCGTTGGCAAGAGCACTGTATCAGCCAATCTGGCTATTTCGCTGGCTCGATTAGGCTACAAAGTTGGACTACTCGACACAGACATCTTTGGTCCTTCAATGCCCAAGATGTTTAATTGCGAGGATGCTCGTCCGTATGCTGTAGAAGTGGATGGTCGCCAACTGATTGAACCTATCGAACAATACGGGGTGAAACTACTCTCTATCGGATTCTTTGTAAATCCCGAAACAGCCACCCTTTGGCGTGGCGGCATGGCCACCAACGCTTTGAAACAGCTTATAGCCGATGCTAACTGGGGCGAATTGGACTATTTCATCCTCGACACTCCTCCAGGCACCAGCGACATTCACCTCACTCTTTTACAAACATTGGCCATCACAGGCGCCGTCATTGTGAGCACTCCACAGCAGGTGGCTCTTGCCGATGCCCGAAAGGGAATAGACATGTATCGCAATGATAAAGTCAACGTGCCTATCCTTGGACTCATTGAAAACATGGCATGGTTCACTCCCGCTGAACTGCCCGAGAACAAATACTACATTTTCGGCAAAGAGGGATGTAAGAAGCTGGCTGAAGAAATGCAGGTACCCCTCCTCGCACAGATTCCACTTGTACAGAGTATCTGTGAAAGTGGCGACAATGGTGCCCCAGCAGCCACCAACATCGAGACCATGACAGGCCAGGCCTTCCTCAATCTTGCCCAGGCTGTTGTCACAGTAGTGAACCGCCGCAACAAGGAATTGCCCAAGACACAGATTGTTGGTTTAAACAAGAGTGAATGAATAAAAGAATAAAGGTTGACGCTTGGTCAACCTTTATTCTTTTTCATTATTTTGTTCTTGCTTTGCCATTCGCTGTTCTTTCTTCTCTGACAACCGCTCCAGCATATTCTTACGAGATTGGTTAATCTGATGGCGATAGACCATTGTAGCTACAAAGAAATAGATAATTGTATGAATCCAAAGAATACGGTACTCATCAATCACATCATACAAAGAAGCCCCCATAGAGCATAGACGCACATAGGCTCGGGCAGCAAAGGTTGATGGGAAAATCCACGACACGCCTTGCCAGAAGCCCGGGATATTGGATTGCGGCCAACTGACACCCGTCATAAACAAAAGCGGAATTGACACAAAGACCATCATCAGCATAACGTTCTCACGATATTTCACCATACACGAAACCGTCATTCCAAAGAACACACAAGCAAGGGTATATGGCAGCATAATCATAAAGATGGACCATGCAGAAGCCAGATGCGGGAAGTTAAACATGCGCGGAACGGCAATGGTAAGCCAAGTACCCATTACGGCATAAATCATGAAATAGCACAGCGCCTTACCCCAGACAATACGCATCACGCCATGATAGTGACGGCTCACAGGCACGAGCCAACCGTAGCGGCTCTTCTCGCGTGTTGTTCCTGCAGAAAGACCAATGCCCAATGCCATTGTCTGCTGCAGAATAAGGATAAGTACCGCCATCAAAATAGAAGAGCCATAACCGCCAGAAGGATTGAAAAGCGCCACCTCGTCATAATCCAGAGGTTTCGTCGCTATCTCTGCCTCGCGATCCGTATAGCTACCACCCAACTTTTTCTTTAACTCCGTGCCCAATTCCATGCTGACCATCTGGGCCGTTTGGTACACCGCTTTATAGGCCAGCATCAAACTCATGTCACAATAAACACTTACCGTGGTCTGTTCCATACGGCCTAATTTCTCATCGAAATCTGGCGGGAAATAATAGATACCACGAACAAGTTGTCGGGAAATCAGTGATTTTCCTTCATCGATATCCTGCGCATAATAGGCAATTTTCACATCAGGCGAGGCATCGCACATGCGGATAAACTGGCGTGAGAGTGAAGAATGGGAATCATCCACCACTACAACAGGCACCTCACGTACCACCTCATTATTGTATATCCACGAATAGATAAGCGGATAAGCCAATGGTGTCACGAAGAAAAAGATGACCACACCCTCATCGCGAAACACCTGCTTCATCTCTTTCCACCAAACGTAGCAGATATCAACCAATCCTTCGTATGCTTTATGGAATATAGACATAATAGAGCATTGCATTTTTAATCTTCTTCACCACGAGCCAAGGCAACATCATAAAGGCTACCAGCGCCACGAAATGGAACCAAGCCTCCAACAGCGGATAGCCGTTGAACACGCAAATCTGATAGAGCATGAAATAATGGCGCAGAGGAAATAGCCACGACAAACTCTGCAGAGGCGCATCCATCGCCATCAGCGGAAAAGCAGCGCCACACATAGAAAAACTCAATACGCTCCATAGTGAACAGACACTCATGGACATACGCAACGATGGCATCAGTCCGAAGACGAAGATACCGAAACCCTGAGCTGCCAACACCTGCATGAGAGCCAGCAGTACGAGCATAAACGCAGAACCATTGTGAGGGAAGCCTAAGTGCAGGAACACATACCATTCATAGAAGAACACCATAGCCAGATAGACCAACAATTGTGGCAGGAATTTTCCTATCAGCGCTACCAACATGTTTCCGTCGGCCATTTTCACCCATTCCTTTGAAGTATTAAATTTCAACTCATTACCCAATGAATAGGCTGATATCAAAGAAATGAACAACATGAATAGTCCCGGCACCATCATAGTGGTAAGATAGGAATTATAGCTGGACCACGGGTTACTTATCTGATGAAGATCAACAGTGATTGGTTGCAATGCTGTCTGAATCTGAGCATCCGTTGCTCCACGTGCCTTCAGCATAGCCTGTCCCACTGCTGCCGACCCCAGCGTTGAAATGGTCTTCAAGTCCTTCATCACCATAGAACCGGCCGACAGTGATGTATTTGAATAGTAGAATGATATCTTTGGCTGACGGTTCGCCAGCAAATCATCGGTTGTTCCTTTCGGGATATAAAGGAAACCATATATCTCATTGCGCTGCATGGCATTGCGGGCCTCAGCCACACTTGGATAATGAGCCACAACATCCGTCATCTGGAATCCATCCAGTCTGTGTGCCAGCGAACGTGTTGTAGAAGTATTGTCCAGGTCAACAACAGCCACTGGGAGCGACTGAGGCAGTCCTTCGTCGAGCAAGGTTGTGAAGAACACAACTGTCAGCAGCGGGAAAAAGACCATACACATCCCATAGATACGATTATGATGTATAATCTGTATCTCGCGCATCATGACATCAAAGAGTCGTTTCCACATAGGCTCCTTCAGAACTTATATTTCTTAACCCCTACCCTCAGTAGTCTTAGTTTTTAATAATCAAGGACATGCCTGGACGCAGACCTTCAAGTGTCTCAACAGGACGAGCTTTCACCTCGAAAGTCTTCAAATCAAACTGTCCATTAGCCTTGGTAGCTTTCCAAACGGCATACGAGCCCTGATCCTTCAAATAGTACACCTTCATCTTGATGGTCTTGTCGAAAGCGGGTACGAAAGCCTCAAACTCAGTACCGATCTGCATGCCATTCAACTGGTCTTCACGTACATTGAATGTGCCCCACATATCGTCCATCATAGAAATGGTCATAATAGGACTACCCGTTCCCACGAGTTCACCGACCTTAGGATAGATACTGCTCACTTCGCCTTCCATCTGAGCCAGCTGGACAGTCTCACCAATGTAGGAATTAACCTCGGCAACAGCACCTTTTGCACGACTCACCTGAGCCTGGGCGGCCATTTTCTCTTCACGACGAGCGCCGTTGACAGCCATTTCATACTGGCTCTTGGCTGCTTCATAAGTAGCCTCCATTGCCTTGTAGTTGGCATACACCTCGTCACGTTTCTGAGCACTCATCACGCCTTCATCGAACAAGCGCTGTATTCGATTATATGATTTTTCAGCAATCTCCAGACCAGCCTTTGCCTTCTGCAACATCTGATAGGCACCCTGAACCTGTTCCTGACGGGCACCGTTCTGCGCCATCTGCTCCATGGCCGAAGCTGCACTCTCTGCCCCTTGTGCCTGCTGCATCTTGGCCATCACCTCTGGAGCATCGAGAATGGCAAGCGTATCGCCCACTCTCACATAATCGCCTTCTTTCACTCTGATTTCAAGAATACGACCAGGAACTTTACTTGACACACGATATTCCGACACTTCTACCTGTCCCTGAACAAGTTCGGGATCACGGCCTAATGCAAAGAAGCCAATAAGTCCCATTAAAATAACGACAATCACAAAACCGAGGATTGCGTATAAGATATTCTTATGTTGTGTAGTTGCTGACATGATTATTATTGTTTAATTGTTAAAGTTCCTTGTACTTTCTGTAAATCAACGGCGCTCATCAACACATCAATCTGTGCATCTATCAACTGCGATTTTGCCTGAAGCCATGCAGTCTGAGCTTCCATTACCGTTGCAGGAGTGATAACGCCCTCAGCAAATCCCAGGTTTGCCATGCGCAGGTTCTCGTCGGCCTTTTCAACGCTTGTCTTGGCCATCGTCAAACGCTTGTTTGACTCTTCTGCCTTGAAAGCAGTCTGATTGGCCTGCAGTTCAACCTTTTCCCTGGCTTCATCCAATTCCAGCGTAGCAATGGCTGAAGCCCCTTTTGAGGCACGCACCTTATAGGCCACATCGCCCCAGTTCCATAATGGTACGCGAACCAGCACGCCAACATTCCAACAGCCCTTGAACTTTTTCTCAAAACCGTTGTACACGCTTGGATTACTGATGAGATAGCCACCCGTCAAGGCAACCATAGGCAGATTGCCAGCCTTTAGTATATTGGTAGCCTGACGACTCATATCAACAGTATTCTCAAGCATTTTCAGTTCAGGACGATTTGAAATGGCTCCTTCCACATTGAGTTCAGGCAGTACAGTCTCTACGTTCAAGTCATCAGCATTCTCATCGGCCAAGACGATTTCTGAATTCATGGGAAGGCCCACAGTCTGACAGAGAAGCATCTTTGACAGCACCAGTCCATCATTAACCTTCTGGACAGCCATCTCGGCCTCGTTTACCTTCACGCTGACAGTCAATCCGTCACTTCTCGTGGCCACACCTTCAGCAATCATCTTCTGCACATCGCCATCCAATTTCTGCACAACCTCAAGGAAACTCTGAGCAAGGCGTTTCTTATGGTTCAGCGACACAACCTGCCAATAGATCTGGTCAACAGAATAAATCACACTTTGTTGACGTGCCTCCGCAGAGTTGCGGGCAAAATCTTCACCCAAATTTGCCAGTTTATTCAAAGCGACGATACTTCCGCCCATAAACAGCGGCTGAATAGCCATCACCGAACCGGCCCACACATTGCGCGTATCAGTACGGAAAGCATCTACAATCTTCTGTCCTTCGGCATTGATGGCATTTCGGGCAGGATCCATTCCAGACATCACCTGGTTCTGCAGTCCCTTCAGGTCATTACCAACCTTTGCCATTGCTGCGGGCGACAGTCCCATATCCGAAAGAATAGTGGTCACGCCATTATTCAACGAAGTAAGGCCATTGCCTGCCACGCCCACCAAGCCATCGCCCAATCCTGAGAGCGTGGCTTTCTGATCATCGTTCAGGATCGATATTTCCTCGCTTGTAAACTGGTATGTTCCCATAGCCGAGATATGCGGCAGATACTTTGTCCGTGCCGATTTTCTCAGATTTCGGGCAACGTCCTGTTTGATGCGCGACACATCCATCTGCTTGTTGCTACGCAAAGCCATCGCTCGGCAACTGTCGAGCGTCAGCACCTGCTGAGCTGTTGCAGTAAGAGGCATGAGTGTCAGGAAGCATAAAGGCAACAGCCTCAATGCTTTCTTTTCTATTACCTTCTGATTCATTTTCATTAGCATATTGTTTTTAAGTCTCGCAAGTATCTATTTAAAGGTGAAAGTCCGTGAACCGATCATATTTCCGTCAGAGAAGATACTGATGCGATAGTCGCCGGCAGCAAGGAACTCATTCACATTCCAGTATGCAGCCACAGCCACTTCTTCACCAGTGTATTCAACAGATTTTTTCATGGAGTACTCAATCTTCTTATTCTCATAGTCGAAGAGACCACCATTCAAGACAGTACCATTCGGTGTCTGAATCCGTATGTAAACAGTACGCATGCCATTGGCAGCAGTCACATTCTTGGTAATACGGAAGCTCACTTCTATCTGCTTGCAGTCCTTTACTTTCTTAGCAACCTTTCCGCGTTTGTTCAGCAGACTCATATTGATACCTGTGGCATCCAATTGGGCAGCAATAGCAACTTTCTCGCTGAGGGTAGCTTTCTCATTCTGAAGTCCGGCCACCTCACGGTTGCTCTGAGCCAGCTCGCCTCTTATCTGCTGATTCTCATTGCGGAGTGTCTCATTCACCTGATTCAACGAGTCAACCTGACGGATAAAACTACGCAACACCTCGCGAACAGTAGCCAGCTCCTTTTTCAGTCGGGCAATCTCTCGTGCGTCAGCCGCTTTTGTCTGCTTCAACTCTTCCAACAACTGTTGGGTGCGTAATTGTTCCTGTGTCAACTGGGCCACCAGCGAGTCGTTGTTGATCTGAGTCATCATTTCACTATATTGCAAGGTAAAACGCTCATACTCGTTTTCCATCTCCTGCTTGTCCAATTCAGCAAGTTCCATCATCTCCTCGTTCACCTGTTTCTGCTGCTGCAATCCAACAAACGACCATACGGCAACAATGGCAAACAAAACTACAGCCACAACGGCTGCTGCTATCCATATTTTCTTCATCAATTACTATTATTTCTGTAAAAATTGTGTACAAAAGTACATTATTTATAATGAATCACAAAAGAAAAACGAAATAATCCGCAAAAAATATCAATTCTTTTTGTAATAATTCAGTTTTTTGTTCATTTTGTCGACTAAAATTTGGTTGTTTAAAATAAAATAAATATCTTTGCGACAGTAACCTCAAAACAACTATTTTTATGCGCAAAGACAATATTCTTTATCGCGCCTTTGATCTCTACTACGATGGATTCCGCCACATGACTTTAGGAAAAAAACTTTGGGCAATTATTATAATCAAACTTTTTATCATTTTTGCCATACTGAAAGTATTCTTCTTTCCCAATTTCATTGGTCAGCATGCCGAAGAGGGAGAGGAGGATCAGTTTGTTGCTACTGAATTAATAAATCGTTCTACTGCTCACTAACTACAATCTAAGCATATGCAAAACATTATTCTCAACATCGACGCAGGAACCATTGACTGGAGCCGCGCGCAGTTTGCCCTTACAGCTATCTACCACTGGATATTCGTTCCGCTCACACTGGGCTTGGCTGTTATCATGGGCATTGTTGAAACATGCTATTATCGCACTAAGAAGCGTTTTTGGAAAGACACGGCCAAATTCTGGCAGAAACTCTTCGGCATCAATTTCGCCATGGGTGTTGCCACAGGCATCATCTTGGAATTTGAGTTTGGTACAAACTGGTCTAACTATTCGTGGTTTGTTGGCGACATTTTCGGTGCGCCCCTTGCCATTGAAGGCATTCTGGCCTTTTTCATGGAGAGCACCTTTGTAGCCGTCATGTATTTTGGTTGGAAGAAAGTTTCTCCCGGATTCCATCTGGCTTCCACCTGGCTCACCGGTCTTGGTGCCACAATCTCTGCCTGGTGGATTCTCGTGGCCAACGCATGGATGCAAAATCCTGTGGGATGTGCCTTTAATCCTGATACCATGCGACACGAGATGGTTGATTTCATGGCCGTTGCCTTTTCGCCTTTCGCCATCGGCAAATTTTTCCATACAGTAATATCCAGTTGGATAGTAGGTGCGGTATTTGTGATAGCCGTATCTTGCTGGTACCTGATGAAGAAGCGTGAACAGAAGCTGGCTGTCGAGAGTATCAAGATTGCCTCACTGGTAGGCCTTTTCGCTGCGTTGGGCGCTGCCTTCACCGGTCATATTTCTGGTCAGCAGGTGGCTAAGTGCCAGCCTATGAAACTGGCTACAATGGAGGCCCTTTACAATGGTGGCACCGAGCAGGGGCTGACGGCCATTGCCTTGATAAACCCGTTCAGCCAGCCCGACTACGAGCACGAAAAAGAGCCTGCGCTAAAAATCGACCTGCCTTTTGCCCTGAGTATCATGGCTACAAACAGTCCTCATGGATATGTACCCGGCATCAATGATCTGTTGAACGGCTTTACTCGTCCTGACGGTACACAGGAGCCTTCGGTTGAAGAGAAGATGGAACGAGGACGGATGGCTATTCAGGCTCTGGCCAGTTACAGGCGTTCGAAAGCAGAAGGCGCCCCTAAAGATGTGCTCAACTCACAGTTATCTATTCTCAATGCCAACATGGCTTATTTTGGCTATGGATATATTCGTGACAGGAATGAGGTAGTCCCTTCTATTCCTGTGAATTTCTGGGCATTCCGCATCATGGTAGGATTAGGTTGTCTGTTCATCCTTTTCTTTGCAGCCCTTGCTGCTTCTTCATGGAAGTTCCCCAAGAAGTTAATGTCCAGTCGCGACATCACAGCCCTCCCCTCTTGGCACTATTGGCTGGCCATCATCATGGTTCCGCTGGCCTATATAGCCAGTGAGAGCGGTTGGCTCGTGGCAGAGTTCGGGCGTCAGCCATGGACCATTCAGGACATGCTGCCCACCTGGGCTGCCGTAAGCGATTTGCACTCCAGCAGTGTGATCACCACTTTCATCATCTTCCTAGTTCTCTTCACCACCATGCTGGCTGTGGAGATAAGTATTCTGCTCAAGCAAATCAAAAAAGGACCGGGAGCAAACTGATTATTTACCGATAATAGTTTTTAGTTATGATTACATACACCTTTTTGCAACACTACTGGTGTTTCATCGTATCACTATTAGGAGCGCTGTTGGTTTTTCTGCTTTTCGTTCAAGGAGCCAATTCAGTAGCGCGCTCGTTGGGCTATACTGACGAGGGAACGAGACTTGTCTATAATTCCACAGGCAGAAAGTGGGAGTTCACATTTACTACACTCGTCACCTTTGGCGGTGCTTTCTTCGCGTCTTTCCCATTGTTCTACTCTACCAGTTTCGGAGGTGCCTACTGGCTATGGATGCTCATTCTTTTCACTTTCGTCCTACAGGCAGTGAGCTATGAGTTCCAAAACAAGATAGGTAATTTCCTTGGTCCAAAGACATTCCAGTTTTTCCTCACCTTGAATGGCATTTTCGGTCCATTCCTTCTGGGATGTGCCGTTGCCACTTTCTTTGAGGGGTCAAACTTCATTGTAGAGAAAGACAACCTCATTGACGCAAATGCCTTGACACCTGTCATCAGCCATTGGGCCAACGCTTCTCACGGCCTTGACGCCCTTCTCAATCCATGGGTACTGGTGTTTGGACTGGCGGTGATGTTCCTGGCAAGAGTATTGGGTATTCTCTATATTATAAATAATGTGAACGACGAGAATATACGCTCACGCGGCACTGCCCGCCTTATCGGTGCGGCCATCCCCTTCGTCATGCTGTTTGTAACCTATGTGATACACCTGCTACTAAAAGACGGCTTTGCTGTTCATCCCTCTACTGGGACCATCTATATGGAACCCTACAAATATCTGAACAACTTTCTGGACATGTGGTATCTCTTGGCTGGTTTCCTTCTGGGTGTGTTATTGGTACTCTTCGGAATTGCAAGGACTATATTCAGCAAAAAGGACATTTGTGGAATATGGTACTCTGGCATCGGTACTGTTCTCACCGTTCTCTCGCTGTTGCTCTGCTCAGCCTGGAACAATACGGCTTATTATCCCTCTACAGCCGATCTTCAGTCATCGCTGACGCTGACCAACAGCTGTAGCAGTGAGTTTACCCTGCGCACCATGTTCTACGTATCGTTCCTGGTACCGTTTGTACTGGCATATATTGTTTACTGCTGGCACAAGATTGATGCGAAGAAACTTGACCTGGAAGAAATCCAAAACGACCACGCCTATTAACAAGTGGACATCTCTATGAGGACATGTTATTGAAGCGTTTATTTGGTAGTTTAATAATAATGTATTAATTTTGTCGGGCATAATTGCATCCGACATAATTACCAATAATTATCTAAAAAAAAAGAATTTAGAACTATGAAGAGACTATTGTTCATGCTAATGGCCGTGATGAGCCTGACAGCAAGTGCACAGAATGCCGACAGGCTCTATGACGAGGGTAAGAAGCTATACGATGCCAAGAACTATACCGAGGCATTCCCCAAACTAAAGGCTGCTGCCGAGAAAGGTCACAAGAAAGCCCAATACCGACTGGGACGCTGCTACGAGAAAGGGCGCGGAACGGCTGAGAACGAAAAATTGGCTTTCCAGTGGTACGAGAAGTCGGCCGCTCAAGGGTATGCCAAGGCTCAGTACGAGCTGGGCGACTGTTATAAAGACGGCGATGGCGTGGCCAAAGACCGCAAGAAAGCTGTCGAACTGTTCAAGAAGGCTGCTGCCCAGGAATATGCAGAAGCAGAATTCGCACTTGGAAAGGCCTACCTGAAAGGAAAAGGCATTACCGCCGATCAGGCCCAGGCCAAGAAATGGCTGAAGCGTGCCGTTAGCAACGAGAAGGGGGGCAGCGAGATTCTTACTGAACTGCGCAAAGAAGCTGCTGATGGCGATGAAGACGCCAAGGCTATTTTAAAATTATTAGGAAAATAGCGAATTTTTATTCGGTTTGTTTTTCGAAAATCAAGACAAATAAAAATCGCAAACTAGAACGGCGAGATTACGACAATTCACTTATTTTGCCTTAAAAATCCCCGTTCTACTGCAACTGAATACATCTTATACTGCAACTGAATACATCCTATACTGCAACTGTTTTTATCCTATACTGCAAGGTAACGTCTATTGTACCATAACGGAATAACAGTTACAGTATAGGATGAATGCAGTTATGGTATAATAGAAGTTCTATTGCAGCCTATATTCAGGAAGTATTATCCCCAAAAAAGCTCCATTTTGAGCTAAAAAAGCATAAACGCTTAATTATCAATATGTTGCGAATTATTCGCAACACGCTCCATAATTCGCGTGTAGAAGTCCAAAGATGGAGTTGGTGATTTTCGTGCGATTCTCACGCGTTTTGACGTAATAAATATGCAGTAAAGAAGTGCATATACATACACGAAACGTAAAGTTCTGTTAATTCACAGACAACAAACCATTTATTTGTCATTGTAATGCCCTTCCACCTCAACTATCAGCACGGTGACGACATCGTCATAGATGTCATAGATGATGCGGTCATGAGCCGTGACGCGACGAGACCAAGTAATATCATTGCCACCCTTTAATGCCTCAGGATGTCCCGTGCCTGTCCGTGGATGTTGTTCCAGTTCTGGAAGAATCTTATATAGTTTCTTGAAGGCATCTGGATTAGATTTCTTCCACTTCTTTATAATTTTCTGAACTTCTGCTGAGTAATCTATACTGTAACTCATAGTTCATCCATCCATTTCTGCGCTGCAGCTGCATTCTCAAAATGCAATGTCTTACCTTCACGAAACTCCTTCCTGGCCTTCTCTATTTTTGCAGCCAATGCAGGAGTGATTGTCAAGTCACCGTCCTCAATAGGAATGATAGCATATGTCTTCCGACTGCCACGACTGATATACACTTTTTCCCCTGCATCCACAAGGTCGAAAGAGCTGGCCATGTTCTTTCTGAAATCTGAGAATGTTAATGATGTCATAATCGTTGCTTTTATTGTTTCAGGGGACAAAGTTAATAATATTTTGTGAAACCACCAAATAAAATGTACTTTCATGTGTACATTTACATATGAACAAGAACCAAAAAAATCTCCAATTCTCTCATTCCTGCCATAAAACTTCAAGAAGATGAGAATTGGAGAATTTTCCTTATCAGTTATTCAGCTTTTACTTACTCTGCTTTGCAGCTACTAAAGTATAGAAAGCCTGTAAAGCCTCATCAGTGCTCTTAACCTTAATCAGTTCAGTCTTTTCGCCAACAGCCTGACCATTTTCATAACGCTGAATCATGTACTTGCCGTTTTCTTTGTAGATATCACCAGAGTAAGGTGCTTCATTGAACTTCATGGTCTTACCGTCAAAGGTAAAGGTCAAAGCCATTGGCTGATCAATATCAGGGTTCCAGCGATCCTTTGCCCTGGCTTTCAGCTCGGTCTTAAGCAGATGTTCCTTGTCAATGAACTGAATAATATCAATGCCCACCTTTTCGGAAGAATTTTCATCAACCAGATACCAAGTACCAACCAATTCATTAATTGTAATCACCTCAGAAGATTGGCCTCCCTTATCAGAATCGTCATCATCATCTCCACAAGCTACAAATGCAAATGATCCCAATACTAAGCCTAAAATAAGGCTCAAAAATTTAAATTTTTTCATATAGTTGTTTGTTTAAAAGTTAGGTTGCTGCAAATATATAGATTATTATTATAGTCACCAAACTTTTATACATATTTTTTAACCAAGTATAAACGTTTTAACGCTTCAACCTAAATACGACCACTTTAGTTATAGCATTCAAAAATACGTTCCACGCTGTCACGATTCATTTTGGGCGTAAACAGACTCACCAACCAGACAATGGGGAAGCCGCCCAACATGGCTATAGCGCCGCAATTGATGGGATTGATAGGATTGCCGAGCAACATGTTGACAACCGTGAGTCCTACACCCCATACGAAGCAGGCCCATACGGAAGCAGTGGTAACGCCACGCCAATAGAGCCCCAACATGAAAGGAGCGAGGAAGGCACCAGCCAAAGCGCCCCACGAGATGCCCATCAGTTGGGCAATGAACGTTGGCGGATTCAAGGCTATCATCAGCGAAATGACGATGAAGAACACGATCAGCACGCGCATCACTACCACTTTGCGGCGCTCCACTTTCTCTGAAACCTCGGCATCAATCTCACTGTCCTTTACTTCGTCGGGCTCGGCTTTCTTATCACGATAAATCAAGTCGAGGGTCATCGTAGAACTGGAGGTGAGCACCAGCGAGGCCAGTGTTGACATGGAAGCCGAGAGCACCAGCAGTACCACCAGTGCAATCAACACATCGGGGAGTGTGACCAACATAGCCGGCACTATAGAATCGTAGGCTATTTTTCCATTGACCACTACCGGATCGTACAGACGACCGAACCCGCCAAGGAAATAACAGCCACCTGCCACGATGAAAGCAAACACGGTAGAGATGATGGTGCCGCGTTTAATGGCACTCTCATCTGTAATAGAATAGAACTTTCCCACCATCTGTGGCAGTCCCATCGTTCCAAGCGATGTGAGCACTACTACGCCAAGCAATCCCCACGGATCGGGGCCAAACCAAGTGGCAAACATACCGCTACCGGGTTCGACAGAACCGTCGGATGGCAGTTCTGCCAATTTAGAAACGGCAACTGTGAGTCCGCCCTGTGCTGCTATCACAGCCATAATCACCGCCACGATACCAAAGAGCATGATGATGCCTTGAATAAAATCGTTCATGGCGGTTGCCTTATAACCTCCCAGAATTACATAGACAGCCGTGAGCAGTGCCATCAGCACTACGCAGTATTCATAGGGAATGCCAAAGCCCATTTCAAACAATGTTGAGATGCCTTTATAGACACCTGCTGTATAGGGAATCAGAAACACGAAAGCAATCACCGAAGCCACCACGCGCAGCCCTTGGTCATCGAAACGTGTTCCAAAGAAGTCGGGCATAGTGCGCGACTCAATATGCTGGGTCATCAGTTTGGTGCGTCTGCCCAACAACAACCAGGCTAATAACGAGCCTATCACGGCATTGCCAATGCCAATCCATGCACTCGACAAGCCATAGCGCCAACCAAACTGGCCGGCATAGCCTACGAAAACGACGGCCGAGAAATAACTTGTACCGAAAGCAAATGCTGTGAGCCACGGACCTACGGAACGTCCACCAAGAACAAATCCGTCCACACTATTGGCTTGTTTGCAGGTATAGACACCCACACCGATCATAACAATCAGAAAAACAATCGTCAGTAATACCTTAATAACCATATTCAGAACTATGAATTATGCATTATGAATTATGAATTATGAACTATGAACTAAAACGCCACCTGCACTTGTGCCTGCAGCCAGTTATAATCCTTGTTACTAATGTTCTCGCCACAAAGACAACGGGTGTACTGCAACTGTAACCGGCATTTTTTGTAGAACCAGTATTGTACTCCCAAAGTCAGATTGGTCTGATCCCATCCCTCTATCTTTGTGTTGCGGTCATAGGTCTCGCCACTGGCCACCACATCGAGGGCATCGACCACTGGCACACAAACCGTTACATATCCGCCTCGGCTCTTCACATCGCCATCTTCACCTCCCAACCATTCGGCACGCAGACTGGCAGGACGGGCATCCTTGTACTGAGCTGCTGAATAAGCGTGTGTTTTGTATTCCACACCGGCACTATAGCGGTTGCGCTTATAGTTATCGCCCGTCTTCACACCGGGGTTCCATGCTGCTTCGCCCACAGCATTGCCTGTTCCCAGATAGCCCGAACCGACAATACGGAAACCGTCAAAGGGGCGCACTTCCAGTTTTGCGATAAAGTCTTTCTGATTGTTGGCATCTTTTCTGTTAATACCCTGTCCACTCATCAGCGCCAGCTCATAATGCAGGAAGTTTTTAAACAAGTCGCCATAAACCATGAGGCCTTGGTCACGACCATAGTTCACGCCATTCAGGGGATCTGGCCCCTCGCCAGCCAGATAGAGCACAGCCTGTGAATAGACATCAATGAGTTCCAACTGTGTGGGCGACAGAGGATTTTCCATCGTATAGGAATGCTTGAACTGTCCGAAGCGCACGGTTAATGCCTTATCATTCGTAACACGATAGTCGGTATAGAACTCCTGAACAACGCTATTGAAATCGTGCATGAACAGAAAAGACCAACGGTCGGTGATTCTGGCCTTGGCCCAAAGAAGGGTACGCTTCAAGTTATATGAATTCACTTTCTGACTATTCACATCCTGATAGGACCAGCCTGCCTGCGCATAGCCATTGAAAGTGACACGACTGCTAAAGTCCTTCATCCAGTCAATTTCCTGCGACGATTGCTGAGCCATACATTCACTGATGCCAGCGAGTGCCATCATCATAGCCAACGAAGTATTCCTAAAGAGTTTATTCATCCTAATAGGTTATTAGTTTTGTGCTTAAAGTTTGTGGTAACGCATGCAAATATACAACTTTAAATGTAATAATATGCACTTATCCTTGTTTTTTTATCATTTTATTCCAAAAATAGAAAGTTTATGCATATTATTTCCGTGATTCGGAGAAAATGCGTACCTTTGTGGCTCAAAAGCCTTAAAACAATGATTGTTTGCATAGCAGAGAAACCCAGTGTAGCGAAAGACATAGCACGCATCATCGGAGCCACGGCTTCACACGATGGATATATGGAAGGAAACGGCTATCAGGTGACGTGGACTTTTGGTCACTTGTGTGAGCTGAAAATGCCGGAAGACTACACCCCGATGTGGAAATCATGGAGCCTGTCGGCTCTTCCCATGATTCCTGCCCGCTTTGGTATTCGCTTGAAGGAGGACCAAGGTATTAAGAAACAGTTTGCCACGATTGAAAAACTGATGTCGGAAGCTGAGAGCATCATCAACTGTGGTGACGCCGGCCAAGAGGGTGAACTGATTCAGCGCTGGGTGATGCAAAAGGCACAGGCTAAGTGTCCGGTAAAGCGTTTGTGGATTTCATCGATGACCGATGAAGCCATTCGTGAAGGCTTTGCCCAACTGAAAGATCAGGATGAGTATCAGACACTTTATCTGGCCGGACTCTCACGTGCTGTTGGCGACTGGCTGCTGGGTATCAACTGTACCCGCCTTTATACTATTAAATATGGTCAGAACCGTCAGGTGCTATCTATCGGACGTGTTCAAACTCCTACCCTTGCACTGATTGTAAACCGTCAGAAAGAGATAGACAATTTCAAACCCGAACCTTATTGGGTGTTGGCCACCGTCTATCGCGACACTACGTTTACGGCAACATCAGGCAAGTTCACATCGAAGGAAGAGGGCGAAAAGGCTTTTGCTACGATAGAAGGGAAGCCATTCGAAGTGACGAAGGTTGAAAAGAAGAACGGCAAGGAAAATCCGCCATCCCTCTACGACCTGACATCACTTCAGGTGGATTGCAACAAGAAATTCGGTTTCTCGGCAGAGATGACGCTGAACGTGATCCAACAACTCTACGAACAGAAACTGGCCACCTACCCACGTGTGGACACCACTTTCCTTCCCGACGACGTTTATCCGAAGTGTCCGCAAATTATGAATGGTCTGTTCCAAGTACGTGTGGCAGGAACTCCGCTATATGCCGACTTAGTAAAGACTCTTGGTGGAAAGCCTTTGCAGAAATCGAAGAAGGTGTTCGACTCCTCAAAAGTCACCGACCACCATGCCATCATTCCCACAGGCGTCGTACCACAGAATCTGCCTGATATTCAGCAGAAAGTGTACGACCTTATTGCACGCCGTTTTATTTCTGTATTCTATCCTGACTGTCAGTTTGCGCAGACCACCGTATTGGGAAAAGTTGACGAGATTGAATTCAAAGTCACTGGTCGCACCATATTGGATCCGGGATGGCGTGCTGTTTATGCCAAAGACGTTCAGAACGATGACGATGAAAAGAAGCCTGACGAAGAAGAACGCACCCTGCCCTCGTTCACCAAGGGTGAAAGTGGTCCTCACGTTCCTACGCTGACAGAGAAAATGACCACCCCACCACCGTATTTCACCGAGGCTACCCTACTGCGTGCGATGGAGACTGCCGGCAAACTGGTTGACGATGAAGAACTGCGTCGTGCCATGAAAGAGAATGGCATCGGGCGACCATCTACACGAGCCGCTATCATCGAGACACTCTTCAAGCGTCACTACATCCGTAAGGATCGTAAGCGTTTGGTAGCCACGCCTACTGGCATAGAGCTCATCGACCTGATTCATGAAGAACTATTGAAAAGTGCAGAGCTAACAGGTATCTGGGAGAAGAAGCTACGCGATATTGAAGCAAAGAAATATGATGCCCAGGCATTCATAGAGGAACTGAAGCAGCAGGTTTCTGAGATTGTTCGTGAGGTGATTACGGATCCCACCAATCGCCGTATCACGGTAGTTGAAGAACCGAAAAAAGCAACTTCCAAACCTAGCAGCGATTCTTCTGCCGAGGGCGAGCAGAAAGCAGAGAAGCCCAAGAAGAAACGAGCCACAAAGAAGAAGGGCGACATCCAGCAAAAGGCTGTTGAGGCTGCCGAGGCAGTACGTGACGAACTCGTAGGAAAGCCCTGTCCCCTCTGCGGAGAAGGTCATATTATCAAAGGAAAAACGGCTTACGGATGCTCCCGATGGAAAGAAGGATGCACATGGAGACAACCTTTCGCTGCGGAATAACAACTCATTAAGAATCTTCCTAACAGAATTACCACTTTTCGCTATAAAGACAATAAAAGTCTGCCATACATCGTTATTTAATACGTATGCGCAGACTTTTCACCATATTATATATATGTATCATTGCCGTTCTACTAACCGCTTGCGGTGCCGATACGGCAATGAAGAAGGGCGATAAATTCTTTGCCCTTGGCGAATACTATGATGCCGCTGGGCAATATAAAAAGGCCTATACACAGACACGGGCAAAGGACAAACCACTCCGCGGACAACGGGCATTGAAAATGGCCGACTGCTATCGCCGTATTAACTACACGCAGAAAGCGATAGCCGCTTACAACAATGCTGTGCGCTACAAACAAGCGGATTCAACAAGCATTTTCTATTTGGGCAAGCTGCAACTGAAGAACGGCAATTACAAAGATGCTGAAAAGACTTTCACACTGCTGCTCGACTCGATGCCCAACAACCCTTTAGTGAAGAATGGATTGGAGTCGGCACGCATGGCGCCGAAATGGAAAGCTGATGCTGCTCTCTCCGGATATGAAATAAAAAAACAAGAATTGTTTAACTCTCGCCGAGCAGAATTCTCACCCATGCTGGCAGGCGAAGACTATGACCAGTTGTACTTCACCTCTACGCGCAATCAGGCTGTTGGCGATGAACTGAGTGGTATCACAGGTACCAAGCCAAGCGATATCTTTGTGGCCTACAAAGACGAGAAAGGCAACTGGCAGAAGCCGGAAGTAATGGAGAGTGAACTGAACACGGAACAGGACGAGGGCGTAAGTTGCGTAACACCCGATGGCAAGACGATGTACCTCACCGTTTGTAAGTCTGACCCAAGCTATCCCCGTTACGCCAAAATAGCGACCAGCACACGCAGTGACGCTTCGTGGGGAAAGGCGCAGGAGTTTGAGATAACAAAAGACACGCTCTCGCTCTTTGCCCATCCTGCCGTTTCACCCGATGGCATGTGGCTCTACTTTGTCAGCGATATGCCTGGCGGTTTGGGAGGACTGGACATCTGGCGTGCCCAGCTTACTACCTCTGGAATTGGTGCTTTGGAGAATCTTGGCACCCCCATCAACACACCTGGCAATGAGATGTTCCCCACGTTTCGTCCCAACGGCGATCTCTATTTTTCGTCTGACGGACACCCCGGAATGGGAGGACTGGATATTTATATTGCAAAACCCAACGAAGAACCCTCGCCCAACCCCTCCGAGGAGGGGAGTTTGGCTACTTCCTATGGAGGGTCTGCTCCCCTCCTCGGAGGGGTCGGGGGAGGGTTATACACTCTTGAGCACCCCGGTTTCCCATTGAACTCTCAAGGAGACGACTTTGGCATGACATTCGAAGGACTGCACAACCGTGGCTTTTTCTCATCGAACCGTGGCGATGCGCGCGGATGGGATCACATCTACTCGTTTGAGAAACATGAGATAGTGCAAACGGTGAAAGGATGGGTATATGAACAAGACGGCTACGAACTGCCGGAAGCGCTTGTCTATATGGTGGGAAATGATGGAACGAACCAGAAACTAAGTGTAAAAGGCGATGGCTCGTTCACACAGGAGATTCATCCTGGAGTTGACTATGTTTTCCTGGGTACTTGTAGAGGATTCCTGAACCACAAAGAGCAGCTGAAGGTAGATACCGTCAAAGAATCTCAAGAGTACGTACTACAGTTTCCCTTGGCTTCGATTACTGCTCCTGTACTCATCGACAACATCTTCTATGATTTCGATAAGGCCACACTACGCCCAGAATCGACAGAAGCGCTTGACAAACTCATAGCCCTTTTGGAAGAAAACCCGAATGTGACCATTGAGCTTTCGGCACATACAGACTATCGTGGTTCGGCTGCCTACAACCAACGACTGTCGCAACGACGTGCTGAAAGTGTAGTCAACTATCTCACAGAACATGGCATTGCAGCCGACCGTCTGTCGCCAATGGGCTATGGCAAAGAGAAGCCAAAGACCATCAAGAGGAAACTGACCGAAAAATATCCATGGTTGGCAGAGGGTGATGTGCTCACTGAAGAGTTCATCACCGCCCTAAAGGATGAAGAGAAGCAGGAAATATGCAACCAGCTCAACCGCCGAACTGAATTCGTAGTGCTTCGCACCACTTATGGATTGTTCGACAAGCCTGCTGAGGAGACTACTTCTTCTCAGGCATCAGAAGCAAAAGAATAACATAGACGATAACACCACTGAATGCGGTAAAGAAAGTCAGTAGTGCATAAGCAATGCGTACGATGGTGACATCAAGGTCAAAATAATCTGCTAAACCAGCACACACGCCGCCAAGTAAGCGATCTTTCGAAGAACGGCATAATTTCTTTTCCATTTTAATATCGTTTATTTGTTGATTATTTGTTGCAAAGGTGCACATTTTTTTTTAATTTTGCAAACGAATATGCAATTACCTGACAATTTTATTCATCTTATTCGTCCCGTTTTCGGTGAGGAACGCTTCGAGCACTTTCTCAAAGCGCTTGACGAGGAGTGTCCGGTAAGCATTAGAGTAAACCCGAGATTAGTTCATGGGGCACAGGGCACAGGGCATAGTTCTGAAATGCAGTCCAACTCTGAACTATGCACTGTGAACTATGAACTTCCCAACGTTCCCTGGTGTCCTAACGGCTGGTACCTCCCCACCCGTCCCAATTTTACTTTCGATCCCTTATTGCATGCAGGCTGCTACTATGTGCAGGAAGCATCGTCAATGTTTCTTGATGAAGTACTGCGCCAACACCTTCCCAACCGTCCTTTAATGGCTCTTGACCTATGCGCTGCACCAGGAGGAAAATCGACACTGATGCGCTCAGCCTTACCAGAAGGCAGTATTCTTTACAGTAACGAGCCTAACAGGAAACGAGCAAGCATCCTCTTAGAGAATGTTGAGAAGTGGGGGTACGAAAAACATTACGTTACTAATCTCTATCCTAAAGACTATCGGAAGTCGAAAACGAAATTCGACATTATCCTGTGCGATGTGCCTTGCTCTGGCGAAGGTATGTTCCGCAAAGATCCTGACAGCATCAACGAATGGAGCTTACAGAATGTGGAACACTGTTGGCAACTACAACGGGAGATTGTGAATGACGCCTGGCAGTGTCTCGACGATGGCGGTCTATTAATATATAGTACCTGTACTTATAATATTAAGGAGGACGAAGAGAACGTACGCTGGATAAAGGATGAACTGGGAGTAGAGATACTCACTGTAGAGGTGAAGGCTGAATGGGGCATTACGGGTTCACTGCTGAAAGGATTCAACGAGCCGGTTTATCGGTTTATTCCTGGTTTTACCCAAGGCGAAGGTCTGTTCATGGCAGTAATGAAGAAGCTCGGTAGTGAGACTACAAAGGTACGGAAGTGCGTGTCGAGTTCTGTTCTTGAAAAGTCTATTCTCGAGTCTCCATTACCCCACGCCTCTGAATCTTCGAAAGTAGAACTCACCTACCCACAGGCTATTTCCTACCTTCGCGGCGAGGCACTTGTTCTTCCCCCCGACACACCTCGGGGCATAGTCACCGTTACGTTCATGGGACAGTCGCTCGGACCTGTAAAGAATATTGGAAATCGTGCCAACAATCTCTATCCAAAGGAATGGCGCATCAAAAGCACGCACGTGCCAAATGCGTACGAGCCAATTGTCTTACTTCATCATACTGAATAGTAGTAGAACTAGTGAGACTAGAAAAACTAGCACCCCAACGTCCCTCAAGAAGAAACAACAACAAATAAAAAAACATGAAACAATATTTAGAGTTACTGGACCGCATATTGCGCGAAGGCGTGGAAAAGGGCGACCGTACAGGTACAGGCACACTAAGCGTGTTCGGCCATCAGATGCGGTTCAACCTGGAGGAAGGATTTCCTCTACTTACCACCAAGAAACTGCACCTGAAAAGTATCATCTATGAGCTTTTATGGTTCCTGCAGGGCAACACCAACGTACACTGGCTACAAGAACATGGTGTGAGAATATGGAACGAATGGGCCGATGAGCAAGGTGAACTCGGTCCTGTCTATGGACACCAATGGCGTTCATGGCCCGACTATGATGGCGGTTCCATCGACCAGATAAAGATTATCCTCGACCAGTTGAAGAACAATCCGAACTCACGTAGAATGCTGGTATCAGCATGGAATGTAGCAGAAGTAAACAAGATGGCCCTACCTCCCTGCCACACGATGTTTCAGTTCTACGTAGCCCCACCTCGTGAGGAAGGCGACAAGCCCCGTCTCTCACTACAATTGTATCAACGCAGTGCCGACACTTTCCTCGGTGTTCCTTTCAACATTGCGTCTTACGCATTGCTGTGCATGATGGTGGCTCAGGTTTGCGATATGAAACCAGGCGACTTTATCCACACTACAGGCGACACTCACTTGTATTTGAACCATCTTGAACAAGCCCGTTTGCAGCTGACACGTACCCCACGTCCACTGCCCAAGATGCGCATCAATCCAGATGTGAAAGACTTGTTCTCGTTCAAGTATGAGGATTTCCAATTAGAGGACTACGATCCTTGGCCACATATCAAGGCCGAGGTAAGCGTGTAAATAAGAAAACTCGTACCGTTTCTTATAGAAAACAAGAGTGCCATTAGCTTTGGCACTCTTGTTTTTTAATCCGAATTTGGAAAGGGAAATGATTATTGAGCCTTGTAGAAAGGACCTTCCTCAGTCCATCCCTGACGACCATCCTGAATGTAGTAGCGTTTTAGGAACATACCAATATCACCTTTTTCGGGATACATGATTTCAGCCTCATCAGTACCAAGTTCATCGGCATCCAGATCATGTCTTACACCAGAACCGCCATCATACCAAGTCCCCTTAGTCCAGTTCATCACCAGTTTCAAATTAGTTACTGTAAAGGTACCTTCCTTACTTTTCTCTTCCATCAAGACTCGGTTGTCATCTATATAATCATAAAAGCGTTCATAATACTTACATTGGCCATTGTCCTGGAACACATAGCCAGCAGCATGGTGCCCTTCATCAACAGGCTGTCCAGGCTCTCCCCAAATCCAAGTTCCTACAATACGATCATTTATAACAACAGTCGGTTCACCTGATTTGCCATTGTTATCATTAGAATCGTCATCATCACCGCAAGCCACAAAAGCCAGCGAACCTAATACTAAGCCTGCCAAGAGGCTGAAAAACTGAATCTTTTTCATTTCTGTTACTATTAGAAGATTAAACTTTACTGAATAATTACTCTTTGTACAGAGTTTTTAAATAATACGCTTTCTTACCATACGCGAAAATAAGTCATATTAAACGGTGTAAAGTTAAACCTTTTATTACATGCCATCGATTTCATATTCGCAGAAATATCTTTCATATTCACAGAAAAACGTGTCATTATTCATTATTACAAAGATATTCTCATTATTTTCAGCAAATCGGCTAATAAAAGCAACCTAAAACCAATAAAATACCAAAAATAAAAAGGGCGCGCTCGCTGACGACTCAGCTGGCGCGCCTTCACATAATAAGATCAGTAGTCTGTTGAAAAAGGTATTTATATTAAAGGTCAATATTTCGTCAAGAAAGATTTCTATCACTTTTTGTAAAACGGTCCTTCTTCGGACCAACCTTGAGGGCCTTCATGCGTTGGGAAATAACGCTTTAAGTACATCCCCCGAGTTTCCTGTTTTGGATACATTATTATAATTTCGTCTATATCATTAACATTTTCTTCATATCTTCCACTAACTGCATCATAATAGGACACGTGGTTCCATGTGATAACCAGTTTGATACCATTCACAGTATAAGCACCTGTTTCATTCAGTTCGTAATCAAGCTTTTGCGTACCTGGCACTAAAAACCGTTCATAATGAACAACTTTTCCATTGGCCTCGAACACATAACCTGCCGCACAATCAGTTTCTGTTTCTTGTATCTCAGAGCGCTCTCCAATCCAAGTACCAATTATACGATCACTCACATCTATATTATTATCATCGTCGTGACTACAAGCCATTAAAGCCTGTGAGCCTACAACAAAGCCCATTAAGAGGCTTATCAATTTACCTCTCTTTTTCATAGTAGAATAATTTTAGTAATAGTTTGTCGTTTGCAAAGATACAAATAAAAATGTGAAAACTTGTTTATATTTTCGCATTTTTGTCGTTCAAAATCACAATTTTTTCATTCAAATTCACAATTTAGGCTTTCATAATCGTAAAATGGTCATAAAATAGTCAACATTCTCACTAAAATGCCTTACATTTGCAAATATGAAAGCGATTATATTTACAGTAATGCCAATGTTCGTATGCCTGTTTTGGACAGTCATGCTGACAATCTCTTTACGTGAACGTTTCAACAAGGCTCGCGCCCATCTGCTCGTATTCATGATTGTAGCGAGCATACTTTATTGGGGACATTATATATTTTTCAACCATGACAAAGCGTTGGTTCCACTGGCAGACACGCTCTATTCCGTCGCCAACCTGTCGGTTTATCCACTCTACTACCTATATATATGTTCACTCACCAAACGTGATTATACCATTCATCTGCAATGGATGTGGCTAACACCAGCCATTTTTAGTGGTATTATAATTGGTTCGTTGTATCTCATGATGGATGCCACTCAAACCGAGCGATTTATAGAAAACTATCTTTATCGCAATCATTTTGAAGGTATTTCCAACTTGGAAGAGATACAAGCCATCACCCACTCATTGTGTAAATTCATCTTTGCTTTACAGATTATTCCTGTATTTGTATTTGGCTGGCACCACATAAAGAAGTTTAATGAAACAGTAGCAAACACCTATGCCGATACAGAAAATAAGGTGTTAACTCCGCTCCACTCACTGCTCATTTTCTTTGCTGTAACCTCAATAGCCTCGTTTGTGTGCAACCTCATAGGCCGTTACCGTTTTGCCGATTCTATCATACTGCTGGCTATTCCATCCATACTATTCTCTATATTACTTTTCGCCCTTGGGTATGTGGGCTACAAGCAAGAATTCTCTATCACTGACATTGAAAAAGATGAGGTAGAGGCCGATGAATCAATGGTTGAGCAAGCCAATATGCAGGAATTGCGCCAACGCATTGAACAACTCATGCATGACGAACAGTTATTCCGCCAGCACAACATGAAGATTATCGATTTAGTTCATCGCTTAGGCACCAATCGCAATTACATCTATCGTGCCATCAATCTTGACATGGGTATTTCATTCACAGAATATGTCAACCGCATGCGCATCGACTATGCCATCGAGCTCATCAACCAGCAGCCCACTCGCCTACTCTCTGAAATAGGTGAAGAAGCCGGTTTCAGTAGTCCCACGTCATTCTATCGCAATTTCAAACTATACAAAGGCATCAGTCCCAAGGAATACCAACAGAACGTTAATCTTCCCTAACAGAACATTCAATACCACGTTTTTTTCGTAATTTTGTGGCACTGTTATGAAGAATACCCAAAACATTTTCAAAATACTATTGCCCATTATTTTGGGAGGAGGCATTCTCTATTGGATGTATAGAGGTTTTGACTTCCAGAGCATTCGCCATATACTAACCGACGAGATGGACTGGACATGGATGTTACTATCCTTCCCTTTTGGCATTTTAGCCCAAGCCTTCCGTGGATGGCGCTGGCATCAAACACTGGAACCGATGGACGAGCATCCAAGAAAAAGTGTTACCCTCAACGCTGTTTTCCTAAGCTATGCCGCCTCATTGGCCATTCCACGTATAGGCGAATTCACTCGCTGTGGTATTTTGAAACGTTGGGAAGGCATTTCCTTTGCCAAAGCCTTAGGCACGGTGGTCACCGAACGCGCTGTTGACACGCTCATGGTGATACTCTACTCGGGACTGATTCTATTGTTCGAGTTGAGCACCTTTGGCACATTTTTCAAAAAGACAGGCACATCAGTTGACCATATACTGAGTAATTTCTCACTGACAGGATGGCTGGTAACGGGCATTTGCTGCATAGCCGTACTGTTATTACTTCATATACTGCTGGGCCGTCTGTCAATATACAATAAGGTAAGAATGACGCTACACAGTATCTGGGAGGGAGTACTCTCGCTAAAGGGTGTAAAGAACCTTCCTCTATACTTACTTTTTTCCATCGGAATCTGGGTGATGTACTTTCTGCATTTCTACCTTACCTTCTTCTGCTTCGACTTTACCAAGACATTAGGCATCGGCTGTGCATTGGTATGTTTCGTGGTGGGCAACTTCGCCGTCATCGTTCCTACGCCTAATGGAGCTGGCCCTTGGCACTTTGCCGTGAAGACCATGCTCATTCTATATGGCGTTGCCGACGAGCAAGCCCTTTACTTCGTACTCATCGTACACACAATCCAAACCCTTCTGGTCGTTGCGCTTGGCATATGGGCATGGATAAGACTGTCTTTTACCACATACCAGATTCCACATTCAACAGATAATAACTAACCGGTATGTCGAGTGTAGTATGACAAACCTCACACCACATTTCTCATTCCACATTTCACAAATAATATGAACGAAATTCAGAACCTATCCCCAACGTGCATTTGGAAAAACTTCTACGCACTGACACAAGTTCCACGTCCAAGTGGACATTTAGAGAAAATTCAGCAGTTCCTGCTCGATTTTGGCAAGCAGGCTGGCGTGTATGCAGTAAAAGATCCTGCCGGCAATATCCACATGCGCAAAGCTGCTACTCCCGGTATGGAAAATCGTAAGGGTATTATTCTGCAGGCCCACATGGACATGGTTCCACAAAAGACACCTGAGTCTTCTCACAACTTCGAGACCGATCCTATCCAACCATGGATTGACGGTGAGTGGGTGAAAGCCAAAGGAACCACACTGGGAGCCGACAACGGTCTGGGTGTTGCTGCCATTATGGCCATCATGGAAGACAAAACCTTGAAGCACGGTCCCATCGATGCACTGATTACTGCCGATGAAGAAACTGGTATGTATGGTGCCAACGACCTGCCTGAGGGCCAGTTGCAGGGTGATATTCTCTTGAATCTCGACTCAGAACACTGGGGAAAATTCGTTATCGGTTCAGCAGGTGGTATTGATGTTACTGCAACCCTCGACTACAAAGAAGTAGAAACAGACAGCGAAGATGCTGCCGTTCGAGTCACAGTGAAAGGTCTTCGTGGCGGTCATTCAGGCTTAGAGATTCATGAAGGTCGTGGCAATGCCAACAAGCTTCTGGTACAGATGGTACGTGAGTTCATTGAGGAATGTGAAGCCCGTCTAGCCTCTTGGCATGGCGGCAACATGCGCAATGCCATTCCTTTTAAGGCTGAAGCCGTTCTTACCCTGCCTAAGGAGAATGTTGAAGCACTGAAAGAGCTGGCTACTGAATGGCAGAACGATTTCCGCGACCAGTACAAACAAATTGAAACACTGGGCATTGAAGTGACAGTAGAGGAAGTTGACACTCCGAAGACAGAAGTGCCTGTTGAGATTCAGGACAACTTGATCAACGCTATCTACGGCTGCCATAATGGAGTAATCCGCATGATTCCAAGTTATCCCGACGTAGTAGAGACTTCCAGCAACCTGGCTATCATTGACATTGAAGAAGGTAAAGCCTCCATCAAGATTCTGGCCCGTTCAAGTCGCGAGGACATGAAAGAATATATCGTCAACACCCTCGAGAGTGTGTTCAACATGGCAGGGATGAAGGTAGAGACCGCTGGTTCATATGGAGGTTGGGACCCCAATCCCGATAGCGAGATTCTTCACCTGCTGCTGAAGGAATACAAAGAACTGTTCGGACAGGATGGCATCATTCAGGTTGATCATGCCGGACTGGAGTGTTCTGTCATCTTAGGCAAGTATCCTCACCTCGATGTGGTGAGCCTTGGCCCCACGATGAAGTCACCACACACTACTACCGAGCGCGCCCTCATCGCCACCGTAGAGCCGTTCTGGCAGTTGTTGAAGAAAACACTTGAGGACGTTCCCGTTCGCTAAACGGTTCTCAAAGCAAGAAGACATTAAGGAGTTTAGGTTTCTGTCAAGCCTAAACTCCTTTTATTTACTACGCAAACGTTTTCGTACTGTTTACTATAAGGTAATCAATACTGTATTACTTATAATCTATAATTTTGCAACGAGTAAGTAATAATGATATTATTCAACAGTAAACTATCACATGAAAAAAAATTATTTATTAACAATTGCATTGGCGCTATCGATGACCTGTAAAGGGCAAGAGTATAGCGTATTCCATGATGGACTCATTGGCAATATTTCCCCAAAAGGGTGGTTGTTAGAATTCCTTCAACGACAGAAAAATGGACTCACCGGTCACCCTGAAGCGATGGCCTATCCCTACAACTCATGTCTATGGGCAGGAGAGATTCCACGTGTAAACGAGAATCCTGATGCAAAAGACTGGTGGCGTTATGAGCAAACGGCTTATTACACTGACGGACTATTGCGCTTGGGGTATCTGATCAATGACGACTCCTTCATCCAAAAGGGCGAAGAAGGCATCAGTTATACCATTGAGCATGCCCAAAGTAATGGCCGACTGGGAAATTCCAAGATTGAGTCGCTTTGGCCAATGGCAGTATTCTTCCGTGCCATGCAAGCCAACTATTGGAAAACGGGCGACATAAAAATTGTGGAGGCACTGGAAAAGAACTATCTGAGTCTGAACTCCTCACTGCTCACCAATGGGCGCCGCCACATTGTCAATATCGAGGGAATGCTCTGGGTGTATGGCATCACTGGCAACCAAACATTGCTGAACCTAGCAGAAACAGCTTATAACGCTGGTGGATTCGAACTTGATGCCTCTGTAGCCGGTTCGCCATATCTCATCGACATGCATGGCGTTACCTATGCTGAGATGCTGAAAATTCCCCTTTTGCTCTATGCCTATACTGGCAAACAGAACTATCTGGACTTAGCCATGAATGCTGAACGCAAATTGGAACGAGACCATTTGCTGCCCGACGGACTCTATACCAGTGCCGAATACACATTGGGACTCGATGTTGACGTGGCTCACGAAACTTGCGACATCACCGACTACACCTGGTCATTGGGCTACTTCCTGCAAGTAACAGGCGATGCCGAATGGGCCGACCGTTTGGAACGTGCCGTATTTAATGCTGGTTTGGGAGCTATCAGCAAAGACTTCAAGGCACTTCAGTATTTCTCTTCTGTCAACCAGCTCATCTGCACAGGAACATCCGACAACAATGCTTTTAAGCGCGGAAGCACATGGATGGCCTATCGTCCTGTACATGAGACAGAGTGCTGTGTAGGCAATGTAAACCGAATGATGCCCAATTTTGCTTCCCGTCTGTGGATGCGTGGCAAAGATGGAGATATCGTGGCCACACTCTATTCGCCCAACACCACTGCATTTGACATTAATGGAAAGACTGTCACCATTAAGGAAGAAACCTCCTACCCTTTTTCAGATATCATCCGATTCACCATCAACAGTGAAGGTTCAACTGATTTTCCCCTCACCCTCCGTATTCCCGGTTGGTGCAAAGAGGCCAGCCTCAGCATAAACGGACAGGCAGCAAACATAGAACTGACTCCTTCCACCTTCGTCACACTGAACCGTTCATTCAACAACGGTGATATAATTGAGCTGCGCCTGCCTATGGAAGTACGCCTACAACAGGCTGCTGAAGGTCAGGGATGGTATGTAGAGCGTGGTCCATTACTGTACAGTTATGCCATTCCACAGAAGAAAGTTGAGGATACCAAGACCTATTCCAACATGAATGGCAAACATTCTGAGAATCCCGACTTCAAATGCTGGAGCATCACTCCCGACGGTCCTTACAACTATGGTTTTGATCCCTCACTGCTCAACGGAAACAAAATCATCGTTTCTACAAAGACATTGAACGAAGGCTCCTACCCCTACGACTTGGCCAATGCACCTGTAAGCATCACGATTCCTGTTCGCAAGATTCAGTGGAGCGTACAGAATGGACGTAACACGCCTCTGCCTGGCGCTGGAAATGTGATAGCTACAGAAGACACCGAGAACATTACTTTGGTTCCCTATGGCTGCACCGAACTGCGTTTGACTGTTTTCCCTGAAGCTACGGTCAGTGACATTCCCGAAGAGACACTGATTGTAAATCCAGACTTTGAAAAGCTCGATGCCAACACTTACAATGCCGGTGGTGTGGAACACAAAACATGGGTGCCTTATGGATGGAGTGTGCAAGGCCAAATCAATGGTGTGTCATACGGTATCAACAACGATGCCCTTAATCATCATGGCGACAATGTATGCTGGTTTCGCCTACTCCCTTTTTCAGAAAACTTTGAGCTTTATCAGGTAGTCCCTGCCGAAAAACTCGGTGCAGGAACCTATCGAGTTTCTTGTCTTCTGTGGAATAATGTCAATCAGAAAGGCAATTGCCGTCTGTTTGCCAACCAGTCTGTACAGTATTTTGGAAGTCCTCATGAATATATAAACAATCGTGTGAGCGGCGAAAAAGCCACCTACGCCGGTTATCCAGGAACCCCCGATGGTACATTTGAGTTGAAGAATATGCAAGTCCTCGTCACCCTCGCCGAAGGTGAAGACCTACGTTTAGGTATCCGTTCCGACGGCAGAAGGAGTGATGGTACCAGAGTCAGCGATGGTACTGGATGGTTCAAGGTTGACTATTTCAAAATAGAAAAGGTTGCCGATGAAGAGAAGCCAGTAGAGAACACAGGTGCGGCGCCAGTGTTCATTGTCTGCGGACAGTCAAACAGCGATGGTCGCATACCAGCTTCTGACTTTCCCTCCTATCTAAAGACCGACCTCTGCAACTATTGCTACGACGACGGTTCACACTTCCAGAATGGCGTATTCTCACCTTATACCCCTCATACCTACGAGAATGGCCGTACCGATCGCTTTGCCTACGATGCCTTCGTTTATCACTATCTGCAGAAATCACTGCAAGAACCTTTCTATGTAGTCAAGCTCACCTTGGGTGGCACTGCTATTGACCCATCGTGTCCTAATTCCAATAGTGGGCATTACTGGTCGTGCAACCCTTCTTGGTACAACAACCAGACAGCTACTTCTCAAGGAGGCCATTCGCTGATGAAGTCTTTTGAACGCGCATTTGAAGCCTGCAAACAAGAAACTCTCCAAAGCTTGAAGAAAGGCTATGCAGTAAAAGCCATCCTATGGCATCAGGGCGAAGGCGACCGCCAGGCGCAAGGGCCGGCCAACTACTACAACAATCTGAAAACCCTTATTGCCCACATGCGTCAGTTCCTTTTTGAGCAGACGGGCGACCAGCAGTGCCAGTCACTCCCATTCATACTTGGCACCGTTCCTCCTCATAGCACACAATACAATGCCGACGTAGAATCTGCACAAAAGCGCATTGCCGAAGAAGACAGCAACGTATATCTCATCGATTTAAGCAAGCAACCTTTGCTGGGCGACGATCTGCACTTTGGTGTAGAGGCCGGTGAATATTTTGGCAAGAAAGTTTTCCAGCAACTTGCCGCCCTTGACATCTGCGAACTGGTAGAAGAAGAAAAAGCGCTTCCTGAAATCACCAATGAGGTTATGAATAACCCCAATTTTGAATTGGCTACCGACGGTAAAGAGAATCCCCGTGGCAACACCAACCGCGGTATTCCTTACGGATGGCAGTCAGAAGGTACACTCACGGGCAATTCTTTCGGTGTGAACAAAGATGCCTATAATTTCAATGGCAACAATGTATGCTGGATAAACGCCACCCCCATGCCTAATGACTTCACACTCTATCAGACTATTCCTGCCAGCAAACTGGGAAAAGGCACCTATACCCTGACGTGTAAGCTATGGGTTGAGGTAAACAAGAAGACCAACTGCCGACTGTTTGCCAAAGGTTCGAAGAGTGATAAAACACTGGTACAATACTATGGAACAGAGAGCGACTACACCAACCTGTTGACAGAGGGTGAAGAGGCCACTTATGCTGGATTTGCCGGAGGCGAAACAGGTCAGATCATTCTTCGTCCGCTGAGCATTACGCTGAATCTTGACGAAGATGAAGATCTCACCATTGGCATCAAAACTGGCAACATGCGCAACAACCGCCAACGTGCTACCGACAATGCCGGATGGTTTAAAGTTGACTATTTCCGCCTGTTCAAAGAAAACGAAACAGAGCCTACCCACATTGAAAACACCTGTATTCGCACTAAGCATAGCACTTCAACGCTCTACGATCTCATGGGGCGCCCAATAGCAAAAGGCCAGCATCTTACTGCAGGAATCTACATCAATGAAGGACGCAAAATCGTTATCAAATAATTGAAAGAAACAAGAACAAAAAAGTGGGCCGCCTCATTCAGAAGCGGCCCACTTTTTGTTTAGAAAATATCTTTTTGCACTGATATTATTGAATTTCGATGAATTCAATAATTGTTTTCATCTTCATCATCCCATATATCCTGCCTACGAGACTTAGAAGAAGTATCAACATTCTCATCGGTGGTAATAGACACTGTTGGATGTAAAGGATCAGATGCTGCTATACAGTCTTCAACATCTACAGTAAAGCAACAAATATTGGGCTGATTATAACTCTTTTTCATTGCTATTGCCTCCTTGATTATTTCAATACGACCTTCTTTACTTTACCGTCAGACATCTTAACGATGTTCAAGCCTTTAACCAGTTGGTTTTGACGGCCCAGCAAGTCATAGCTTTCAACCATCTTACCACCAGCAGAATACTCCTTGATGCAAGTAGGATCATTTTCATCCCATACGATTGACAGTTCGTGAGCTTCACTTACTGCGTCCAGATATGCGCGGAAAGTATTAATCATACCTTCAGCGGTAGTAATACCAAAAGCAGTACCCGCATCATTCAGTTTGTATTTACCTTCTCCGATTTTGTCTGAAGTAAATGAACCTTTCAGCGTACCTTCATTCAGAGGAGCCGATGCCAACTCTGTGTTGGTATTTACCGTCAAATCCCATGAGCCAGTATAATTGCTGGGGAAGCGAACCAGACAAGGCTCACCAGCCTGAACACTCTCAGCAGTCTTCAACGAAACAGAGGTTGCATTAATTGCATCGAGAACAAAGAGATTGGCTCCTTCAGGCAACTGGCTGGCAGCAAAAGCGAAAGGCAGACAAACAGTATTGAAACCGGCCACGTCGCTACGGCTGTAGTTAATCTCCTGGATGTTGACAGTTACGTTGGTAGGTGTATAGAAGTTCTCCCAGTTGTCATCAATCTTAAGTTCGTTCAGTGCGATAGTGGCACTGTTGTCAGCAACGATGGTAGCGGCAGTGCCGTCCCAGGCATGTCCATATACCTGTGCGCTGGTGTTGAAGGGCAATGGATAAGCGTCAGTGCCGATGGTCTGGAAGAAAGCATCCTCATTCTGATTGTCGTTAGAATTCAGGAAGAAAGCCAAGTTTCCGTTAGCCACATCTGCTGCTGTCAGTCCATCCACAACACCTTGATTTATATTCTCAGTAGCACTCAAGTCAACAACGTTCTTCCAAGCATTCTCATTACCGAAACGGCCGATATTACCACCGTTATGACCAGTAATAGTACCCAAGTTAACAAAGTTCTCTACCGTTCCACGCTCCTGATAGCAGAACAATGCACCCGCATAGGGGAACTCGTGGGTAGAAGTGATGTTACCAAGATTGATCACGTTTTTGATTTCATAAGTAGCCTTATTTCCAGACTCACCACCTACGATACCTGCAGCATCCTGTCCAGATACAGTTACGCTAGCTCCATTTATCACATTCTGAATAATAATCTTGCTACCTTCGTTCTGAGATGCGCCTGCCAGACCGCCGCATTTATTACTACCAATCACAGAGCAAGAAGAATCGATAATCAGGTTTTTGATAGTCACAGGTGAGTTGCCCTGCAGCCATCCGAAGAAGCCCTGAGCCTCTTTGTCTGGACGATTGATTATCATATTCTTGATTTTATGACCTTGTCCATCGAACTCACCCTTGAACTTACAACCGGTTGAAGGACCGATGGGTGAGTGCAGGTTCTCAATATTCTCAAAATCGATGTCGGCCGTCAGCTTAGCCTTAGCCACATAGCTGCCCAATGTACCGCCATTGCCTGTAGCAACAATATTCGAGAACCACTCTACATTACCGGCATTGGCCAGAAGTGTCCATCCCTCACCATCTTCCTCAGCTGGCTGGAAAGGTTTGGTGCAACCATCGTTCTGACAAAGTCCGTTGGTACTGTAATTGTGGGGAGGAATAACGCCTTCACCAGGAGTATTATCATAAATGGTGCCAGGGAGAAGCACGCCATCGCAACGATAGGTGCCGTGAGCATACACCTGACCGCTGGTGCTGAAAGGTACGGGAGCGGCATCGGCAGTTTCGCCCAGGTTCTGATAGAAAATCTGTTTGCCGGCAATCTGATTGATATGGAAAGCCAACTCACCGCTTGCTACAGGATCATCAGAAGTCCAGGAATAGCTGACGTTCTGACTGTTGTTAGCAGCATTCGAACCAAAGTCGTACGAATTGGTTACACTGAAGCCCTCTGCTCGGATAAAACCTCTTTTATTACCATCAACGCTCACTGTACCAGTATTATAGCTATTCTCAACTATATGGCCACTACCATTTGCCCAACCGACAAAAGCACCGGCTTCATTCTTATCGCACAGAATATTACCATGATTGGCACAACCAAAGATAATAGCCTGTGGAGTATCCTGATTGTCCGGGTTACGGCATCCGATGAAACCGCCCGTAGCGCCGGTATGCCCCTGAACATTTGCCTCATTGATACAGTTCTCAATGCGAACCGCACCACCACCAGCTACCTGAGTAACGCCGACAAAAGCAGCCACACGCACTCTTCCTTCGAAATAGCAGCTCTTATCCATAATCATGTTCTTAATTGTAGAACCGCCACGCACCCAGGCAAAGAATCCAATGGCAGTCGGAGTATCCGGAGTATCGTCACTACCATAGTTGAGAACAAGATTTGTGATACGATGACCCTGGCCATCCCAAATGCCATTGAACTTTCTGGCAGCGTTACGACCAATCATCGTATGAGAGACCCCCGTAAAGTCGATGTCGCTCACCATCTTTACATTGGGATTAATGGACTCATTCTGCACATAGTCACCAATCCACTCCACGTTGCCGGCGTTGGCCACCTCATACCAACCATCTACAAGAGCAGGCGCCTGGTACTTGTCGGTACACCCTTCAATGGTACAGATGCCGTTCACGTAACTGTGGTCTCCGTCATGAGCCCATGATTGAACACTCGTTGTCAATGCTCCCAGCACGACAACACATCTAAATAGTCGCTTAGTTTTCATTGTTTTTAGTTTAAAAATCATTATTACTAAAAAAAAACAGGTTTAGGCTAAAATTATGTTTTCGAGGGCAAAAGTAAGAAAAAACGCCAATACACTTTTTCAGAAAATCCAACAGAATACACGTAAACGTTTTCGTAAAATTTTCGTAAACACAGATTCTCAATATGGCATACAATAATTAATTTTGCAGAGGAAATAACCCTATTAGCATGTCTAATAATAGTAAGTAAATAACTAAAAACAATGTTCGTAAAAAGATTATCATTCCTAATGTTGGGCACTCTATTGGCTTTAGCAGCCATGGCCCAGACAGAGATTGCTATCAGCACCAAGCCGTCGGCCGACAGTTTTGTACTGGTAAGCAACACTCAAAAGGCTTCCATCGTAGTGAGCGACAACGATGCTGAAGTAGTGAAAACCGTTGCCCAGTGTCTGGCCGACGACGTTAAAGCCGTGACCGGTCAGCAACTGAGTGTCACCACAGGAACGGCCGATGAGTCGGCTATGACAGTGATAGCCGGCACCATCGGCTCTTCAACACTCATTGACGCACTTATCGCCAATGGGAAAATTGATGTTAGCGCCATCAACGGCAAGTGGGAGACCTACCTGCTGCAACGCACTGGCAACTGGTTGGTAGTGGCTGGTTCAACTCCACGCGGAACCGCTTACGGTCTTTTCGAAATCTCTCGTCAAATGGGAGTATCACCTTACATTTGGTGGGCCGATGTAGCTCCTGCAAAGAAAGAACAACTCTTTGTGACCGGTGAGAAGACCGTTTCTAAAGAGCCCTCAGTGAAATATCGCGGTATCTTTATCAACGACGAAGACTTTGCTTTGTTCCCCTGGGCAGCAAAGGGTATAGACAAAAAGTACAACAACATTGGCCCCAACACCTATGCCAAGGTGATGGAACTGCTGCTTAGACTGCGCGCCAACACACTCTGGCCTGCCATGCACTTATGCTCAGAGGCTTTCTGGGCCAACAAAGACAATCTTCCTGTAGCCAAGAAATACGACATCATGCTGGGTTCAAGCCACTGCGAACAGATGTTGCGCGACAATGAATGGGAATGGCGTCATGCTCCTTGGAACGGTAACAACGATAACTGGAACTATGTGACGAACAAAGCACAGATACAGCAATACTGGGAAGAGCGTGTAGCCGAGAGCGTTGGCTACGACGGCATGTACACCATGGGTATGCGAGGCGTTCACGATTGGGGAATCTCTGGTTATCCTTCAACTCAAGACAAGGTAAGAGGACTGACCGAGATTATCGGTTTCCAGCGCGAGCTGCTGGGCAAGTACTTTGACGATGTGACTAAGGTTCCGCAGTTGTTCATCCCCTATAAGGAAGTGCTCGATGCCTACAACGCCGGTTTGCAGGTGCCCGAGGATGTAACACTCTGCTGGGTTGACGACAATCACGGTTACATCCGCCAGTTGCCACTTCCCAGCGAACAGGCTCGCAGCGGTGGTAACGGTATCTACTATCACCTCAGCTACTGGGGCTCTCCCCACGACTATCTGTGGATAGCCTCTCACTCTCCCTCACTTATCAGCTATGAATTGTCACGTGCCTACGACCAGGGCATCCAGACACTTTGGGTTATCAATGTAGGCGACATCAAGCCTGCAGAGTCTGAATTGGAATTCTGCATGGACTTGGCATGGGACATCAATGCCTGGACTCCTGAAAAAGCAATCGAATACAACCGCTACTGGGCAAAGGAAACCTTTGGTGAAGAACTGGCCGACCGCATTGCTGACATCAAGAAAGAATACTACCGACTGGCTGCCGGCGGTAAGCCCGAACACGTATTCGACATCAAATTCACAAATGCCGAGAAAGATCAGCGCATAGCAGACTACAAGGCTCTTGTAGAGAAGGTCAACGAGGTGAAGGGAAGTGTACCAGCCGAACTGCTGGATGCCTACTTCCAACTGATTGAATATCCTGTGAAAGGTGCTTGCAACATGAACATCAAGACCTTCCGTGCCGCACAGAGCATGGAGTTGGCTAAGGCTGGCGAACGCGACAAGGCATTGGCCTATGCTGCAGAAGCTCGTGAAGCCTTCCGCACTATCAAGGATCTCACCACCTATTATAATAAATCACTTGCTGGTGGAAAATGGGATGGCATGATGAGCTACAAGCCTCGTGACCTGGCTCAGTTTGGAATGCCCGAAACTGCTACGCTCTCAAACATCAACAGTGTGAAGGTGACTGCCAAGCCAGAGCCCAATATCACCGTGATTCCTGCCACACAGTTTGTCAACAGCAAGGGCAACTTCACTACACTTGAGGGTATTGGTGTGAGCGATAAGGGCGTTACCATCTGGCCACTCGACATGACCAAATACAGTACAGCACAGGCCCCCTACCTGGAATATGAGGTTCCTGTAAAAGCAGGAAAGAACACCATCTCGGCCCGTGTACTCCCCACCTTCCCCATCAATACCACCTACGATATGCGCGTGGCTATTAGTATTGACGGCGGAACAGCTCAAACTATTTCCCTGAAAACTACCGCCATGGCAGGCAAGTGGAACCTGACTGTACTGCAGGGCTATAACGACGCCACAGTAGAATATACTGCCGACAAGGACAAGACCATCAAAGTAAAGGTTATGATGCTTGATCCAGGCATCGTACTCAGCGATATTTACGTATCGCTGCCCATCGAGGAAGATAATACACTTACTGAACAGCTAATAAATAACTACGATTTCGAATTGAACCATGATTGCCAGCCCAATGAGGCTGGCAACATTGGTCGTGGGATTCCCTGTGGATGGACTTCAGTAGGCGAACTGAAGAAAGGTGCCAACGGTTTAGACTCTTACGGAGTGAATCAGGATGCAACAAATTTTCACGGCTCCAATGTATGTTGGATCAACTCTGTGCCCATGCCCAATTACTTCGAACTGTCACAGACAATTCCTGCTGAGAAACTTGAGCCAGGCGTATATCGTGTCACCTGCATGCTATGGGTAGAAAACTCCAAAAAGACCAACTGCCGTCTGTTTGCCAACAAGAATGTGCAATATTATGGCTATGAGAGCGACTACACCAACCTGCTTGATCCCGCAGAGATCAACACCTATGCTGGCTATGCCGGAGGTACTACGGAAAATATCGTGCTGCGCGATATGGAAGTATATGTAACAGTGGCCGAGGGTGAAGACCTGACCATTGGTATTAAGAGCAGCAACCGAAAGAATGACGGAACAAAAGCCAGCGACAACTCAGGCTGGTTCAAGGTAGATTACTTTCACATTGAGCGCGTGAGTGAGGCTCCCAAACCTGTAGCCGAAGACCTTGCACTCACCGAAGAACTCATCACAAACTACGATTTTGAATTATATAGCGACCAGGGCACTGTGAAAGAAAATACCTCTGGCGAAACACGCCGCTACACTCCCTACGGATGGAACATCGCTGGCACCTTTCCCGGTCAGAGCTATGGCATCAACAAAGACGCCGCCAATCCCCACAAAACAAACATAGCATGGTGCCTGCCACAAGGCGGGCATTTTCCTGAAGGTTTCGAACTCTATCAGGAGATTCCTGCCGAGAAGCTGAAGGCCGGCCGCTACCTCGTAGAGTGCAAACTTTGGGTAGAAGACAACTATCTGGCCACCACCCGACTGTTTGCCAACAACGATGTGCAGTACTATGGCATGCCCATCGACTACGAGAACAATCTGACCGACGGTGAGACAAACACCTTTGCCGGTTATGTGGGCGGTGTAATCAACAACTTCATTCTGCAGGACATGTACGTCTATACAGATATAGCCGAGGGACAGTCGTTGCGCTTAGGCATCCGTGCTGATGGCCGTCAGAGCGACGGAACCATGCACCCTGAGCAGAAGAACGGATGGTTCAAAGTGGACTATTTCCGCATTCACAAGGTAGATAATGATGGTTCTGTTGATGAGGTGAAACTTCCCAAGGCCAACATCAAAGAGTCCAACCGATGGTACACATTGGGAGGTCTGGCTGTGGAGAATCCCCACAACGGCATCTATGTTCAGCAAGGTGGACGCAAAGTTATCGCAAAGTGATAGAGAATTAAAACTTCTTTAATCAACTATTCTATTAAAGGGCTTAGCACTTCCAACGTGCTAAGCTCTATTCTTTAGGGGGGCTCAATTTGCGCAGTTCAGAAAAACATATTATCTTTGCACTAGCATATACACCAGAAGCAGCACTGCTGCTCGGTCTTGTTGTGTTGTGATTTGCTGAAAAATTAGTATCTTTGCACTAGCATATACACCGATGTTGTCGAAGGCTATGCAATCTGTAAGGTTGTGATTTGCTGAAAAATTAGTATCTTTGCACTAGCATATACACCATAATTGCACAACATCATTATTGTGTGCGAGTTGTGATTTGCTGAAAAATTAGTATCTTTGCACTAGCATATACACCACTTTTCTACGCCATTCCTTGTTTTCAATCGTTGTGATTTGCTGAAAAATTAGTATCTTTGCACTAGCATATACACCTTGAATTGTTTGTGTTCATTAACACGTTTGGTTGTGATTTGCTGAAAAATTAGTATCTTTGCACTAGCATATACACCGAAAGCAGATGTTAATATGTTCTTTAATTGTTGTGATTTGCTGAAAAATTAGTATCTTTGCACTAGCATATACACCATCTTGCCAACGTATTCTTGAGGATGTAGAGTTGTGATTTGCTGAAAAATTAGTATCTTTGCACTAGCATATACACCTTATCTTACTGAGGTCAACGTTCACGATGTGTTGTGATTTGCTGAAAAATTAGTATCTTTGCACTAGCATATACACCCACGCCTTTTTATCTGTGAAGTCGTAAGCGGTTGTGATTTGCTGAAAAATTAGTATCTTTGCACTAGCATATACACCATACATGCGAATGGTAGAATCTGCAAGTTAGTTGTGATTTGCTGAAAAATTAGTATCTTTGCACTAGCATATACACCGGCCATTGCGTATGAGCAGTTGGCGAAAGAGTTGTGATTTGCTGAAAAATTAGTATCTTTGCACTAGCATATACACCCCAGCCTTCCGCGTGAACAACATCATTATCGTTGTGATTTGCTGAAAAATTAGTATCTTTGCACTAGCATATACACCTTATCTTACTGAGGTCAACGTTCACGATGTGTTGTGATTTGCTGAAAAATTAGTATCTTTGCACTAGCATATACACCGTATCAGACTACTGGAAATCCCCTACACCGTTGTGATTTGCTGAAAAATTAGTATCTTTGCACTAGCATATACACCTATCGCCTGCAAAGATATGTTGCGTTCTTTGTTGTGATTTGCTGAAAAATTAGTATCTTTGCACTAGCATATACACCACATCAGCGGCAAAACCTAATGTCCGCCTGTTGTGATTTGCTGAAAAATTAGTATCTTTGCACTAGCATATACACCCATATTCAAAGGAAGGTGAATCATGCTTATGTTGTGATTTGCTGAAAAATTAGTATCTTTGCACTAGCATATACACCCGAATTAAGAGCGGGAGCCACATCGGTTCTGTTGTGATTTGCTGAAAAATTAGTATCTTTGCACTAGCATATACACCTATGACAACATTCACTCTCAACGGAAAACTGTTGTGATTTGCTGAAAAATTAGTATCTTTGCACTAGCATATACACCTTACGTCGTGGTATGCGTATTCTTTGTGATGTTGTGATTTGCTGAAAAATTAGTATCTTTGCACTAGCATATACACCAGAACCCAAGACAGCATTCATGTTAAACTGTTGTGATTTGCTGAAAAATTAGTATCTTTGCACTAGCATATACACCAAATCGTGATCGGAGAAGACACACGATTGTGTTGTGATTTGCTGAAAAATTAGTATCTTTGCACTAGCATATACACCTCTTAGCATTGAGCTTATCAATCTCATCCTGTTGTGATTTGCTGAAAAATTAGTATCTTTGCACTAGCATATACACCCGCACTGACCTTAAAGAGGCCGAGAGGGTGTTGTGATTTGCTGAAAAATTAGTATCTTTGCACTAGCATATACACCATTTTGTTCAGGGTAATGGTGCTTTTGGTGTTGTGATTTGCTGAAAAATTAGTATCTTTGCACTAGCATATACACCGCCGCCCGAATACGTCTGCTAAGTCTTGGTGTTGTGATTTGCTGAAAAATTAGTATCTTTGCACTAGCATATACACCATTATTTAATTTAGTTTTATTAATTATTAGTTGTGATTTGCTGAAAAATTAGTATCTTTGCACTAGCATATACACCTGTTAGTTATTTTAATCTTTATATTTTAAGTTGTGATTTGCTGAAAAATTAGTATCTTTGCACTAGCATATACACCCTTAGCTTTATCTGTTTTACTTTCATTTTGTTGTGATTTGCTGAAAAATTAGTATCTTTGCACTAGCATATACACCACAAATGGTGAAAAAAGCTGGAAACCAGAAGGTTGCAAAGGAAATTAGAAAAGAAAAAATGTATATGCAAAAAAGAGGAGTCTTGCAGAAAAAGCGAGATTCCTCTTTTTAATTGCACCCCCCACGCGCGTACATACTTAGTTCTTGTCAGAACAGCTCTAATTGCTGGCCTGGAGCATTCGTCTGCTGAGGTTTGGTACCATAGAAAATCTCAATGTTACCAAACTGTTTGTCAGTTATGCACATGATGCCAACTTTACCAAACTCAGGAAGTATGGCTTTTACTCGTTTGCGATGCACTTCAGCATTTTCCATACTGGCACAGTGGCGTATGTATATAGAGAACTGAAACATGGTGAACCCATCTTGTATAAGTCGTTTGCGAAACAAAGTGTATTCACGTATGTCTTTCTTTGTTTCTGTCGGTAAGTCAAACAATACCATGAGCCACATAACCCTATATTCACTAAATCGTTCTGCAATCATGACATTTCCGGATAAGCTATTTTTCGTAGTTCACCACTGAAACATTTATAAAGAGAGGCAGTAGTTTGAGAAGTTGCCACCATCAAAGGACTTCGTTTGCCACCAATCACGACATCGAGAGTAGGAATAGACAGTAACTCCGCTTTTATATCTTTAGATAGTTCTACGTCAACTCCATATTGTTCTGTGATTTCATAAACCAAATGATCTACATAAGGCCGATATGGCTCCATTATGTCATCAGCCAGACAGTAGGCATTATACTTATTGTGATGATGAATGCCAAAAGTCGGGAGAAGACCACTGGCCACTAACGAACGAGCTACCACAGCGCGCAATATGGCATAGCCATAGTTCAGAAGATTATTTGGAGCTATGCCCTCTCGGTCTCTAATGAAACCAGGAATATGGCCAAACAGATTCTTCCAATAATAAGCGGCTGCTCGTGCTTCCATATTTTCAGGATCACCACTGCGCACATCATTAGCCCATACCTGCATGCACTTCGTCTCTGCATCGCTGCATTTCTTAAGTACGGCAGCTTGGTTGGCAATCTTATATTGCATGGTCTGTTGCCACAGTTGTTTGCGAAGAGGCTGTGAAGCATCAATTTGGTCTCGGAAGCGTTCGCTTTGGGTTGTGTTACCCACCAATGGAAGGAACAGGCCAACAGGCATGTGGTTAGAGTCGCAAGTGATAACTGCGCTATTGTTTTCTAATAGAGCTTCCAGCGCTCCTTGGGTGATGGTGATTTGTTTATTATCGAGCACTACCACCCCAATGTCCTCGATAGGTCGTGTCACTGTCTGAGCACTCTTGAAATCCTCAGACAGATTAGTAGCTTTCTCTACCTCAGGAAGCTTTATCACCAATTGGGCATCTCTTAGCGAGAGATAAGCAGGATTGCTAAAACATAGGGTCTTTTTAATCATAGGCTAAATAGTAACTAATATTCACCGATTGAAACTATTTGTCCGATATGGTCTATGCGGACCTTCACTATATGTTCTGTGAATGCTAGAGTTTTAAATTGTTGGTATGTCACCCCACGTAGCTTTGATGATACCGTTGTCTCTAAATGATGCCTAAAGATATAATCTCTCACTGCGGAATTTCCATACATAACCTTAGACATCGATTGCACCCTAAATAAATTCGGACTAATCACAGCATAGTTCTCCGGATTGCGATACCAGTCTTCGTCATAATCCAATGGGTTAAATATCATCTTTCCATTGTCGTCATATCTTGGGAATACAAAATACTCATTCTGTTTCATGGTAAAGAGGAACTGCCATCCATCTTCTTTTTTGTATTCTTTGTCAATTATCGGATATCTAAAACCTGCGCGTGATGTCGCCTCAAAGAATGAAACAACCTTTTCGTCTAATTCGTATAATGGTTCTCCATCTTCTCCAAACATCTGTTTATCATTTCTATCTACTTTGGGCTTACGATAAATGGCCACATGGTGATTGTTTCCAGTGCTGACATAATCTGTGGGCAGTTTCTTTCCATCTTTATCAAGAATAAGATTTCCATCTTTATCCCTTTTGTCATGTAGTGCGATGGCATTGCTTATACCAGTTATGGTCACTCGCTTAATGGAAATCCCTTTCTCTTTATTAAGCCATATTGGGTTCTTATCAAGATCTGAGAATGCCTTTTTGCTATCACCTTTATATTGGGCAAGTCGTTCCAGAAGTATTTCCTTTATTCTGCTATCAATAACTTTTTCTATTTTCAGATCTGGCGTTATTTCTTTTCTAATGGTAAAGATCTCTTCATAGGCGATTGTCTTTACTATTTCAGGGACTTTTTCCGGGTGTTCACTATTTGTCCAAACTGGATTCTTTTCTAAACTATTTTTTCCAGTAAATGCTTTCTTAGGATCATCTCCAAACTGATGTAGTCTCTTGATAAGAGCTTCGCGATATGCCTTCTTACAGACAGAGAGAATTTTACTCATGTCGAAAGAAGCGTTTATCTTTTCCTCTCTGAAGACAGGAAGCTGGCTCTTTCCATAAACGGTTTCAAGATGCAGCTGGCCACGAGGTGTTAGTTGAGTGGCACTCTTCGCCCCATTCTTATTCTTCGTAATATTGGTATTACGTGTGGTAACCTTGTTTTTAGCTTTGTTCGAAACAAGGATATGCTCCAGATGCCACCTTGCTTCTGTTCTGAACTCATCAATAGGCATGGGAGCAATAAAACGTAGTCTGCCGTGTCTGTCACGCTGTAGCTCTTTCTTTTCAATAGCATACATTACTTCCGAGCGTTGCTCCTTATCTAGTGTAGCAAGATTAATCTTGTCTAAATCGATATAATCTTCAACGCCCTTTTGCACTCTTGCATTCAGATTGTTCAGATACTGGATATAACTATGTTTCGTGAATGCAATTGTCAAGGCATCCATTGCATGATGGCGATGGTCATTTCGTTTCGTCCAGTCTTTGATGCGAGTAATGCGCTGACCGTCACGACCGATTTTGGTTTCAGTCATTCCGAGTTTATTATACTTATCCCAGTTCAGTTCTTGCATGATGTTTACAAGTTGCCAGTCTTCACGCAAGCGGTCGGTTACACTTCCTGTTGTTGGTACAACGACAGCTACGTATTCTTCGAGAATCTCTCTAGCTTTTTTGGCAATATACTGAGAGTCACGAAGATCACGGTTAATGAATCCACTGGGAATATCAGCTTCCTTCATTAGTAGTTTTTCTCTCTTAGTCTTGCTAATTGCGCCGTTGTTGAATAGGTCTTCTATCTTACTAGAATAATTCGCAGCATACTCTTTACCATAATTACTTTCAATAAAGTCGTAGGCTGTCATATCTCTTTTGTCCAGATTGACTTGACGAGCTTCAAGCGTCTTATTGGAGAGAGAGTCATCAAATAGTTTGGCTTTGGGTATAATATGTTCAATCTCAAATTCTTTTGTAAACAGTTTCTCCTTGGCTATATAAGTATCCGAATACAATGTCTTATAACCATTTTTCTCCAGTTCCAGGTATAACTTATATCGAATAATGTCGTTGCGACTAACGTGTGTAAGGAAGAACGGAGCTTCCTTTAGTATCTTGATGTACTCTTCGTGTAACTTTGTTGTTGCGTTGATTGACTTTGTCATCTCTTCTCGTTCGCGGGCTGACTTTTTGAGTTCACGAGCAAGTTCGACGCGAATTTCATCCGGCTTCCCATATGTAGCAGAAACACTATTGACCACGTTAATCATTTGGTTTAGGATTTTCTCGACGACAGGATTACGCAAACTATTACGTGGCAGAAGGTCTAATTTGTCCTTTAAGACCTTATTGTCTATTTCTTCTTTTGTGAGCGATCTTGCAGAATGACGGTAACCTGCATATTCACAAGCAACACTGTAGTCATTACCATCCCTCATATAGGGAAGAATCTTACGTATAGCTTTAGCACTTAAATTGGCATAGTCAGTCTTAAACACAACATTAGATAAAACCGTAGCACATTCCTTATCTAAACCAAACTGATCAGACAACGTCTTTATCAACTGCTCATTTCCCATAACAGAATCATCTCCCTCAAACGAATAAAGTAGATGCCACAAACGGTATAATGCCTGTTGCTCAATAGCATGCCCGCCTATAGACGAATCAAATGTGAGGATATCAGTATTAAATCCAAGAGCAGAGAAGATTTCCTTAACCATATTGACAACATCGCTCGAGGGCATCTTCGCAAAGTCATATGTGCCGTGTCCCGTCAACTCTATAATAGTTTGATAGGCCTTAAAGAGTTCTGACAGGGTCGTGTTTCCATCCAATGATTTAAAGTTCATATCATACTCATTTGGCTTATCAAATAGTATTCTTAGAACATCTGTTTTTGATAACTTTTCCTTGTAATTTAGCTCTTCAAATAGCCTTTCCTTTTCTTCTTGATATAATGGACGCTTGCCATTTGTGTATGATACCTCTGTGTTAAATAAGTCATGTTGCGCCACAGGCACAACCTTTCCTGATACGATAACATCATTAAGTCTTTGCCAGATCTTAAACTCCTGAAAGAGAGGTGAGGACTTCGGGCATCCCCTTAGTCCAATAGTCTTTTTCTTGGATTTTCCTTTGATGTTAATTGTAATTTGTTTGCTTTCAAATTCACAGAACGAAATAAGTCCCTTTTGTGATTTTAGCGGTCTTTGATAGAAGATGACAACATCTCTGATTTCTTTCCTTAATTCGTCTGTCAACTCTTTGTGATACTGAGCCTGTGTCTCCCAAATCGTTTCAAATTCATTGAGATAGTCTTGCCTATAGAATACCTTGTTTTTCAGACTGAAATTTGAATTCTTTTGTAATTCTGACATCAGGTATTGACCGACAGTCTGCTTGTTGAAGTAAAGGATTTTACTACGGTCGCTAATACCTCCAAGATATCCACTGGCACTGTTGATTTGTCCGTTGATTTCCTGTAGTACAATAGCAAGCTCCTCCAAGTTCATTCTCTGTGAGAGAGCGGATACACGCCACTGGTATGTTTCTATCTTCTGTTCAAACCCTTTGGTCTGCCGCTTGACACCTACAATCATGAATGGCTTTGCACAAATTGCCCATGTCTGGCTTTTGTTCTTTCCATTTAATTCATCTTTCAGCTGATCTGTCAGAATCTCTGGGTAGAATTGTTGCTGTTTATTCCATACCTTATTGAACTCGTCAACAAGGTCTGAGCGATAATACTCAGGAAGATACTTCTTTCCGTTCTGGAGTAGGTGCAAAGATAGCTGTCCGGGTGTTATGTCCTCGTTGTGAAGCTTCATGGCAATCTCCATTCCGTCAATAAGTTGCCCTTCTTCTGTTGATTTGGCTTTGCGGCTGCTTTTAAAGCCGCGTTTCTTGTTTATCTGCAGTAAGATGCGACTAAACTCAGACAAGCTAACTTCTTCAGTTGCAGCCTTTGCCCTTAGCCGATAGGTCTCAAAAGTTGTGCCGTTGCCATGTTCTGACAGAATGGTCTCATCGTTGATAAAACCATGTTGCTTCAAAATGGATATCAAATGGTCACGACGTAACTTGTATCTCTGCAGGTTTCTGCGCATGCTACGCTTTAAGGTCCTATTGGCATTTGTAGTAATGCTCTTACCCTTTTCGAAGTTCATGCTCTCATCTATGGTCAGGGGATTAACTCTGACGCCTAATCGTATGATGGATGACTTTTCTTTGTCATTCTTCTCTTTTTCCTTAACCACTGCCCATCCTATACTATTTGTACCCAAATCGAGGCCAAGAATCTTTTTCATATTTATAGTTTTTTGGTTATTCTGCCACAAAAATACGATTTTATTTCGAATTATTTGGAAGAACAGAAGAAAAACCATATCTTTGCATCACTAATTTTTAGCAAATCACAATAAGGATTATTCCGTTGTGAAAACATTAGGTCCCGGTCCATCGTCCTCAACGGTGGACTTTTTTTTCTTTATCGACTGCCATTTGTTTTAATGCTAATTGAGCAACAGTTCTCATATTTATAACATTGCCTACACAGTACCTTTTGGGCATTGTAAGATTTAATAAGAGATTTAAAAAAATTCGGGGACGAAGCATACGAAAGTGCTTCGTCCCCGAATGATGATTAACTATGATACAAATAGTTACCAAGCTTCTTCCCAAACATTGCCACTTTTAGGCTCTTCGTCCTCGGGAAGAATCAGGTCGTCGTCAAGGCCAGAGGTCGTCAAGTTCGTAACAGACTCGGCCAGAATCTGTTGCTCAATGTCAGCCTCTATGACCTCCATCACGGGCTTCTGATATTCTTGCTTAGGCAAGCGATTAAAATCGATTACTTTCTTTGTCATATCTGAGTTCTCCTTTCTTTACTTCTTGCTCTGGCAAACGTCTCCTTGCGTCGCCGAGCGGATGATTACCTTTTTACCATTCTGAATATAGACACCCTTCTGTGTGGCCTTGCTGATGCGGCGGCCGTCCAGTGTGTAGGTGGCATTGTCGGTGCTGGCTGCTCTGTCAGTGCCAATGGCAATGATGCCCGTGGTCTCGCCGTCGCCAAAGTCTATGCTGAAGGCGCGGGCAAGACTGGCTGTCTCGCCCTTCAGCTGGAAGTAGGCGCGGAAGCCCTTGATATTGGCGGGCAGTGCCGAGGGGTTCAGCAGCGTGTTGCCTGCTGCCAGGAAGAGCACGGCCTTCGTGTTGCCGTCGGGAATGGTCGTTGCGCCCAACGTGGGGATGAAATCGACATCGGTCGAGGTGAAGGGCTGTGCATCCTTGCTCACGATGGCTCCCGTGAAGGGTGCTGTGGAGAGGTCAGTGTTGGCAGCGACCTTCACCAGATAGGGCTTGCCGGCCTCGATGCTGGCAGCATTGGCGAAGTTTAGGGTCAGCGTTCCGTCTGCGAACGTTGCGCTGGTGAGTTCCTTCACGGTCCAGCCCTCGGGGATGGCGGTGCTGAACGGAGCAGCAAACGTATTCCACGAACCTGCCTGCAGTGTGCGCGTCAGGGTGATTTCATATACCTGGCCGTCGTTCTCCGTGAGCCATGCCTGGTTGTCTGTGGCTGTCTCTGCCAATATCTTCGTGTTCTTCGTCCACGTAGCACTGATGGTAACATCGGCATCAGGCATCGTAAGCGTCGTACCGCTCAGTGTTCCGGCCGACGCGGTGTACTGGTCGAAGGAATAGCCCGTAGCAGCGTCGCCGTGGCTCAGTGTGAGGCTCACGTTGTCGGCGCTGCCGGCATAGTACACATCATTATACTTGAGGCCCGTGGCGTAGGCAGTGATAGCACTGACGTCGTACTCTGTGCCGTCACCACTGATGACGAGGCTGGTCACGTCGGTGCCGGCGGTGATGCAGCGCATCTGCTTGGCTTCCTTGATCAGTCTTGATGCTGCGGCCACATCGTTGTAATAGCAGTTTGTGAGGGTTCCAAGTACCTTGCCGCCGACAAACATTTTGTGTCCGCTGTAATTCTGGATGCTGATGGCAGAGGGTGCAAACACGCAGTTGTTCAACGTGGCGGAAGAGCCCGCTTGGGTATAGCCGACCATTCCGCCACCCTCGTAGCCTTTGGCATTGCTGTAGGTGATGCTGCCGGTGAAGAGGCAACCATTGAGGGTGAGTGATTTGTTCTCGTTGACTCTACCTACGAAGGCGCCACCATCAATGTCACTGCCATTGCTTGAACTGATGGCAACCTCACTCCAGCAGTTGGTGATGGTGCTGTTCTCGCAGAAGCTTGCAATGCTTGCAGGACGCAGGCCTGTGGTGCTGATACTACCTGTAATATGCAGGTTCTTGATGGTTGCACCTTGAATACAACCAAACGGGGCTGTGCACTGACCGGAACCGTTTAAGGTCACGTCGAGGGTCTTTCCGTTGCCATCATAGATTCCGCCGAAAGGTTTGTAACTGTTATTTGTGGTACTTGGACCCAAAGTTGTGGTCACGCTGATGTCTTTGGTCTGACTGAAGTACACCCCGCTGTACGTATTGCCATTGTCGACATTTGCTGACAGCGTGTTCCAGTCGGCTGTTGACGTGATCAGATATGGGTCGGCCTCTGTGCCGGCACACTCGCGGTATGTAGCACCAATGGTCACATCGGCATCGGGCATAGTCAGTGTCGGACCGTTGGAGGTAGTATTGGCGAGGGTGCCGCCCGATGCAGTATAGGAGGTGAATACGCAGCCTGTCTTGCTAAAATTCAGGTCAAGCGTCACCGACTCACTATTGCCGGCACAGAATGTGTCGCCATACTTGAGGCCTTTGCCGTAGACGGCGATGCCGCTGACGTCGTAGGTGGTCGTGGCAGCACCGAGGCCGTTGATGATCACGCCGTCGCCGGCAATGATGTTACGAGCCTGCTTACCCTGAACGGTCAGGCTTGATGCTGCGGCCACTTCGTTGTAATAGCAGTTTGTGAGGGTTCCGCTTGCATTGCCGATAAACATGTTGTGACTCTGATATTTTGTGATGGTAATGGCAGAAGGTGCAAACACGCAGCCGTTCAGCTTTACAGTACCTTTTGCCCAGCCGACCATGCCGCCACCCTCGTAGCCATTGGCATTGCTGTAGGTGATGCTGCCGGTGAACAGGCAACCGTTTAGGGTGACTGTAGAGCCAGACTCCGTACGGGCGACGAATGCACCGCAGTCTATGTCTTTGGCACGACTTGACGACAGCGCCACCTCGCTCCAGCAGTTCGTGATGGTGCTGCTCTTGGCGAAACCGGCGATGCTGGCAATGCGCATGCCTGCCGTGGTCTCAGTGCCGGTGATGTGCAGGTTTTTGACGGTTGCATTTTCGATATATCCGAACGGGGCCGACGTGGCATCAGAAGTTGTCACGCTGATGTTGAGGTTCATAGTGTGACCCTGCCCGTCGAAGGTGCCGCAGAAGGGATTCTTCAAGTCATTGCTCGTCCTTGTGGTGATGCCGCTGATGTCGGCAGTCAGCTTCACCGTCTGGCCGCTGTAGGTGCTGCCGTTGTTGATATCGGAACAGAACTTCTCCCAATCGGCTTTCGAGGCAATAATGAAATCGCCCGTTGCATCAGTGGACAGACTGTACTCCTTCACCAAGCGTACTGAGAAACCGAAGGCTCGACTGTTAGTATCACTTAGATCCAGGCCTCCGGCAAAGAACATGCGTTTCGCGTCGGTCGTAGTAGCCGGCGTACTGGACCAATAGAAACCACGGTCGTTTATATTATCGATTGTCGTTCCGTTACGCCAGCCTGCCGCAGGCAGAAATACACAACCGGCGGCCTCAAACGAAGCCCAGTTGCTGCCGGAATATACCGCTCCTGTGTAGTTGTCGGGATAAATAACCATACCCTTCTTTCCATTCACACTCTGATTTAGTGTGTAACTCTTGCCAGCACCTTTGCCGCCATTAACCGTGCGGGTAGTGAGGAGATACGTCCACTCGGCCATGGACAGTGTGCGCCAGCCTAAGCCGATGAGTGCGCCCCAGTCAGACTTCAACGACTCAGAAGCAACTTTGCCGTAGCCGTTGGTGTTATTGGTGGCACTTGAAGAGGTAATGCCATACTTGTTTACCGCAGTCCAGGTGCTGGAGGCTCCCACCCAGCCAAAGAGGTCAACGGTGGCATTCTCGCTGATGTAAGGAGAAGATGCTGTCACCTTGGTGTTGCCTGCGGCGTTGCCGATGTAGTCCCACTGATGCTCGGCAAAGGCCCAACTCCAGTTACTGCCGTTGTAAGTTGCCTGCAGGTTGCCCTGTGCGAAGCTGACCTTCTTAGTGGCGCTGACGCTGAACACACCGTCCAGCAAGTTTTTCTGCGCCCATGTTCCCTGCGTCACTGCCGTAAGAAGCAGGGCGAGAAGCGAAAGAAGTTTTGTTTTTCTCATTGTTTTGTTTTTAAATGATTAAACTTATTTGTTAATGATAAATGTTTGTTTCCTAATGCCTGTCGCCGAATCACAAGGGACAGTCCCCTATCAAAGCTGATGTTTATAAACTGTCGATTGGGATGAGCTGGTACTCCTTCTCCACGTCCACGTCGTCGAGGGCATTCCCACATGCAGGCGCGGAAAAAGGGCGCCTGTAGCCGATTTTAAGGGGGGGGGGGGGGGTAACTATGCCGCTCACCACCAAGCAGTTACGGCCGCTCAGAGTCAGTGTCCGGGCGGTGTCGGGAGTGTGGGGTATGTGGAGGTAGCGGGGCATGAGTGATTTGTTATTCGATTTGTGGGGTTAGATTGTTTGTTTTGAGAGGTAAAGAGAGGGGACTGGGGGCGTGAGAGGTCAGAATAGGTCTGAGTGGGTGCCGGTCTGCAGGAAGAGAAGCGTCAGCTGCGTGTCGCTCTGTTCCCATGTGATACCGTATATGCCATCGCTATAAGCCCATTTCCTTATAAAAGTCCTTTAGCGAGTCGTAATGTGTCACTCTTCCGTGCTTCACGTCGTCCATCGCCTCGCGGTAGCCCGCGGTCTTGGTGACGTCGTACTCCTTGGGCTTGGCATCCTTCTGTACCTTGACAGAGGTGACGCCCATAAGCATCTTGCAGGCCTGCTTCACCTTCGAAACGAGGCTCTCGTCGGGGACTTGTAATACTAACGTTGCCATAATCTATATTGTCTTTTGAATTGTCTTTTATTGTCTGTCTGTAGTTTCGCAGCCTTTCGGCTGACAAAACTGCGGTTGAGCGAGAGCAATGATGCTTGCATCAATTGCCGAGCGTGAGCAGTTTCGCGGCTTTCACGCCGCAAAGGTACAAAAAAATTATACAAAAAACCGCATTTGGGGAGGATATTAACACGATTTCTGTGCAGAATACTATTCAATTTGTCAAGATAAGTTGTATCGCCCACGTTTAGTTTCTTCGGCATTTACCACTGCCCCACCCTATACTGTGTGTGCCAAAACCCATGCCAGGAATCTTGATTTTGGGTGTTATCGCTTTAGAGAGTTCTGAGAGTTCTGAGGATTCTGAATATTCTGAGGATCCTGAGGATTCTGAGGATTCTGAATATTCTGAGGATCCTGAGGATTCTGATTTTTCAGATTATTCCGATAGTTTAGCCGACTTTGGAACATTCTTTCTTTGATACCTCCTTCGGTGACAAAGCGATTTTGCATGGTGATAAGGAGCTTGTGGAGCATGAAAGAGGCCTGATGGATGAGGGTGATACACAGATTGGCAATCTCTTCGTCGTTCATGCGACGGATGGTCTGGCCATAATCCTTGATAATCTGTTGGCTTCTGGCATATTGCCTCATCTTGTCGTATCGGGGATGGAGATTACTCCATTGCTGCATGTCGCGAACTCTAAGGTAGTCTTCATAGTCGTCGAGCAGTTCTTCCAAACTGGCTTTCGCCACGTTGGTTAGCTTAATCTCTGTTTCACTGGACGTAGCTGCCGCCTGGTTTCCTTCTGCGATATTTTGCTTGCCACTGCGTGCTGCTTGTACCATTTGGTCAACAGTCCGATCGCCTTTTTGCAGATAGTGTTGTGTGAAGTAATAGGTGATATCGTAGATAATCTCGGTCACTTTATAGACTCTTAAATGACGATAGTGCCCATGTTGGGGAAGAAAGGTCAAGGGGGAAGAGGACTGAGAGGACTGATTGCTCTGAGTATTCGGAGTGTTCGGAGTATTCTGAATATTCTGATTATTCGGAGTATTCGGAGAATTCTGAGAATTCTGAGAATTCTGAAAATTTTGAGTGTTAGGGTTCATTTTGTGGCTTATAGTTTTTCTGCTACAAAAGTACAATATTATTTCGAGATATTGGAAGAACAGAAGAAAAACCATATCTTTGCATCACTAATTTTTAGCAAATCACAATAAGGATTATTCCGTTGTGAAAACATTCAAGGAGGGGTAGGCAACTACCTCGCCTTTTTTATTAATCCTGGGTACATTATTTTTTCAGTAACCATGGAATGGATTTCAAAAAGCAGTCCACATGGTTAGCTGCTGACTGTCATTCAATTCTTTTTTAATGCAAATTGAGCAACAGTTCTTATCATTTTGGATGATAAGTGGAGGAGCACTGAAACAAATTATAGCTATAATTGCGAAAATTATAGCTAAAATTCAAATAATTATAGCTATAATTTATTTTATTTGTTCATTTATCTCATTGCAATACAATTGAGGTTATTTCCCAATAGAATGAATTTTGGCCATTATTTTCCGAATTTTGGCCAAAATTAAAAAAATAATGGCCAAAATTTAAAATGAATGCCATTATAATGTTCTTTAATTGAAAAAGAATCGCTACCTTTGCACTCGAATAATGTATAACTAAACAACAACAATTATGGACGATTACCCGGCGGATACATGTAAACGTTAGCCAGGGGGACCGGTGGCAAGGCTGCTAATCCCCTTGCCAATATTCAATTAAGAGAGTATATAGTTAACAGTTAATAGTGGAACATACTATTCACTTTTTGCTATTCACTAGTCACTATTCATCATTAAAGGATTAGCAACAATGAAGACTTATTGGAACACCCAGAATGGGCTGAACCAGCTGAGCGAGTGGCAGGAGAACTGCTGGATTCAACTGACATGCCCAACAGAAGACGAGCAACACGAACTGGAAAAGCAGTTTGGCATTCCCGATTATTTCATTTCAGATATTAGCGATACCGACGAACGGGCCCGTTATGAATACGACGATGGCTGGATGCTCATTATTCTGCGCATTCCCTATGTCAAGGAAATAAGAAGCCGCACGCCATACACCACCGTGCCATTGGGTATCATTCACAAGCGGAACGTTACCATCACGGTGTGCTACTACGAAACAAATATGATGATTGATTTCGTGAGCTATCAGCAGAAACGTGCAGTGGGCTTTACCGACCATGTGGATATGATTTTCCGCCTGTTCTACTCGTCGGCAGTGTGGTATCTGAAGCGACTCAAGCAGATCAATTCGCTCATAGACAAGGCCAAACGGAATCTGGACCGGGACGTGAACAATGAGAGCCTGATTGGACTTTCACGTCTGCAGGACTCACTCACCTATTTCCAGACATCTATTCGTGGCAATGAGACCCTGTTGTCGAAACTGAAGTTCAAACTGCAGATTGACGAACTTGATGCCGACCTTATTGAAGACGTAAGCATCGAGATGACGCAGGCCCGAGAAACAACCAGTATATACTCAGACATTTTGGAATCGACGATGGACACCTACTCTTCCATCATCAACAACAACATGAACACCGTGATGAGAACGCTGACCTCGGTATCGATTCTGATGATGTTTCCAACGCTGATTGCCTCATTGTTCGGAATGAACCTGATCAACGGAATGGAGAACCACCCCTTGGGATTCCCATTCGCCTTGGTTCTCTCAGTAGGAGTGTCGGCCTTCGCATGGTGGCTGCTGCACAGAAAGGGACTCGTATAGTGTAGGATTACACCTGTATGATGCCTTATACGGAGAATATAGAACGTAAAATGGTTAAATAATGCAAAATGGCTTTGTTTTTATCTTTATACCTTTTAGCAATTAACCTTTTTTACGTAACTTTGACCGCAATTTATGATTGAACAAAACCATTTCAGTAACTAAAAAGTTAAATGATGGACTCTCAAGAGAATGCCCTGATTAAGGGAGAACAGCAAGAGGAGAAAGTTGAAGCAACTCAGCAGAAAGAAACTGTAGCCGTTGCCGAGACACCTCAAGTGGAAGAAACAGAAGAAAATGCAGCCGCAATGCAGATTGAAGGCGATGCAGCAGTCGGAGAACGCAAGATTTATCAGACCAAGAAAGAGGTCTTGGAGCGCGTGAAAGAGATTGCTCATGCCGACGAAATCCCCCAGAAAGACGAGGTGGACTATCTGAAGACAGCATTCTACAAACTGCACATTGCCGAACGCGAAGCCCAGCAAAAAGCCTATCTGGAGGCTGGCGGCGATCCTGAAACCTATCAGGTGGTTCGCGATGAGGACGAGGAAGCGTTCAAGGCCGAAATGGGCATCATCAAAGAACGCCGTCAGCAGCAGTTCCGTGAGCAAGAGGCTGAGAAAGAGAATAATCTCAAGAAGAAATTAGATATCATTGAGAAACTGAAGGCTATGGTTACCTCGCCCGAGGAAGCTTCCAAGACCTATCAGGAATTCAAGACCCTCCAGCAGGAATGGCGCGAGATAAAGTCTGTTCCGGCTGAGCGTGCCAACGAACTGTGGCGCAACTACCAGCTCTATGTAGAGCAGTTCTACGACCTTCTGAAGCTGAACAGCGAGGCTCGCGAACTGGACTTCAAGAAGAACCTGGAGGCAAAGACCCACCTGTGTGAGGCTGCCGAGAAACTGGCTGAAGAGGAAGACGTGATCAGTGCTTTTCACCAGTTGCAGAAGCTGCACCAGGAATATCGCGAGATTGGCCCTGTAGCCAAAGAACTGCGCGAAGAGATCTGGCTGCGCTTCAAGAATGCCTCAACAGTCATCAACAAGCGCCATCAGCAGCACTTTGAAGATTTGCGTGCACGCGAAGAGGAAAACCTCAAAAAGAAGACCGCACTCTGCGAAAAGGTTGAAGCCATCTGTGCAGAAGAGAGCAAGACCAGTGCTGACTGGGAGCGCCAAACCAAGGAAATTATTGACATACAAACAGAGTGGAAGACCATCGGTTTTGCTCCACAGAAGATGAACGTCAAGATTTTTGAACGTTTCCGTGCTGCTTGCGATTCTTTCTTCGCTGCAAAAGCCGAGCATTTCAAGAACATGAAGGACACCTTCAAGGAGAATGTTGAGAAGAAACGTGCCCTCATTGAGAAAGCCAAGGCATTGCAAGACTCTACCGAATGGCGCTCTACCAGCGACAAGCTGATTGCCCTGCAGAAAGAGTGGAAGACCATTGGCATGGTGCCCAGAAAACTGGGCGACCAGTTGTGGGAGGAATTCCTTGGTGCCTGCAACAAATTCTTCGAGGCCCGCAACGCACAGGGTGCCGACCAGCGCACTGAAGAGCGCCTGAACCTGGAGAAGAAACAGAACGTTATTGAGCGTTTGAAGAAAGCTGCCGAAGAGGGCGGTGACGAACTCCAGGCTCGCGTTCAGCAACTCGTTGAGGAATACAACTCAATTGGCCATGTGCCCTTCAAGGAGAAAGACAAACTTTACCAGAGCTACCACGAAGTGCTCGACAAGTTGTATAAGGAACTGAACGTGAATGTGGCCAAGCGCCGTCTGAGCAAGTTCAAGGACAACCTGAAGCAGGTGGCCGAGCGTGGCGAACAGGCTCTCGACAACGAGCGCACCCGCTTGATGCGCCAGTACGATGCCATCAAGCAGGAAGTGCAGACCTACGAGAACAACCTGGGATTCCTCAGTGCTTCGTCAAAGAAAGGCAATTCGCTGATTGACGAGATGAACCGCAAGGTACAGAAGCTGAAAGACGACCTGCAGCTGGTAAAGGAAAAAATCAAGGCCATCGATGCCGAGAACACTGCACAGGAATAGTTTTTTAAAAGACGATAAAACAAAAAGACTTCCATCGCGAAATGCAATGGAAGTCTTTTTTTGTCTCACGCTATGAGCGCTGCAATTACTGCCTACCGCTCATAGTCAACGAAGGAATAAGGATAGTCGTGACGCTCGTCTGTCTGGTGGTCTTCACGCCACACTTCTTTCCAATCACTATAGTCGGGGAAAAAGGTGTCGGCCTCTTTGGGAGTATCGGCAATCTCTGTAAGGCACAGGCGGTCGGCCTTGTCCAGCAATGAGCTGTAAAGACTTGCACCACCTATTATATATATATGCTCATCGGCCTTGCATGTTGCGACGAAATCTTCCCACGAAGCGAAACACTCACAGCCAGGCAACTCGCCAACACTCTTGGTCAACACACAGTTGCGGCGATTGGGCAGTGCACCTTTCGGCAGACTCTCAAACGTGCGGCGCCCCATCACTATCGTATGACCGGTAGTGAGTTGCTTGAAACGCTTCAGGTCGTTGGGCAGCCAGTAAATCAACTTGTTATTAAAGCCAATGGCCCTGTTACGGGCCACTGCTGCTATGATAGAAATTGTCATAAACTACTATCTTAATAAAAAAATCTACTGTTCCTTTTAAATCATCTGAAGTGATCCCATCAGATAGAGCAGTCCATATCCCAATATCATAGAGATAATACCTATGATGATACCGGTTTTGGCCATATCATTCTGATGAACAAGGTTGGTAGAGAATGCCAAAGCATTGGGAGGAGTTGACACAGGAAGAATCATGGCACTCGATGCAGCGATGGCAACACCAATCAGAACGGTAGGAGTACCGCCAATAGGAGCCAGCTTGTCGCCCATAGCCGTGCAGACCACTGCAAGGATTGGCATGAGCAGGGCTGCTGTTGCAGAGTTTGAAATGAAGTTACTCAACAGATAGCATACTACACCTGAGATGAGCAGGATGATCAGTGGGGAGAAGTCGCCGAAAGGAATACTCTTTACAGCCAATTCGGCCAAACCAGAAGCATTCAAGCCATATCCAAGGGCGAAACCGCCGGCAACCATCCAGATAACAGACCAGTTGATTTCTTCCAGATCATATTTTGTAATAATACCGGTCAAAGCAAAGACCACGAAAGGTACCAAGGCAACAGTATAAGAGTTGATACCAGTCCATTTTTCACAAATCCAGAGCAGTACAGTGATGATGAATGTTATAATCACGATGTAAGTCTGGGTATTTTTCTTCATCTCACCCTCGATTTCCAGTTCTACAGTTTTCTGTGAGAAGGGGAACATGATTCTCAGCAGCCACCAGCCAATAAAAATCAGCACAGCTACCAAAGGCACCATAAACATCATCCACTCACCGAAGCCCAAACCGAGGTTCAAGCCTTCTGGATCGTTCAGATATTTCAGAGCAATAGCATTAGGAGGTGTACCAATAGGAGTACCCATACCACCCAAGTTTGCTGCTATAGGAATGCTCAATGCCATGGCAATACGGCCTTTACCCTCGGGAGGCAACTGCTTGAACACAGGAGTAAGGAAGGTGAGCATCATGGCTGCCGTAGCAGTATTACTAACAAACATTGAGAACAATGCGGTGATCAAAAGGAAACCCAAAAGCACATTCTCACTTTTGGTTCCGAAAGGCTTCAGAAGTACTTTTGCCAACTGGGCATCAAGACCGGTCTTGGTGGCTGCAATAGCCAAGACAAATCCACCGATAAAGAGCATAATCACGGGGTCGGCAAAGCACGACATGATGCCCTTATAGCTAAGCAATGGGCCAACCACCTCTTCATCACACATGAAATTGACACCACTATTTGAAGTAAACAGGAGCATCAACACAATAATGGCAACCGATGTGGCCCACGAAGAAACCACTTCCATCACCCACATCAGTGTGGCAAAAGCAAAAATAGCGATAATACGTTGTTGAACAATGTTAAGTCCATCAATACCAAATGCCGAAGTAGGAAGATTCCACAACAGAAGTGTAACAAAGAGGACAATGAATGCTTGGAAAGACTTCTTGAATACTTTCCCGGGTTGGTATTTCTCCTCCTGACGCAACTTATGATAGGTCTCTACGAGGTGAAATCCTGTAAAACTCTTGAACATAGAAAAATTACAAAAAAATTTAGAATTTATTAGGTCGGTAATAATTTACCTTTAACGGAGTGCAAAGGTACAACTTTTTTTGTTTCTACAAGTTTTATTCCGCACTTTTCATACTTATTCTTCTGGATTTTTATTCAAAAAGCGCGAGAATCGTCACAAACGGTCTTGACACAACACATAAAATAAGGTAAAAAGAACAAAAAGTGCATTCCATTTGATGTTATTCTATCTGTTTTTTTGTAACTTTGCAGCCCTAAAGTTCGACACATTATTATAACGTTATAAAAATACAAAAAAAATGGCAGACGCAAAGAAAATCAAGACTGCACTCATTTCAGTATTCCACAAGGACGGATTGGACGACTTACTCAAGAAATTGAACGAAGAGGGTGTTAAATTCTTATCTACTGGCGGTACTCAGACCTTCATCGAATCTCTGGGCTACGAATGTCAGAAAGTTGAAGACGTTACCACCTACCCTTCTATCCTTGGTGGCCGTGTAAAGACTCTTCACCCCAAAGTATTCGGAGGAATCTTGGGCCGTCGCGACAATGAAGGCGACCGTGAACAGATGGCCAAGTATGAGATTCCTGAAATTGATCTTGTCATCGTTGACCTCTATCCTTTCGAGCAGACCGTTGCCAGCGGTGCATCTGAAGCCGACATCATCGAGAAGATTGACATCGGCGGTATTTCATTGATCCGTGCAGGAGCAAAGAACTTCAAAGATGTAGTGATTGTACCCTCTAAAGCTGAATATAGCGTATTGCTTGACATCCTGAACAAGAAAGGTGCCCAGACCGATATCGAAGACCGTCGCATGTTTGCAACACGCGCCTTCGGTGTAAGTTCGCACTATGATACTGCAATTCACACTTGGTTTGCTAATAAATAATCAGAATGGGATTTTTCAGTTTCCGACAAGAGCTGGCCATGGACCTTGGCACAGCAAACACTATTATCATCTGCGACGATAAGATTGTGGTTGACGAGCCATCTGTCGTTGCTCTGGACCGTCGTACCGACAAGATGATTGCCGTAGGCGAGAAGGCCAAGATGATGTATGAGAAAACTCACGACAATATCCGCACCATCCGTCCTTTGCGCGACGGTGTGATTGCCGACTTCTCTGCCTGTGAGCAGATGATGCGTGGTCTGATTAAGATGGTTCACACCGGACGTCATTTCTTTTCACCATCATTGCGTATGGTAATCGGTGTACCCAGCGGTTCTACTGAAGTGGAGTTGCGTGCTGTACGCGACTCAGCCGAGCATGCCGATGGCCGCGATGTTTACCTGATTTTCGAGCCAATGGCAGCTGCTATTGGTATAGGTATTGACGTAGAAGCTCCTGAAGGCAACATGATTGTTGACATTGGTGGTGGTTCTACCGAGATTGCAGTTATCTCGCTGGGTGGCATCGTATCGAACAACTCTATTCGTACTGCAGGTGACGATTTGACTGCCGATATTCAGGAATACATGAGCCGTCAGCACAATGTAAAGGTGTCTGAGCGCATGGCCGAGCGTATTAAGATTCACGTAGGCTCTGCACTTACTGACCTTGGCGATGATGCTCCTGAAGATTATATCGTACATGGTCCTAACCGTATCACCGCACTGCCCATGGAAGTGCCTGTCTGCTATCAGGAAATAGCCCACTGTCTGGACAAGACCGTTGCCAAGATTGAGAATGCTGTGCTCTCAGCACTTGAGAATACACCACCCGAACTGTATGCCGACATTGTAAAGAACGGTATCTACCTCAGTGGTGGCGGCGCTTTGCTGCGCGGATTAGACAAGCGTCTGGAAGACAAAATCAACATTCAGTTCCACGTGCCCGAAGATCCCTTGCACTCAGTGGCAAAGGGTGCTGGCATTGCATTGAAGAATGTGGATCGCTTCTCATTCCTGATGCGATAAAACTCTGAGTTCTGAATTTGTTATTCATGGACAATCTCTGGTCGTTTATCGAAAATCATTTCCACTGGCTGCTCTTCATCATTTTGGAGGCAGTCAGTGTTGTCATGATATTCAGTTACAACAGTTATCAGGGAAGCGTATGGGTTTCTTCGGCCAACGCTTTCGCAGGCAAAGTCTATGAATGGCAATCAGGCGTAGAGCATTTCTTTTCGCTCACAGACCAGAATGCGATACTCACCCAAAGAAACATCGCACTGGAACATGAGTTGGACTATTTGCGCCAACAACTGACCGACAAAGAGGTTGCCGACAATGGTACAAAAAGCTACACTCCTGGTATGGACAGCGTAATGAGAGAACTTCACCTGATTCCTGCTAAGGTGATAGCAAACTCAGTGACGAACTCGGAGAATCTGATCACTATCGACAAAGGCAGTTCCAACGGTATAAGACCTGACATGGGCGTGATTTGCGGTTCAGGTGTTGTGGGTGTCGTTTACCTGACAAGTTCCCACTACTCAGTAGTAATTCCAGCCTTGAACAAGCGTTCGCGCATCAGTTGTTCCATCCGCGGAAGAGACTATTTCGGCTATCTCACATGGACAGGTGGCGATCCTACGAAAGCCTATGTTGAAGATATGCCCCGCCATGCCAAGTTCAAACGTGGCGACTGGGTTGAGACAAGTGGTTATTCCAGCATCTTTCCCCATGGTGTTGCTGTAGGTAAGATAGAGAAAATCTTCAATTCAAAAGACGGACTCTCCTACAGACTGCAGATAGGATTGTCAACCGACTTTGCCCGATTACGCGATGTATGCGTTATCAATGACAGCACCATGGTAGAACGCATGCGCCTCAATGAGGCCACCAACGATTCGCTGATGCTGATGCCTATAAAAGAATAAGGAACGAAAAGTCTATGAACATCGACACACTGAAACGACTACTGCTCTTCTTCCTGCTCGGACTGACACAGGCACTGGTATTCAACCGCATACTACTCTTTGGTTGCGGAATGCCTTTCTTGTATATTTATTTTGTGCTGATGTTTCCTCGCAGCTACCCGAAATGGGGCATGTTGCTGTGGAGTTTCTGTATGGGCTTGGTGGTCGATATGTTCTCTAACACGCCAGGTCTGGCCTGTGCATCGCTCACCCTGATAGCAGCACTGCAACCCTACCTGCTGGAACTTTTCCTGCCACGTGATGCCGATGACAACATCATACCTTCCGCCCACACACTTGGATGGGATAAGTTTGCATCATTCACTTCTATTCTCACTGTCATATTCTGTGTCACCTTCTTCACACTTGAGGCCTTTACCTTTTTTAACTGGCTTCAGTGGCTTCAGTGTGTAACGGGTAGCGCCATTCTCACTATTCTGCTGATTCTCACACTCGAAAATATCCGAAAGTGAAAGACTACTCACTGGAAAACCGTAAATACGTGATTGGTGGTGTGGCCGTACTCATTGTTGCGGTCTATATCATCCGACTGTTTGTTCTCCAGCTGATGAGTGACGACTATAAGAAGAATGCCGACTCAAATGCTTTCCTAAAGAAAGTCGAATACCCCTCTCGAGGTGTTATCCGTGACCGTAACGACCAGTTGCTGGTGTACAATCAGCCCGCTTACGACGTGATGGTAGTGATGAACGAAGCCAAGGACCATCTGGACACGCTTGAATTCTGTGAGGCTCTTGGTATCACACGCATGGAGTTCGACAGCCGTATGGAAACCATTAAGGACCGTTCGCGCAATCCCGGCTATTCCCGTTTCACAGAACAGATGTTCATGAGTCAGCTCAGCGACAAGGACTTCTCCGTGTTTCAGGAAAAGATGTATCGTTTTCCCGGTTTCTACATCCAACGCCGTAGCATCCGCCAGTATCAATATCCCTATGGCGCTCATGTATTGGGCGATGTGGCTGAAGTGTCGCCAGACGATATTGAGGCAGACGATTATTACCAGCCTGGCGACTATATCGGAAAGCTGGGTGTTGAACGCAGTTATGAGAAACAGCTACGTGGCGAGAAAGGTGTACAGATTTTGCTTCGCGATGCCCACGGCCGTATCAAGGGAAGTTATAAGAATGGTGAACTCGACCGTCGTCCTATACCTGGCAAAGATTTAACGCTGGGTATCGACTATAAACTTCAGGCACTTGGTGAACGACTCATGGAAGGCAAGATAGGAAGTATTGTTGCTATTGAGCCAAAGACGGGTGAGGTGCTCTGTATGATCAGTTCTCCTTCCTACGATCCGAGAATGATGGTGGGCCGCAAACGTTCGAAGAGTCATCGCGAGCTAAGTCGCGACACATGGAAACCGCTGCTGAACAGAAGTATCATGGGCCAATATCCACCGGGCTCTACCTTCAAGACCTCGCAAGGACTGACTTTCCTGAGTGAAGGCATCATTACCCCACAGACGTCCTACCCTTGCTATCACGGCTTTGTATTCAAAGGTCTGCGCGTGGGTTGTCACGGTCACGGATCGCCTCTGCCTTTGGTTCCCGCTCTGAGTACATCGTGCAACGGTTTCTTTTGCTGGGGACTCTACTACATGATAAGCAATAAGAAATACGGTTCAGTACAAAATGCAATGAACGTATGGCGCGACTATATGGTATCCATGGGATTTGGCTACCGTCTGGGTATCGACCTTCCCGGCGAGAAGCGCGGTCTTATTCCCAATGCGCAGTTCTACGACAAAGCCTATAAAGGATCGTGGAATGCATTGACCATTATCTCCATCTCTATCGGACAGGGCGAGGTAAACCTCACACCGCTCCAGATAGCCAACCTCGGTGCTACGATTGCCAACCGAGGCTATTACATCACTCCTCACGTGGTGAAGAAAGTGCAGGGCGAGCCCCTCGACACCCTCTACACCAAGCGACACTATACAATGGCCAAGCGTGAAGCCTACGACTATGTGGTTCAAGGAATGCGCGCTTCAGCACTTGGCGGCACTTGCAGTGCACTGGCCCATTACGATTTCGAGGCATGCGGCAAGACAGGAACAGCTCAGAACCGCGGTCATGACCACTCGGTGTTTATGGGCTTTGCTCCGATGAACGACCCGAAGATAGCGATTGCCGTATATGTAGAGAATGGTGGTTGGGGCGCCACCTACGGTGTGCCTATCGGCGGTTTGCTCATGGAACAATATCTGCATGGCAAACTGTCGGAAGCTTCAGAAGCCAAGGCACAGTCTATTCAGGAAAAACGAATTAACTATGGCACGGACAGTAGGTAGTAGTAATAAAGAACGCGGCGTACTTCGCTCACTTGACTGGTGGACGATTTTCATCTACGTGGCCCTGCTCGTCTTCGGATGGCTCAGTGTGTGCGGAGCCAGTTACACCTATGGCGATACCGACCTCTTTTCTTTGTCAACCCGTTCTGGCATGCAGATTGTATGGATAGGCACCTCACTGATGCTGGCACTTACGCTGCTACTGCTTGACGACAGCTACTACGACACCTTTGCCTATGTCATTTTCGCCATATTGCTCTTGTTGCTCTTTGCTACTATTTTCAATCCCCACTCCATCAAAGGCTCCAGGTCGTGGCTGGTATTAGGCCCGCTCCGACTCCAACCGGCAGAGTTTGCCAAGTTTGCCACTGCACTGGCATTGGCAAAATTCATGAGTAAATACAATTACAATATAAAGAACTGGAAGCACTTCGTCCAGACCATTGCCATCATCCTCACCCCTATGCTCTTCATCGTGATGCAGCGCGAAACAGGTTCGGCACTGGTCTATCTAAGTTTCTTCCTCATGCTTTACCGTGAAGGCATGACGGGAAGTATCCTATTCACCGGAGTAGCGATGGTCATCTATTTTGTGGTAGGTCTGCGATTTGATGAAGTAATGTTGTTTGAGACGCCTACCTCTGTAGGTTCGTTCATTGTATTACTGCTCATACAGATTTTCTCAATATCCATGGTATGGATTTTCTGCCATCAGGAAGAAAAGGCGCTGAACCTGTTAGGCTATAGCATGGGACTGACATTTCTTTGTCTACTTCTTTCTGTCTATGTAATCCCGTTCAACATGTTCTGGATACAGACAGGCATCACAGTAGTGCTGGCAGTTTACCTACTATGGGAAGCATTCAACTCACGTATCCAGAACTACACATGGATAGCCTTGTTTGCACTGGGTTCGGTTCTGTTCTATAACATGACCGACTATGCCATGGACAATATTCTGGAAGCCCATCAGCGCACCCGTATCAACGTTCTTTTAGGACTGGAAGAAGACTTAAGAGGAGCTGGATATAACGTGCACCAAAGTGAAATAGCGATTGGCTCTGGCGGACTGGAAGGCAAAGGATTTCTGAACGGCACACAGACGAAACTGAAATATGTTCCCGAACAAGATACAGACTTCATTTTCTGTACCGTAGGCGAAGAAGAGGGATTTCTGGGGGCTGCATCGGTATTGCTACTTTTCCTCGCATTGATATTAAGGCTCATTCATTTGGCTGAACGACAGATAGGAACGTTCGGACGTGTTTACGGCTATTGCGTGCTGTCCATCTTCCTGTTCCACGTATTCATCAATGTAGGTATGGTATTGGGGCTTACGCCAGTAATCGGTATTCCCCTTCCGTTCTTCTCGTATGGCGGTTCATCATTATGGGGCTTTACCTTCTTGCTATTCATCTTCCTACGAATTGACGCAGGCAGGAACATGAATAGGTTCTAAAAAAAGCTTTCTTATTTCCGCTGAAGCGTAAGACCTACATCGGCAATTCCCGTTACATTCTTTCGGCGCATAATATGACAAACAGCCACATGAAGGGAATCGCCTTTGTGTAGTATCAAGTCTGACAACGGCATTGAGTAATGATAGTGATATACACCCTGACCTTGATAGAATCCATTGTCGTCGGTAATTCGGAAAGTCACGGTATCGCATAGTTGGCGGCCTTCCGGAAGCACTTCCTGTAGAATAATCAGTGCCAGTTCCTGAAAAGGATAGGAAGTGTTACAACGCAGCCCGATCTCTTCGCTATATGCACCATCCTGCGCCAATGAAGGAATGTCAAAGTAGAGCGTGTCTATCTGTTCCCATCCCCACCCGTCAACTGGAGTGTGCTCATAATGGCTATAGATAGTCTTACGGTTACAACTGCCAAAAATCAGTGCAACCGTAAGACTCATGAATAGTAAGAAAAGACTATGCTTCTTTCGGCTCATCTTTTCTTGGTTCCTGAGGTTTATTTCTTTTCTTTCGAGGCTGGCCCTTCGGACCATCTTGATTTCTTGGTGCTTCGTGCCCCTTATGACCATCCTGTCCCTGAGCACCTTCCTGACTCTTGGATGCGTCTTGATTGTTCTGTGGCCGCTGAGCATTTTGTCCGCCCTGAGGTTTCTTCTTCTTTTTCTTCTTTGCCTTATCGAAACGAGTAATGCTGTCGCCTGCCAACAAATCGACAGGACCTTCTTGCTGCTTGGGACGATCCTCGCTATGGAGTGATTCCGGCTTTTCACCCTTACGGTTCATCTCGATGATCTCCTTAGCACGCTCAGCAGTTATTGTTTCCAGATTGGCAGCCAAACGCTTGTCGGTACTATAAGTAATGACTCCAGCCAAGATATCCTTCTTGAACATATAGTAATCGGAATCCAGCGTCTGCAACACAATCTCGTGAGAGGGGAAACGCTTTCCGGCTTCTATATAGTCATCAACCTCATAATTCAGACAGCACTTCAGCTTGGCACACATACCAGCAAGTTTCTGTGGATTGAGCGAAATATCCTGATATCGGGCAGCACCAGTAGAAACAGAAACGAAATTCTTCATCCATGTGGCACAACACAACTCGCGTCCGCAAGGTCCCGTACCGCCAATACGTCCTGCCTCCTGACGTGCACCAATCTGTTTCATTTCAATGCGCACATGGAAAGCTGCTGCCAAGTCTTTAATCAGTTGGCGGAAATCTACTCGCTCATCGGCAATATAGTAGAAGATAGCCTTCTGACCGTCGCCCTGATACTCTACATCGCCAATTTTCATTTGCAGCCCCAGACGTTTGGCAATCTCGCGGCTCTCAATCATTGTTTCATGCTCGCGTGCCTTTGCCTCACGATATTTATCCATATCCACCTGACGAGCAAGTCGATAAATACGCTTGATATCATCGGCCGACTTCAGATTAGCTTTCTTAATCTGCAGTTTCACTAACCTACCAGTCAGTGTCACCACGCCGATATCATGTCCGGGAGAAGCCTCAACGGCCACAACATCGCCTTTCTTCAGTGGCAGACCGTTCACATTATGGTAGTAGCCCTTACGCGTATGCTTGAACTGTACCTCAACCAAATCAGTTGATTCTGCATTGCCAGGCACATCGGCCAACCAATCGTAAGTATTCAACTGACGATCCTGACGACCAATAGCTGCGCAACACAGTCCGCGGTCGCAACCTGTACGTATCTCGTATGTCTTCTGTTTGTCTTCCATCTTCTATATATATATTATAATATGTATAGTATATTGTTCAAATAGTTTATTTCTGAATCAGCAATACGATCATCTGCAAAGCAAAGTCAAAGAATACCACCTTACCATTGGCATTTTGACCAATGTCGCGAATTGCCTTGTTGGTCAAGTCATAGATAGGCAACACATTGGCTTCGTTGATGAATCGTGCGAAATTACGGGCAAAATTCTCTTCCTGCTGTGTCATATAGCGCAATTCAGGATTTTGAAAATTGTACATAAAATTCTCTCTGATCATGCGTAGGAAATACACGAGGAAGCGTTTCTGTTTTTCTCGTCCGTACGCAGCCACCACCTCGCTCCACTTGCGCAGGTCTTTCACCTTACGCTGATAGGCCAGTCGCATCAGCTGGATAAACAAATCCAGGAACGTTTCGTTTTCCGAGCCTACCTGCAACTCCTCTATTGCTTTCTGCCAACTGCCGTTAGCCAATCGGGCTATACGCTGTGCAGCATCCTCACTGATACCGCGGTACTCCACCAATGCCTTTCTTATAGCTTCATTGTCTATACGCTTCACATCGATGCGCTGTACACGGCTGCGAATGGTTTCCAACAACTTGTCGGGTTCTTCACACACCATGATGAACACCGTCTGTGTGGGTGGTTCCTCAATCAGTTTCAGTAATTTGTTGGCACAGGCTATGTTCATACGCTCAGGCAACCATACTACCGACACCTTATAGCCGCCCTGACTTGATTTGAGTGAGAGTTTTCTTACCAGTTCATCACTTTCGCCTGCCGTAATAATAGCCTGCTGATTGGCGGCTCCGATAGCCGTCATCCATTCATCCATCGAGAAATAAGGACTCTTCAACATCAGTTCGCGCCATTCGCTGATGAAATCGTCGCTCACCGGCATGTGCTCACTACCCATGGAAGGTAGTTTGATAGTGGGGAAAGTGAAATGAAGATCGGGATGTTCCAGCTTTTGGAGCATAGGAGATTCTGCGCCACTTTGGGATGAATTACCCAAGAGACAGCAAGCGAAAGCTGTGGCAAGTGCCTTTTTGCCTACGCCCTGCGGTCCGCACAGCATAATGGCATGAGGCAGACGGTCTTCACTCACCATCTGCATTAGGCGCTGCTTCACCTCTTCTTGTCCTATAACCTCATTAAATGTCATTGTACTCTCAATTCTCTCACGATTTCCACCACTGAATCAACTGCTCCGATGGTATAGAAATGAATATCGTTGATACCGTGTTCATAAAGTTCGCGGCACTGCTGAACAGTCCACTTAATGCCTAACCGTTTAGCATCTTCATCTGTTTTGCACTTCACTATCTCACGCGCTAACGACTCGGGGATATCACAATGGAATGTCTTTGGCACCACCGTCAACTGACTCAGTTTGGCCAGCGGTTTAATTCCAGGAATAATGGGAATGGTGATGCCCATCTGACGTGCCTTATCGACAAAGTCAAAATATTTCTGATTGTCGTAGAACAACTGGGTCACTGCATACTGTGCGCCCAATTCCTGTTTCTGACGCAGATATTCCATGTCGCGCTCCAGATTAGGAGCCTCTTCATGCTTTTCAGGATAACAAGCCACGCCTATATCGAACTTTGCGCCAGGACATTTGATAGGTGTACCATCGGCAAAGAAGCCCTCGTTGAAGCGCTGAACCTGACGAATCAGATCGGTAGTATGAGTATGTCCGCCAGGTGTTGGCTTGAACACCGAGTCTTCTTTCGCCTTGTCGCCTCGCAGCAATAGCAGGTCGGTAATACCCAGGAACTGCAGGTCGAGCAATTCATACTCAATATCCTCGATGGTGGCACCACTACAAATAACGTGTGGCTGAACCGGCACTCCAAAGCGCTGTTGAATAGCTGCCGCAACGGCAATAGTGCCTGGGCGACGACGAACGCGCTGACGCTCAAAGCGTCCCTCGCCTACATCTTTATATACATACTCAGAATGGTGGGTGGTGATATTGATAAAAGCAGGATTCAGCGCGCACAATTTTTCTATGTCAGAAAAAAGTTTCTCGGTGCCCATTCCTTTCAAAGGCGGCAATACTTCAAACGAGAACTGACGCAGTTTCTTATCTTGGTTGACTATATTTGCAACGGCCATTGTTATTCTATTTAGCACAATTTGTTGCAAAAGTACGAAAAAAAAACATCATTCACGCAAGAATGCCCACTTTTTGTTACTTCAACGGTTACAAAAGTCTTTGATTTTCTGAAGGTAATCGTCTTTATACAATTTATAAGACAACGCATGCTCTGCCCCTTCTGTGATCCACAATTCTTTGTTGGAAGGCTTAGCAGCATACAGTCGATGCACCATTTCAGTGGGTACAAAGGTGTCGCTACTGCCATGAATAAAAAGCATGGGATATGGGCACTTTTTCACCTGATTCAAAGCAGATGCCTCACCAAAGCTCCACCCATAGCGCAATTTGCACAGCATACTGGTAGTGTACATCAGCGGGAAGGCTGGCAAGCCAAACTGATTTCTCAGTTCACCTGCGAACTCATCCCAAACGCTTGTGTATCCGCAATCATCTACAAAACGAATATCCTTGACAGCTTTTGGCATTGCTTCTGCCGACAGCATCATCGTTGTAGCACCACCCATTGACACGCCATGCACTACCATCGTATCAGCGCTGAAGATAGAAAGCCATCTTAGCATATCCTTTCTGTCAAGCCATCCCATCTGAATGGCATCGCCATCACTCAAGCCGTGAGCATGGATGTCGGGAACCACAACATTGTAGCCCAACTCTTTTTCATAAAGACGTGCCAGGAACAAGAAGTCGATGCTGCAATTCCGCCAACCATGCAAGATGAGCGCAGTTCTGTTGCTTCCCCTATTAACGAAAAATGCATGATGCCGCTCACCCGTTGGCATTGTCACGAATGTATCCTTTAGAGCCTCAACTTGTCGCAGACTGTCCACCCAAGGTCGAGTTTCCGGATATTGCTCGAACAATCTATGGAAACGAGCTGTGGTATCTGTTCGATTCTGAGTAGGTGAAAGAGAATAATCCAACATATAGACCCCACCACCGATGGTAGCCACTATTATAACCATCAACAGTCCGAACAAACTCCAAACGATAATCTTCTTCATAATACTTTATTATTAATTAGGTGCAAATATACAAATATTATTTATATTCTCTGCAAAAGGAGGAATGATTAACGCCATTGCCTCGATGAGACAATGGCGTCATAGCATGGTAAAATATATGGACAATTACTTTTTTACCTTATACAGACGGAACGACATGGCAGGAAGATTATCGTTCAGCACAGTCTGCTTTTTCTTGCCAGTTGTAGTACAATTGACGGTGCTGCTCACAGGTACAATCTTATTGGGATTGCTAAGAGTATTCTCATCGTCCATCGATCCGCTATGCTGCAAGGTCAATGTCTCGGCAGTACGCTCACCTGTCATATCCAGCAGGTTGATGCTCACGGGCTGAGCCTCTTTGGAAGTGTTCACCACTTTAATAATCACCTCGCCAGTAGTCTTATCATACACAGACGATGCGAATAGACCGTTCAGTCCATCTTGTCCGGCAACAGGGATAGCTTTCTTTCCTTTGGGATCTGCAGGATCCTTAGTGGTAAGTTTCAGTACGTTAGTACCCTTGTTCATGGCATACATCTGCTGAACATAGTAACTTACCGACTTGAACATACGAGTGTTGTCATACCAGATCATATCAGGACGCCACTGCCAGCCTTCAACATGAGCAAAGAGGGGTGCATAGGTAGCCATCTCAACGATATCAGCATTGCGCTCAATACCGGTCATAAAGGCTGCCTCATAGAGCGAAGTTTCATAGTGGTTCCACTTTTTACCAGCGCCGTGACAGGCATATTCACCGGCAAAAACTTTCGGTCCTTTGCGGTCGTAGCTGTCATAGCGAAGAGCACCACAATTTGGCCATTTCTTACGATCGCCAGTACCCAAGAACCAAGCTTCAGGACGATAGAAATGTTCATCTACCAAGTCGGCCTTCTGTTCTTTCATGGCTACCCAGCCTTTGTCAAACATCTTTCCTTCAGAATCGGGACCGCTGGTGCCCACAATCTTGATATTGGGATATTTTGCACGAACAGCAGCCACAAAAGGCTTCAAACGCTCAAAATAGGGAGCATCCCACTGCTCGTTGCCAATACCGATATATTTCATATTGAAGGGCTCCGGATGGCCCATATCGGCACGCAGTTTGCCCCATTTAGAGTCAACTGGACCGTTAGCAAACTCAATAAGGTCGAGACAGTCGTCAATAAATGGTTTCAGTTCGTCCATAGCAGCATGGTCGCTCTCCTTACGATTCTGGAACTGACAAGCCAGGCCTACGCTAAGCACGGGCAGAGGTTCGGCCTTGATATCTTCACACAGTTGGAAAAATTCGAAAAAGCCCAAGCCATAGGTCTGGAAATAGTCAGGGAAATAGCGATGGGTAAAGGTGTAGTGCCAACGGTTCTCATTGAGAGGACGGTTTTCTACAGGTCCCACAGTATTTTTCCATTGATAGCGAGTTGCAAGGTCAGTACCTTCTACGATACAGCCGCCAGGGAAGCGGAACACTCCAGGATGCACATCTTCCAATGCCTGTGCAAGGTCTTGACGAAGTCCGTTCTCACGGCCTTTATAGGTTTTCACAGGGAAAAGGCTCACGTGTTCAATATCGGTAGTAGCCTTGTTGCTGCCCCATACGCGCAAATGAGCTTTAGCAAATGATTTCTTCGCCTTGATGACGGTGGTATATTTCTTCCACTCCTTACCGCTCACGTCAACACTGCCACTACCTATTTTCTGATCGTCGCTCATGGTTGCATTGTCAACGAGATCGATATACAGTTTTGCGCTACCGCCTTCAACCACACGGGCCCATACCGAGAAACGATATTCTTCACCAGCTTTCACGCCGATACCGAAAAATCCATGATTCTCAATCATGGTGTGCTTGTCACTATGACCAGAGGGAGCCAAACGAACATAATGGGGATTCTTGTCAAAAGGACCATCGTTCATCACAGTCACCTTGCCAGAGATATCCCATCCAGTGAGACGATTCGGGAACTCGAACGAGCGGTTCTTCACTAATTCTGCATACAGACCGCCATCGGCAGCATAGTTGATATCTTCGAAAAACAGTCCATACATAGTAGGCGAAACGGAAGCACCCATCTTTTTTGTATTCACATCCATCACTTGCTGGGCATGAACAGAAAGCAGAGCCGATAAGGCAAGCGAGCACGAAATAAGTCTAAATTTCATTGTTTTGTTAGCAATTTTGGTTTGATAAGTTTTATTTTTTGTAAGTCATCTCGTGCAAAATTAGTTAAAAAGTATAATCAAAACAAATGATTTTAGAAGAAAAGGTGTACTTTTGTAACTAATTAACGAATAGAATATCATAAATATACTTTGACAATGAAGACAATCCTTGTAGCAGAAGACAATGACAGCAACTACATCCTGATGACTTATATCCTCAAACGCGATTATGAATTCAAACGTGCAAAGAACGGTCAGGAGGCTGTGGACATGGTGAACGAAGGTGGATTTGACCTAGTACTGATGGATATTAAGATGCCCGTCATGGATGGTTTGACCGCTACTCAGCAGATCAAAGATGCTCATCCAGAATTGCCTGTTATTGCATTGACAGCCAACGCTTTCGACAGTGACCGTCAGTTGGCATTAAAAGCCGGTTGCAATGATTTCCTGGCAAAACCTGTGAACAGAGAGAAATGTCTGGCATTGATTAACAAGTTTATCGGTAAATAATCATTACCATACATAAGGATATAAAGAAAGTGGCGGTCATTTGACCGCCACTTTCTTTGTTGTATCACCCTGACGAACCAGATAGATTCCTGGGTGGGATATTTTAAACAGTGTAGTATCGATTAGCGAACGATGAACTTCTTGCCGTTATGGATGTACAGACCCTTCTGAGTGGGCTGTGCAATGCGTACGCCATTCAGGTTGTACCATGCATTGTCATCGTTCTTAACAGTCTTAATGTCGCTAATGGCAGAAGGAGCGTCACCAATTGTCATACCTGCTGCGTAGTAAGCGGTATAATTACTGCTGCTCTTAAAGCGAGTCAGGATTACAGGAGTAACAGCTGTATAATAGTTATCTTCAGCGTTATACAGGAAATAAACGTCAGTAACTTTGCCGTCAGTTCCTTCGCCATTTGACATATAGCCGGTAAGATATGCACTCAGACCGTTTGACAGGTCACCAACATACTGGTTCATGGGGAATACAACATACTGCTTATTCTCGATGGTGGTGAAAGTACCTTTCAGCCAGCTTCCTGGAATTTCTGTAGCGAACAAATTCTGAATATACAAATCATCACCGTCGCGACCAACCTTAACAGTTCCTGTTACTTCTGTTGGCTCTTGAGCATTCTGTGTACCATAGTTACCCTTGAAAGGCATGTCGGTAGTAACAAGGTTCTCAGGAGCAGTTGTTGGAGATGGCTTTGTTCCGAGGAACAGTCCATTGTAGTAATATGCATACTGAGTGGTCTCAGAACCCTTATAGATCATGATAGTTGCAGAGTAGGAATAAGTGTCAGCATCTGCATCATAGTCAAGAGTAAGCTCTTTAGGACCATCTTCGCCACCATAGCCTGCAAAGAAGTGCGGAGTGCCTTCATAAGCGCCTGTATAGGTTACAGGAACGGTGATAGTACCCTTTTCTGCATCGTATGTACCCTTTACCCATGCTTCTGGAATTTGAATGTCAAGTCCTTGGAAATAAAAATCATTCTCCAATTTTGCGATTTTTGCCTTAGAAGTCATGTCCTGACGCTCGTTTCCTACATAGATAGAGAAACTGAATGGATATTCAACAGGTGTGAGTCCCTCTGGCAATGTTACGAGTTCGCCAGTCTCTGCCTCAGGAATGGCAAATTCTGAACCGTCAGTGAGCTCGATTGTAAAGATGTCTTCGGGGAAGGTCCATCCTCCAACGCCTGACAGATAGATTGCCATGCCAATTTCGGCTTTCAGCTGAGTACCTTCCACTTTTCCATACAAATCATCAAGATACTGACCGTCAAAGCCCCACAATGTGAAATATCCGTAATTGCTATTGTAGTACACAGTCTGCTTACCACCAGCAATAGAGAAAGTCTTGTCTGCCTCAATTGCAATATCTACGACCTCACCAAGATCAAAGTTATGGAAATTCCATACGGTAACAGACTTGGCATCTTCGCTCTGTGAGATAAAACAGTTTTGAGTTACCTCGTTACGGTTACCGGTTGGTTCCCCAGTTTCCGCGTCAACTTCAGCAGTCGTATAGCTCATAGAGCCATTTACAGGAGCAAGGAATGTACCATTCATAGCACCATTGATACCAAAATTATCCCCTGTGCCATAGGCTTCAGCCCAAAGCTGGTCGATACTTATAGTACCGTCTTCGTTAGCGGTGCCCGTAAACGCATCAGTACCTGTTTCACTTTCCATATTAAACATAGTAAAGTCACCATAGGTTTCGTGGCTCCATAATGTCTGGCCTGCGGCTATCGTAATGGCTCCCGTTTCAAGGTCAACAGTTGCTGAAATGGGTAAGTCTGTATAATAAGCATTGCTGTTAATGCCATAAATATTGATGGTGTTATTACCAGTTGCTTCAATACGTGCAGGAATACCCTTACGACTAATAGTTGCAGGTACTAACTGGGATTCTTCAGTTTCTTCATCTTGTTCCATATAGTACTGATATGAGCATGCAATATACTCACCTTCCAATTCGCTGGCGGAAGCTAATGCGCGACGAGGGGTAGATTTTTTGAACACCTGCGGCTTGTTTTGAATCTTACCAGTGTACTTCATGGGAGTAACTGTACGCTCCAATTGCGGTTTTGCAAACTGCTGTAATGAAGAAACCTGCATGCGCTCCTTCAGCTGTGCAAATGATGTAACTGCTACCATCACAGCTACAAGCATAAGTAAAAACTTTTTCATAAGCATTCTTTTTAAAAAGTTAATGACCTTAGTTAATTAATATGTAAATTTTAGATTCAAGAATTCATAAGCAATTCCTTTTCTGGCACCTTGTGATGCACCTGTAGGACTACTGAACTTGCAGACAATAATGCCATCTGTACTATAGGTAGCCGCTAATGCGTTGTTGCGTACATAGTTTAATATAGGCATTGCGTTCTCATCGACCTGCCACTCAAATGCCATACGGTAGGCATTCGTGGCCTGAGTAGTAACGGCAGTGGGGTAGTGGCGGTTGCCTGTATTGACGTTATATGCGCTCATCAGACAACGCAGCGTGTATGTCGTTTCGTCTTCTGTCAAATTACCAGGTGAGTATCCTGCCGGAACATAGTACTCCACCATATTCTTGGTACTTGCGTTATAAGTAATCGAAAGGTCCCCTTCGGCCATTAGCCCTTTAATAAGATAGGTGTTCTCTTTCGCGTTATCTGCAACCACAGTGATGTCTTTCTGATACTTGTTACCAGCCTCATCTTCATAGGTTGCCTTGGTGAGAGAGGTGAAAGGCAAATTGGCACCCCATTGGGCGATATTAATGGTCTTTTTGAATTGAGCCGCTTCAAACGACAGCTTGATGCTACCATGACGGTAGTTGCCACTCTCATTGGGATCTACACTAACGGAGTAGCCCTCATCCACTTTTTCTATGTGAATCCAATCATCAGAGACTTCAAAATTGAAGATAATGTTACTCTTGTCAGGAATAATTGCAGATTCATTCATTGACATATCGAAGAGATATGCATCTTTAGCATTGAGAGCAAGTAGCAGTCCATGCTGAGTTGCTGTAACGTTAGCTGTTTTACCATCGTCAGCAGTAAGAACAATCTTGGCTGAGCGTGCTTCCATTGAGGCATTCGGTTGTGCCTTTACGGTTACGGTAGATCCATCGGCTGACAGAGTAATCCATTTGGCATCAGTCGCCGCTTTTACCGTTGAGGTGCTGGCAATAATGCTGCCCTCACCACCGTCTGCGCCGAACAAAACGTCGGCCTTGGTGATGGTCAGTGCTTCAATGCCGTCGTATGTTGCGTCATCTTCGCCACAGGACATTATCGAAGTAATACCTGCCAGCAATACGAGAAAACAGAATATCTTTTTCATATGTGATAGTGTTTCTTAGGGTTATACCATTTATTCTACTCTAACAAGGGTGAACGGTGACTCAAACTGTGTTAAGTATCCGGCACGTCCGTCACCTGTTGGGGGATTGTCAGTAAAGGCATAGGTCCACAACTCATTGTATTCACCACCAGCGAAGGTGATGGTCAGTGGGGTGGTGGCACTGTTCTTACCCTTGAACTGAATGTTTGGGTCCCACGCCATGGCATTGTCGCCAACAGCGATGAGCCAAACGTAGTAGGTGTTGTTAAACATTCCCATGGACTGTGGAGAAATGACAAACGAACCCTTGGTGTACTTATAGTAAGCCGTTACTGTGCCCTCTACGGCGTCGTCGAGATTCTTGATGGTATAACTTGAACCGTCGCCGTTAGCTGTAATGGTACAGATATGGGCGTTTTCAGCTGTGCCCACATAGTACTTGCCTGCCAGGTCTTCATACGAACGCCATCCGTCGGGCAGTTTGCCCACCAATACGCTTGCCTCACTGTCATCGGTAGTGTACGTGTTTTTGCTGGCATCATAGGTAAAGCTGTCGAAAGTGCGCTGACCAATGGTGATAGTCTTATAGAGTTTCAGACCTTTGTTGGTCAGTACATAGGCTGTTGACTTGGTCTCTTCACCGATAGTAATGGAGGCCTGCTGAGTCTCTAAGTCGAGTTCCATGGTCACGTCATCCTTGACAAAAGTCTCATAGAGTTGACCGTCTATAACCTTTTTGCACTCTGTGATATACTGTGCAGGTGTTGTCTGATTACGATAGAGAACAATCTCGTTGCCTGAGCGGTTGCCCTTCAAGGTAATGGTGTTCTTGTCTTCACTGATGTTCATGATAATGAAGATGAAATCACCACCTTTGGCCTCATATTCACCGGCCGATGGAGTAGCATAATAGTGCAGGTACTTGTTGTAGGTGTCAAAGGAAATACAGGGACCATCCTCGTTAGTCATGGAGTATGTGCTGGTCTCAGCGATAGGCTGGCTACTGCTGTCGTAGTCACCATTGACGAAATAGGCAGACACCTGGCTGTCTGTGAATTTCAACACATAGCTGAATCCACCAATGCCTTGCAAGTTGTCCGGATAGTAGTTCATCACCCATCCGTTTTCTGCGCTTGTCAGTACTTTTCGGGCATTATCCAGATATTCCATAGAGCGGATAGAAGCCGACTTTTCAAAGACATCATCCTGATTCTTCAGGCAAGATGACATCAACAGTACGGACATCATCAATAGCAGATATGATATTTTATTCTTGTTCATTATGAGTTCTCCTTCTTTTTTAGTTAGATGCTTTTTTACTGCTCAATGTCAGGTCGGTAAGATCAATTTTACCGCTGGTAATATCAAGTTGGCGACGGAGAATGCAGTCACGCAACTCGTCAAGGTCGATATTCCATACCGTATGCATATAGTCACGGGTGATGTCCAGCTTTTGCTCGATGAGGACACGACCGGTCTGTGTCTGGTCGGCATCTTCTTCCCATTTAGCCTCAGCAGCTTTCATCTGTGCTTCCCACCATTCAGGTGAGTGTGTGACATATACTGACACCATCTCTGCAAAGTCCTCTGCCGTGTTGGTCTGTGCATAGGCACTAATGAAACCACGCTTCAGATATGCCGAGAGATAAGGCTCAGAGAACTGGCTGTCACTGACGTATGAACTGGGAGTTACCTGACGGAAGGCTGTCGGATAATCCTTAGTCTGGTTCAGAATATGTGTAAACTCGTGGTGAATGGTCTTGATATAATAGTGGTTCAAGTTCTCAGCCACATCGTTGCCAAATTCAAAGGCGAAATCACCAGACTCTTTCTCTCCTGCCAAAATAGGATTCAGGTAGGTCAGACCTGACAACAGAATCTTGCGACCTCCCTCGGCAGTACCCAGAATGTATGAACCGTTATTCCTGTATTCCCATTCTCCAATCAGGAAGAACATCTTGGGGAACTGAGAACGGGTAAACTCAATACCAGCAACCTCATTGTAGGTCTCTACGCAGAGATACTTCACCAGATGGGCCATCTTTACTGAGGCCTCATAAGTAGCTGGTACGGTGTAGTAGTTCAAGTCACTCTCAATCTCCTCATAACGGTATTTGAAGTCAATGTTATAGGGATTGCGATAGTTCTCCTCCAACCAGAGGTCGAACTCATTGGGGATATAGTTGTCTACAGAAATGACACTCTCTGACTTGATCTCGTCGTTAGAGCAGGAGACCAGTCCTAATGCCATGATGACAACAGGCAGTATAAATAAAATATTCTTTTTCATAGGTGTCTTCTATTAAAGGTGATTAACTGCTGCATTACCTGCATTGTCTTTTCGTGGATTTGGCGTATAACCAGCCTCACGAACCTTTTGTGGAATCTGAATGGCACGACGTGGGTCATCGACAGTCAGCCAGTCTTTGATGTGATCAGGATTACCAGCGGCATTCATCACACGACGAGGAATCTCAATTCCCCAGCGCTTTATGTCGAACCAACGCTTGCCTTCGTGCAGTGTCTCGTAACGGCGGCAAGCCAGTACCAGTTGGATAATATTCTCCTGTGTAGAACCCTCTTTGTCAATTGTGAACTTAGGATTCAGGTGCTTCTTCAATGATGACTTGATGTCGCCCTTAGGCGTGTTCTGCGCATCATCATATGCATAGGGCAGACCACCGATATATTCATTGATACGATCAATCGTCAGCACATAGCCTTTCTTTTTGCTTGTGTTACGAATCCATACCTGTAGGTCGGCAACAGCCTTGTCATAATCACCAGTCAAAGCATAGGCCTCAGCACGGTTGAGCAGTACTTCGTCGCCGGTGAATGCATTATAGACTGTATGACCGTAACCAATTTGAGCTACAGGATCAGTGTACTCGAAGAGATAAGGCATACGCCATTGCGACCAGGCGTTCATGTTAGAACCTGAGTAGCGCTTAACTTGCATGGCAAACGTTGTGTAGTCGCCTTCCCATATACCAGCCAAAGCACTAATGGTCTCGTTCTGTCCAAGATATTCGCTATGAGAATAGCGATGACCTGTTGAGAATCCACCAAAATAGATACCCTGTGCTGAGTAGGAGGTCAATAACAGAAGATTGCAGTTCAGTGTGGCTTCAATGACGTGGTTGGTGGTAGGTGACTGCTGGAAATCTGATCCGTCAGGCATGTCATTCAATACAGCCCAGTCACGTAACATTGAGGCAGGGTTAGTGCCGAGAACTTTGTTTGCATACTCAATAGCCTTGTCATACTTCTCGTAATACAGATAGAAACGAGTTGCAAAGGCATAAGCTGCATTTTTGTTGAAATGATATTTGGGAACAGTATAATAGCTGTCTCCCACATTGGGAAGAGCTATCTCCAAATCAGCAGCAATATGTGCATAGTTCTCATGTACTGTTTCACGCTGATATTTGGGGTTCAGTTCTTTTTCAGTCTCTGTGACATAAGATACGCCGAGAGCTGATGAGTTGTTTGCGTCGTAATGTGTGGCAAAGACATTTACCAGCATGAAGTGAGCGTAAGCACGGCATAGCAATGCTTCAGCCTGTGCCTCACGGAGTGAAGGTGTTGTGGCGCCCCCCATAGACTCAATGCCTTCAAGTGCCATGTTGGCTGTCTCAATACACTGGTACAAATCCATCCAGTAACGCTCAGGGTCCTGGTTGTCTGTTTCTGTGATATCCGTCCAAGTGTACATCTCGTCCAGAATACGCTCAGTGTTAGGATTGTTGGCACCCATATCGTCAACATTGTCGCTACCATATTCTGTAAATGCCATATGGTCGTGAGTAGGATAGGCTGACACCAGCAGCTTCTGAATCTTCTCCTCTGTGTTTGCCTCTGTACGATTATCCGGCAGCTTGTCAAGGAAATCATCGCAAGAGGTCAGTCCCATGCTCGCTGTAATGAATAATAGTCCTATATATTTTTTCATAATGTTCTTATTTCTTAAATCTTAATGCTAATAATTATGAATTAGAGTCCAAAGCGCAATGTCAGTGTGAACTGCTTGGGCAGAGGCACTGCTACACCACCTGTATTGAAGAACTCAGGATCCTGACCGTTCAGTTTCTTGTCAGCATAGATGAGGAAGAGGTTGGTGGCCTGCAACTTCAACGACAGACTATTCAGGCTGAGTTTGCTAACAAGGTTCTGAGGGAAATCGTATCCTAAAGAAACTTCCTTCATACGAATGAAGTCACCTTTTGCAATACGTTCGGTAGAATAGTTGTAGGCATTGTATGCATAGCTCAGACTAATGTCGTTGCGGTTCTGACGTGAAGATGCGATGACAGGAATTGTTGTCGTCGCCTCATCGCCAGGAACCATCCAACGGTTAGCATATTCCCTAGGCATTGAATTCAGGTCATTATATCTGTTCTTGAATACTGGATCAAGACGTACGACGTTGCCAAATGAATAGGTGACAAACACATTAAGCGTAATGCCCTTATATCGGAAGTTGTTGCCAAAAGAACCGACATCAGTGGGATCAACACTACCGCTATATTCCAGGAATCCCAGTTTTTCCTTGTCCTGTGTCTGGAAATAGATACCCGTGGTAGTGATATTGCCATCCTGATCAAGGAAGGTTGGCAGACCTTCATTGTTCAGACCCATGAAGGGAATAGAGAACAACGAACGTACGGGGTACCCTTCCAGTGCGAAACCAGAGCCGCTAACTAAGTCAATAACGCGCTGGTTATTCTCCAACTCAGTAACCTCATTGTGGGTATGTGAATAAATAATGTTGGTGCTCCATGTGAAGTCCTTGGTCTTGATGTTGGTGGTGTTGATACTCAATTCCACACCATTAGACTTCATAGATGCTACGTTACCGTATTTCATTCCACCCATCTGAGTATTGACAATACCAATCAGATCATAGTTGTTACGCTTATACCAGTCAAACTCAAAGTTGATACGGTTATTGAGGAATCCTAACTGTAAGCCGAGGTTCAACTCATGTTTCTTTTCAAAGGTCAAATCACCATTGGCACGGTCAGACTCCTGAAGTCCGCTTTCGCGAAGACCGGCAGAAGGACGCCAGGGGTTATAGCTGCTGATAACAGGCAGTGAGTTGGTAACCCATGATGGGCCACTCTCTGCAGTTAGTGAATAAGAAGCCTTGAATGTAGCATGACTCAACACATCCTTGAAAACTTTGTTAAACCAAGGCTCTTCGTGAGCATTCCATGCAGCTGATACGTTCCAAGTGGGCAGCCAACGGGCATCGCGGCTCTTACCTAATTTATTAGTACCTTCGTAACGTACGGTACCATTCAGTGTATAGCGTCCCTTATAAGAATATGTAGCAGTTCCGAAGAAAGCGGCGCGGCGCTCATGGGTATTGTTCAGAGTGAAGTAATCGGAGTTGTCCTCTGCACCTTTCTTGAATACTTGATAGGCGTAGTTGGCAATCTCACCAAGACTGTACTGCATACCCCAGCCACGGAACCAGTCTGAAGAACGGTCAATGTTGTTCACTTCTATACCGCCATAGAGGTTTACGATATGCGTATCGTTGGCAAAAGCGTTGTTATAGCTGGCAGTAGTACGGAAATCCCATGCATTCATGTTGTTGGTCGATTTGTTGTAGATACCACCATAAGGAAGTACGCTCACTGGCAAGGCAAAAATGTCGTCCGGATCAGTATAGAGGAACGGGTTGGCATTACGTATGGTTGTAGTGGCCATAGAACGGTATGCCTGAGCCTGGTTGGCTTCGTCCATAATCTGATGGTTCATAGTTGACTGGTTGAACTTATAAGCACCCAGTACAGAAAACTCTAACTGGCGAACCGGCTTGTACTTTAACTCGCCCTGAACGCGCATGTCAAACACGCTGAGGTCAATGTAGTTGTTGTCCAACTCATGCAGAATATTGAATGGTGCATAGTTGCGAGTGTAGAACGTGTTCTCATCTAGTGCACGCGAGGTATTCAAAGCGTATGAATACGGGTTGATGTCAAATGAACGATGTACCTCACCAGAAACAACGTCAACTTCTGATGACAGGGTACCTGGAGCACGCTGCTTACGATAACTAGAGTTCGCAATCATATTGAAGGTCAGCTTCTTTGAAATATTGAACGTGTTGTTCAAATTAGCCGTATAGCGCTCAACCTTAGACTGCTTAGTCCATCCTGGATCGAACATGGCACTTACCGAAGCGTAGGTCTGTGACTTGTCCGTACCAGTAGAGATGCTCACCGAATGGTTGTGCTGAATGCTGTTCGAGAACAGAATGTCGAACCAGTCGGTGTTGCGGAACTCAGCCTGACGGAGATAGTTTGCACGAGCCTCTGCAGTATTTGCCAAACCGAATTGTCCTGAGGTTCGGTCATACTCAGAGAAAAGCTGGTACATCTTACCATATATACCGCTTGAGGCAGCATTAGATGTCTCAGCATAGTTCAGGTAACCCTTCTGCAGCATTTCCTGATAAATAGACATCTGATCCTGAGAGTTCATGATGTTAAAGGTGGAATAGCTCGGTTTCAGACGCATTGTGTATTCACCAGTGTAATTGATGCGAGCTTGTCCGGAACGTCCTTTCTTGGTTGTGATAACAATCACACCAGCCATAGCGCGGGCACCATATATAGAGGTGGCACTACCATCCTTCAGAATATCGAAAGTCTCAATATCATCAGAGTTCAAACCTGCAATAGCACTTGAAATCAGCGTATTGGCATCACCAGAAGACAGGTCGTCAGCACTCACGTCTGTAACATCCTCCATGATGACACCATCAACCACCCAAAGAGGTTTAGAGTTACCATAGATAGAGGTTGCACCACGTATGCGGATTTTGGGCGCTGTACCGAAAGTACCGCTAACATTTTGAACGGACACACCAGCTGCACGGCCTTCCAGTGAACGTGAAACATCGGGCAAACCGCTTAACTTAGCTTTGTCAGCATCAATTTTTGAAGCTGATCCAGTAAACAAGCGCTTATCCTGTTTCACCATACCTGTTACCACTACCTCATCCACCATTGTAGCATCAGAATACAAGGTAATGGTCATACCGTTCTTCGGCGTAACAGTGGTTTCTTTCATACCAATGTAAGAAACCTTGATTTTCTTTCCCTGGGGAACAATAATAGTAAACTTACCATCAATATCAGTAGAAGTACCTGTATTCTTCGTTCCACTGATAATTACTGACGCACCGATAATCGGTTCGCCATCATCATTTGAAATAACAGTTCCTGTGATTTTGTTTTGAGCGAATGCTGTTCCAACAATCAGGAACAGACACGCAAAAAACGCTGTCAATCTCTTTTTCATAAAAAATTATATAGACCTTATTATATTTTGTATTATCGCTATGATTGATGTTTTGATATCTATGCTTTCTTCTTTTGGATAAATCGTATTACACTTTTCAACACTGTTAAACATTTTTAACCGCTTTACAGACGGTGAATATTTGTCACTTTATGTAACAGTTTGCAAAAGTAACAATATTTTTCGAAAGTAGAACGATTTTTTAATAAAAACACAAAAAAAATACCAATTTCTTGGTAAAAGAGCGATTTTTGTTCAAAAATTACACAACTTTTCCACATTTCATTAACACTTTCTCGGAAGCAAAAAGTCATGTAATCTACCATTATTCTTTCGAAATGGTCTGATACTTTTTTAACAGCTATACAAAACTAAGTGCGAGATTGAACAACATCAATCTCGCACTTAGTTTCACCTATTATTATATATATAGGGGTAAGATTTATTTCACCAATACTACAAGATATTTACTGGTGCTCCAGAACTGTTCAGGATTTGTGATACGCAAAATATACTGTTTGTTGGCATCACGCTGCAATGTATAGCTGTTGGCCGGATGAGCGGTGAGCACCTCTGCACTGCGTGAATAAAGTTTGATCTCCTTATCCACTCGGATATCAATCTTGGTGAAGTAGCTCTTGTTGAAGTTCTGTTCCAGCACCTTGCCGTCGTTCAGAATGTTCTGTTCCTTCAGTTCCTTCTTGGTACCAAAAACAAACCATGCTGTATTCAACTGCTTATCCTGTGAAGTGATGGTTTCTGACTTTGAGGTGCTCTCTTCTTTCAACATTGTCACATCCTCATTCAAACCGGCGATGGTCTCGTCCAACTCGGCAATGTGAATATCTTTAGCAGCCAGTTCCTCACGCAAGGTACGCAGCTGGGCATCTTTTTCCTCCAACTGAGCAGTAAGATTCTCGATAGTGCGCTTCAACTGTTCCCCGTTGATTGAACTCTGGCGCAACTGAGTGCGCAGCTTGTTGATCAGTTCACGGTTCTGCTGCATAGTGCTCTGAATGAACTGCATGTTCTCACGGATACGGGCAGCCGAACTGGTACCCTCTCCACGCTGAGCCACCGACACACGTCCCTGAGCTTCAGTGATTTCGCGGAATCCCTCTTCGATATCGTTCAAGGTTCCCACCATATCGTTAATCTCATTGTCCTTCTGGGCAATAATCTGATTCAGCGAATCGCGCTGCTGATCCAGTGCGTTCTGCTGTTGCTTTTTGTTTTCCGTACAGGCAGTCATAGCCATGGCCAAGGCTGCCAAAACAATAATTTTCTTCATAATAAATATGTATTTTCAGATATCTTTCTATTCTTTGTCTTCTTTTTTCTTGCCTTTTTCCTCTTTTCCGGCAAGCACTATAACAATTTCGCCTTTGGGTTCGCGCTCCTTGAAATGAGCTATCACCTCTTCCAGCGTTCCGCGTACGCTCTCTTCGTGCACCTTCGATATTTCCCGGCACA